>CALWIZ010000011.1 GCA_944380885.1 uncultured Clostridia bacterium | reverse complement strand
TTTGCCTGACTTTTTGAAACAGCACTTTTTATATTTCGGATTTTTTGAGTTTTCTATTATTCAGTAGACATTATATAGTTACTCTGCGTTATAGGGGCGCCGGCAGCTCAGTGATTTCCAGTCTTGTAAGATTGGTCTGCCATAATAGACAGAACATTGTTAAGCTTAAACATATTTAATTCCTTTGCCTTCGTCAATGCCGTCTGAAATATTAAATTTCCATAACAATATAACCGTGAGACGGAAGGACGAAGCTTCCGTCGGGCAGAATTTCGGTTTTCTCCCTGCTTTCAAAAATCGCCGACGCTTCCCTAAGCGGAAAATCGGAACAGACTGTGCAGGAAAGCCGTGAAGCGGCCGTGTTGCCGATAAAAAGAATTTGCCGTGCGCCAAGCGTTCGCTTGAAGGCGATTACGCTTTCCGGAGATGTGGTGTCCAGCCATACCGTTTCGCCGGAACAAAGAATATCGCTGCTTTTTTTCATTTGGTTGAGCTTTTTAATAATTTCTCTTCGGCGCAGGCTTTCCTTGCCGGTCAGTGCCGGACGGTCGGTAAATTCATATTCGCCGGGATAAAAGCGATTGGCAAAGAGGCTTAATTTCGCGGCGTCCGCGATTTCGTTTCCGGCGTATACCATTGGTATGCCGTCAATCAAGTAGTTGATGACTTCTATCATTTCCATACCGTCATGTCCGGCGGCAAGCTCGGTGCGCGCAGGCCAGTCGGTGACTGTATCGTGATTGTCTATATCGCGTACGGCGGTCATACCGTACGGAGCTTTCATCGCGACGCTTTCATGACCCTCGCGGAGCTTTTCGGCAGTATATTTGCCGGAAAAAATGCCGTACATCGTTTCATGCCAGTCAAAGCAATAGGTAGCGTCAAAAGCCTGAAGCAGATAATTCCAACGGCTTCCCTCGTTGAGCATTACCGCGTCGGGCTTTACCGACCTTATCCGCCTTCTTCCTTCCTCCCAGAAATCCAGCGGTACTTGATCTCCGGAGTCGCAGCGGAAGCCGTCGACGTCAAATTCGGAGATATAATAAACCATATTGCTCCATAAATATTCTTTAAGTCCTCCGCAGTTAAAATCAAGATGCGGAAAATTCCATTCGCTGCATTTTATTTTTCCGTTTTTATCCTGGCAGGCAAATTCCGGATGCGTTTTAAGTATAGAGGCATTAGGTCCGGTATGCAAATATACTAGGTCCAACATTACCCTCATATCCAATTCGTGAGATTTGCTTATCAGTTCCCGCAAATCGTCCGCGCTTCCGTATTCCGGGTCAATTTTAAAAAAATTATTGATTCTGTAGGGATTTTTCGGATTGCCGGTGTTTGATTTTTTCTGACGGCTGCTCCAGAAAGCAGGATCAGCTGAATCGTCTTCTTCAAATATCGGACAAAGATAAACGACTTTAAAGCCGAGCTCCGCCAATTCGGGAAGGGCTTCGATTATTGCCCGCAGGGTTCCTTCTCTTGAAAAGGTGCGCGGGTTTATCTGATAAATTGAACCCTTCGCAAACCATTCCGGCGGCTTTACCGCTTTGTATTTCATTAGCTTTTCCTCCTTTTAAATCTTTTACGGCACCGTATGAGTATCGTTCGGGTTGCCGTTTCTTGCGAGGTCATATTCCTTCGACCAGTCAAGACCGCGGTATTCCTCTCCGCGCGGATCGGTATTTATCCAGTCTATCAGCATATCAAGCATTTCCTCAGTCCAGGTGTTTCTGTCTATCTGAGCGGTTGTAAATTTACCCTGACAAATCATTTCAAAACCGAAATCGTCCTTGACATGTGTTTTGGAGGCTCCGTCCACCACGTCTGCCACGAGATGCTGTGGATTGGTGTATTTCACCTAACCGGTGATTCCGACACGGTCAATCGATTTTACAAATTTGCCCTGAAGAATTATATACATAACAAGCATCGGCACAACAAACATAAAGCACGCAGCCATTACAATAGAGCCCGCACGCGTTGTCATAAGATTGTAGCCGAAGCCCAGCGTCGGAAGCTGCGACGGCAGATTTGCGAGCGCCAGCGCAAGAGGACGGTTATTTGTCATAAACATCGCCGCGAGATAGTAATCGTTCCAGTGCCAAACCACCGAGAAAATAGTGACCGTCAGAAAAACCACGCCGGACGACGGGACGGCTATCTGCAAAAACGTTTTTACAGGTCCCGCGCCGTCAATCCACGCCGCTTCCTCAAGCTCTTTGGGCAGCCCCTTGAAAAATTGAATATATATAAATATCATAATACCTGATTTAAGACCTATCCCGAAGATTGACGGAAGATAAAATGAAAACGGCGTGTCAAGAACATTAACCCTCAAATCGATACCCGTAGCCTTATTAAACAGTCCCAGTATTCCGAAAAAATCCAGCTGCGAAAAGTTAATCATCTGAGGAATTATTATCATCTGCGTCGGAATTACAATAGTCAGAATAAGCACAACCATCATAATTTTTTTCGATCTGAACTCAAACCTGGCAAGACCGTATGCAACAATAGAGCAGCTTACAATTTCAAGAAATGCACTTACCATTTCAACCAGAATAGTGTTTTTGAAAGCTTCCGGAAACTTAAGGGCACTGAACGCGTCAACATAATTCTCCCAGCAATAATCCTTTAAAAGCCAGATTATGCCCGGGTCGCTGTACGACTCTGTTGAACGCAGGGATGTGACTATCATATACAGCAGCGGGTATATTACTATGTAACCGATCGAGGTAAGCATAAGTATTCTGAAAAGAGCCGTTGCAAGCGCCGAAACAGTCCGTCTGTGCTTTAACCTGTTCAGAGTAAACGTAATATCGTCTTTTTTCAACTTAAACATCTGTTAAATCCTCCCTACTCCCAACGCTTTGCACAGAAACGGGTGAAACAAAGCAGCAGCGCGCCTGTCAACAGCCCGATTATAATAAAGTATATCCAGAGCATGGCTGAAGCCGTACCGTAAGACTGCTGCTGAGTATACTGATATGCCTGCTCCATAACAAGGTCGGTTTTCGCGGTGACAAGATCAACCATTGTATAAACAGCGACAAGAACCGTAACCCTTGAAAGCATCGGAAAGGTGATAAACCAAAACTCCTCCCACTTTGTGGCTCCCTCAACCTTTGCCACTTCATAAAGCAAATCGGGAATAGCCTGCATGCCGGCTATCCACAAAATAATCTGAACTCCGCAGCTCCAAACAAGGTTCATTATCTGACTTATTACATTGTCCAGATAGCTTGAAACCGTAACGGGAAGCCCCAACCAGTCGATAACGGTTGCGGCGCTTATCATATTGTCACGCACCGACGCGTCTGTTCCGATAGACGCTATATCGGATGATCTTGTCATAAAAATCAGTTCCATGACCACGCCGCTTGCCACTATAACAGGCAAAAAATACAGAGCGCGGTAAAAAATTCTCCCGTGAAACTTCTGATTAAGAAGTATGCCTAAAATGAGAGACAAAATCATAATAACAGGAAACGAATAAGCAAATTTGCCTATTGCGCCGCCGAGATTATTCGTATAATTTGCGTCGGTAAAAAGCACTTCCTTTATATTAGTCAGACCCTCAAAATTAATTTCGATTGAGCCGGCCGCAAGGGAAACATCTGAAAAAACATATATAACCGACTGAATAAGCGGCACAAAAAAGAAAATCACTACACCAATACACCACGGCAGAGCAAAACGAAACCCGTATTTTGCCTTAAGCGTTTCTATTCCGCGATGCTTTACAGCTTTTTTCATGCGTTATCTCACTTCCTTTTCAAATACATATGAGCACGCATCGACTACACCGATTGGAGTTGATGCAACTTCGTCGGAATAATTTATAAAAACCGTTAATCCGTTGTCAAAGACGGTTTTTCTGAGACCGTCGGACATAATTTGGTGCGAAATAATTTTTGCGTCCTTAACGGCGTCAAAATAAGCTCTGTTATCGTTTATCGCGGAAACAATACTGTCCTTTAAAGCGACGTAGTCGCTTGAATAATAAAGAATATTGTCTGTTTCTGTTAATTCAACATCATAATCATACGATACTACAAACGACATTGTACAGCCGGATTCTATACATTTAAGAATTTTTTTATCGGTATTATCCGAGAGGTTTACAGGAGTTGAAGAAATAGGAATAATACCTTTGAAAACAATCTGATAAAACGGAACATCTTCATCAAAATCATCGTATGCAGAGCTCTCGGTAGGCGCATCCGTAATCCTTGTGGAATTGGCCGCCGCGTAAGAATTTGCGTCGCCCACAAGAAGGGTCAGTCCGCTGTTCCTGACTTTTTTAAGCTCCTGTGAAACCTGCGCATCAATGACGCCTTTTGAGTAATATGTCTGCGAAGAATGATCAGAATATGCTATTCTTGAAAGAGACTGGGTACTGACTCCGATAAGCCCGTATTCTTTAGCGGCGGCGCTCATTTTTTTAACGGCATCCGCGATTTTGGAACGGGAAATAAGCGTAAAAGAACTTTTATTGTTCCAGCCTTTTGAAGACATATCGCGTGAGCCGGACCATTTAAAATACTTGTAAAGAGTAATCCGCCGACCGGTCGTTCCAAGCGCTGAGTCACCGTTGATTTTTGCAAATCCGGAAGATTTTGAATATTGAAGAAGGTCAAAATCCATATATAAGGAAATATCATTATCGCGGCAAAATGCCGAAAGCTCACTAAGGCTGTCTTTATCGCCTAATAAGCCGGATAATTTGAAATTTCCGCCGAGAGCGCCCAAATCCGTACCCGACGAACCGAAGCCGAAAAGCTGAGCGCTTATTCCGCCGCCGGCGGCGTCACTTACTTCGGAGACAATCTCTTTTGCGTTTTCAACCGTAGTAACCGCTTTCAAGGCGGTGTAAGGAATGCCCAAAAAGGATTTGGTATATTCCGCGGCGCCTAAAAGCTTCAAATTTACGAGTGTTTCCTCTTCCGGGGAACTCATCAAATTATCCTCTGACAGAAAGCTTCTGTAGCACTCGGCCATGCCGACATAATCGGCGTCTTGATCATACAGCGGATAAAATCCGATTGTCATCGGCTCCGTGGTCATCTCTTCCGAATATTTCATCCTCTGCCCGCTATTGTTATTTGTCAGTACAAGCTCGTAGCTGCGCACGTAAAAAGTCGCATATACCGCAGAGTATCCGATAGTGGCGTTGCCGACATTAGCGTTGATTACCGCCGCGCCCGCGTTTTTCTCTATAATCGCGGCAACCGCCCTTTCTCCGTCCTTGGCGCCGTAAACGGGAAGCCTTACATTTGATGTAATTGTTTTTATAACGTCATCTTCCGGTCGTCTCGCGTCTGTTCCGAAAACCTCTTCGGATATTATATTTACGTCATCCGAATCATAATCGGCATATATCAGAGCGCCGCTTCCCGAAGGAAAAAACAGATAGCTGTCTTCGGTTTTATTTTGGACGGAACAGAAAAAAGGAGCCACGGCAACAGATATAACTGTATTTTTGTCCTCGGTAATCTTATTCGGGTCAACCGTTACCGCAATACTGTCGTTTCTCAGAATAAAATCAACAGTAACGCTTATTCTCTCTTTTTCAAACGCAAACACTATACTAAGTCCGTTTTCTATGCTGTTTACAGCATAGGTTCGTTTTCGCATAGATGCATTTGAGGAAATTGCCGTGTCGGTAACCGCCTGTTCGGGGTCATAGTATGTTACCAATATAGGCGATTCAAGCTGAGGGTGGTTATTAAGCTCATTTCCGTCAGCGTCAACACGCTTTTCCTGAGCTTTCAAAGGAGTATAGCTCCATGATATATCGCGTTCCTTATCAAGTAAAACAACTCGCTCGTTCTGCGAATCCCACTTAAGAACAAAACGCTCGTTTTCCGCAGCGATAATATCAGCAGCAGGTATATCCGCGCTGAAATTTTCATCGTACTTCTTTGGACTGATTTTTGCGGTTTTGTTTCCGCAGCCGCAGACAGAAAGGACAGCAAGCAAACAAATTATTAAGGATAATATTTTACGCATAACAGCTTCGTCTCCTATCTGTATATAAACTCCTGATAAACGGTTGCGAAAAACGCCGCAAGCTGTTGAACCAGAATTACTATAATAACAAAAACAAATATGATAATAGCTATACCAAGGAAGGTAAGCAGCGTTGTTCCGATAAATCTGCCGAAAGAAAAATCATGGATTATAATTGTGCCGACAATTATTATAAATATCGTGTAAATCCCAAGCACCGTCATAAGCACCGAAAGGAAAGCAACCTCGCTCGGAACAAAAAAGTGCGTAAGCACCGTATAGATTACATTGCCGGCTATCATCGGTAAAAGCGCATAAGCCGCAACGCAGAATATTTCTTTAAGCTTTCCGATTCCGGAAAACAGCGTGCAGACCGCCCAGTTGACAACCGTCCACAAAAGCACTAAGCCAAAGGTTTTAACAAAAAGTATTATTGAATTTAAGGAACCGGCGGATGACGAAACAAATATAAAACTTCCGAACATGGACTTTACCGCTTCGGAAATATAGAAAAGCAGCAGCGAGATTACCGCCCATTTTACCGACCATCCGCCCTTTTGCTTGAGTTCCGTAAATACGGCTGCCGGATGCGGCACTGACCTTAGATAGAGATATGTTTCACGTTTTTTTATTACAACAATTTCTTTTTTCTTCTTAACGTACAAAAGAGCCCCGGCGGCAGCTATAACGGTAACGGCTATTATCGCAATCCAGGTAAAGTTATTATGAAGATATTCCTTGCGGACACGCTGAAAAGCCTCTGAATACGTATCCCGGTCATAGCCCATTTCGGAATATTCCATCGCCGCCTGATAATTGCCTTCGGCGTATTCCGCCTTTGCCAGACCTACAAGCGCAAGCTGACAGTTGCGATCCTGCGCATAAACCTGCTGCCAAAGCTCTTTGGCCTTGACGTAATCGCCGGACAGCGTAAGACTCTGCGCCTGCTTAAGCATGCTTCCGTATTCGGTAAGACGGAAAACAGTGAGTGAATTTTTGACACTGTCGGAAACAACAACATCATCACCGAAAATATCGATTGCCGAAATCTGCCTGAATGTACCCTTCTGCTTTCCGAAGCTTAAACCTCCGCCGAAAGCGTTGAGCATATTGCATTCATTATCATAAACATATATTTTGCCGTAAGTAACGTCAAATGTATAAATATATCCGTTTCCGTCCACACACAAACCGTCAAGACTCTGCGCAGGTATGTTGTATCCGGCGTTTCCGCTGCTTGCCAGCTGCTGCTCTCCGAAAACGACCTCATCCGAATCCAAAATATTTGTACCGGACGGGCTGAGCATCCTTATAACTCCGGTCTGAATCTGAGCGCTTTCGGTTTTTCCGGTTGAAGTATAAATAAAGCCATCAGAGTCAACATACATATCCGTGAACTGATACGGCAGGCGGCTCACCTGATTGGCACGCTTTTCGTTAGTAGTAGTAAGTCTCTCCCACAAAGATAGAAGCTTTGTGGTAAGAGTGGAGGCAACGGTATTTGAGCCGTAAAAGCCCAAAAATTCACCTTCCGGAGAATAAAGAATCGCTCCGTAATACGAGCCCTCGCTGAGTACGTAAACATAGCCTTCCGAATCTACTGCAATTTTGATTGGCCGAAACCTGAAATCATCGGGAATAAGCGGGGAATCCGGCAGAAGAATCTCTTTTACAAGCCTGCCGGAATAATCGCATACAAGTACGCGCGCATGCTCGGTATCCGCTATATATACAGCGCTGTCTGCCGCGAAAACGCCCTGAGCGCCGGTAAAATCCTCGCCGGAAATACCCTTGTAATCGGCAAACAATGAGTAATCATTGTTCAGAATTACAAGTCTTGACTGCTCGGAATCCAGTAAAAACAGCTTATCTGATGACGCAGAAACATCGGCAACAGACGTAAGCTTTTCAATGCCCAGATGACTGCTGTCCAAAACAGCGGAAATCTCGTACATCGGTTTGGTATATACAGCTGTAAGTACGGAATCGGTTTCAACATATGTATAAGTCTCATACGGTATGCCGCCATGCTCGGAATAAATCGTCGCCGCGCTTGCTGTAAACGTTCCGGCAAGTGCTGACGCAAGAGCTGCACAGAAAATATTTTTTATATTTTTTTTAATACTCACACTGCATACTCCTTATTCCTTTATTCCCGCGCTGCTCATAGCCTCAATAACATTGCTCTGAGAAACAAGATAAACAAGAATCGGAGGCACCATCATAATAACGGTTACCGCCATTGCGCTGCCAGAACGCGCGATACCTCCGGCCGTAACCTGAGACATTATGGTAGGAAGGGTTTTTAAGGCTTCATTGAAAACCGTGCCGTCCGGAATAGCGGCCCAGACATCCCTGAAGCCGAACATAGTTAATGTAAGCCAGCAGGGCTTTACTATCGGCATCGCAATTTCAAAAAATATCCTTACCGGACCCGCTCCGTCAATTTCCGCCGCCTCCATAAGCGCGTCAGGCAGAGCGCTCTCCATATACTGTTTCATAAGGAAAACGCCCATTGTAGATGCGATGTACGGAAGAATCATTACCCAATATGTATCTATTATTCCTAGCCATGAATATATAAGATACAGCGGCACTGAAAGTGTTGTCCCGTTGAAAAGCAGCGCAAGCTGCACCACAAGAAAAAACACCCTTCTTGCTCTTATCTTTGATTTGGCAAGCGTAAAAGCCGCCATCGCCGCAATGAAAACATAAAGAATCGTTGTTATAACCGTTACGAAAAAGCTGTTAAAGATATACCTTGAAAGCGGGATCTTAAGATTTGAGAGAAGATCCGGCAGCGCCATAAAGTTCTGAAGCGTAGGATTTACAACGTAAAGCTTAGGCGGATACACAAGCAGCTCCTCAAGCGGCTTAAACGCCGTAACTATACAGTATATAAGCGGCAAAACCGAAAACGACCCGAAAAGGATTAAAAAGAGAACATAAAAGAAGTTGCCGGCTTTTGAACGCGTATATCTTTTAACCTGCGATCTTCCTGAGGCTTTTAGAGCCGGTTTATTCTTACTGCCGGAATTTATAGCGGTAAGTTTTTTGTTACTCATTCTGCCGCACCTACTTTCCCGCCGTATCAAGCAGCTTGACAATAAGCTTTCTTGTAACCACCATAAGCAAAAACAAAAATACCGACAATGCTGACGCATAGCCCATTTCATATTTCACCGTACCGACATCGCCGATATGCGAAACAAGCGTATCCGCCGAGTTGCCCACGCTGGGATACCCCGCGAGATTCACAGCAATAGTACTGATTGAAAAACTGCTCGCTATCTGCATTACCGCACTGAAAAGCAGCATATCCTTCATTGACGGCAGCGTTATGTACCAAAGCTCCTGCCAGCGGTTTCTTATTCCGTCGATAGCTCCCGCCTCGAACATATCTCCGTTAATATTCTGAAGCCCCGATATGTTGGCAAGAAACGAAACGCCCATGCTTTGCCAAAGCTGAACCAATATGATAACCGGTACGATATATGAGCTGTTCCGCAGCCAGGCTATGGGTTCGTCTATAAATCCCCAAGAAAGAAGCAGACTGTTCATATATCCGTAGCTGTCGCTTGAGAAAGCAATCTGCCAGATAAAAAGTCCGTTTCCGATAAGCGCCGGACAGTAAAACAAAAATGACAGAACCGTACGTACAAAGGGACTGAACTCGTTAATAAACCATGCCAGCACGAAGGAAAGCAAAAATCCGACAGGACCGGTTATTATCGCAAAAAGCAGCGTGTTTTTTACAACTACGGGAAACGTCTCATCATCAATAAACATTCTGGCGTAGTTTTCAATTCCCGAAAATTCAGGAAGACTCACCATATCGTAATCAAAAAAGCTCAACACAATTGAAGAAAGCACCGGAAGAACCATAAACAGGAAGAAAAACGCTGCAAACGGCGCAAGCAAAATATAATATTCTGCGTTTCTGTTTTTTAATCGGTTTCTTTTTGCACCCGATTTATTCATAAAAATCTCCATTCCGCCGCTGCACGTCAACTGTACTGACGTATTTTTCTGGCTATTTCGTTATTTGCGATCTCGCCCCATTTTATAAGGGCGTCCTTTTCGTTGCTCTGCCCGTTAACCACAGACCAAAACGCCTGGTCAACCGCACGCGCAACATAGTAGCTTCCGGGAACTTCGGGAACTTCAACAATCTCCTCACGCTGTTCAAGCAATATTTTCAGATCGTCACTGTCCCAGGACATCGCGCTGAACGCCTCCAGATTTGAAGTGCTTGTGCGTGAAATAGTTCCGAGTATAGATTCAACCCCATTATTATAGGCAAGCTGTGTTTCCGCACTTGTCCACCATTTAAGAAACTCCCAGGCTTTTTCCTTGCGTTCGCTTTTGGCAAGTATAGCACAGCCTGTTCCTGAGCCGGAAACAGAACGGTTGATTGTTCCGTCGCTGTTTTTCACACCGGGAACCAATGCGATTCCCCAGCAGCCGTCAATTTCCGGCGCAGCCTGGTCAAGCTGTGTATACTGCGTATAAACCTCAATGCCTATGGGACAGGTTCCCACCTTGAAGCGATTATAAAAGTTCTGTGTTGTAGGCACCTTGTACTTTGTATACATTTCTGTCCAAAAGCTGAACGCCGAAAGAGACAATGGATCTTCAAGGCTGCATTTTGTGCACCCGTCATTATACATTCCTATACCGTACTGCTGCATAATGCTTGCAAAAAGATTAAGACCTCCGACTCCGGTATTGACCGTAGTGGTTGAAACTATCTCCGTATACGGAAGATAAACGGTCATATTGTTTCTCAGAATGCTTGCGGAAGCCTTTAGAAACTCATCCCAGGTTTCGGGAACCGCAATGCCAAGCTCATTCAAAATATCCGAGCGGTAAAACATTATATAAAAATTCTGCGTATCCGGCAAAGCGTAATGACCGCCGTTATACTCATAGGGTACACCGGCAGAGTCACCGAAGCGCTTCATTACATCCTCATAATCATCAAAATTGGAAAGATCGTAGAGTGCGCCGCGCATCGCAAGATTTACAGGCTCCGTACGCGACATATGCAGCTGCAGATCCGGCTGGGTATTAGAAATAATACCTTTTATGAGGCTCGCGTTTGTAAGCTCAAGATTAACGTTTATACCGGTATTTGCGGTAAAGGATTGCTGAATAAGACTGCTGAGCACCATCGCCTGATCTCTGCCCCAATTGCACCATATCGTCAGTTGGTCTTCTCCGTCGTCCGCAGCCGAAACCTGACTGTATTTTTTTACAAATGACGCCGCGAAGCGCTTTATGCCGAACGCAGTCCTGGCGAAGAATCCGGCGGTTTTATTTTCAAATTCCCCGTCCGGCGCCGCAATGCGTATCTGATCAAGCTTAAGCGGCATATTTATCATATCGGACAGCATTGTTCCGAGATTGGTATACTGAGTATAATAATCCGAAAGAAATCTTTGCGCTGTATAGGGATTATCCCTCATGGAGCGCAAAATCCGCGCCATAGAATTCAGATTTGAAATATACTGACTTCCGCCGCCGGAAGTTGTTGATTCCATTTTTTCTCCGAGAGCATTAAGTCCGCTCTCTATTTCCTCTAAAGTTTCATTAAAGCCGGGTATCTGCTTAAATAAATCATAGTCCCTGTTAGCGTCGGGGCTTTCGCCGGTAATCATTATAATATCAAGATAAAGCTCACTTATCTTAAGAACAAGCTCTTGGAGCGCCGTATAATACTCTGACATTTCACCCAAAGTCGCGGTAAGCGAGACGGTATGCCGTCCCTTTGTAAGATAAATAAGATACGGCTCGCCTGCTCCATTGTCAAAAGCCTCAAATTCCCATGAGGTGGAATATCCGAATTTAACGGTGTAAGCTTCGTCAAACGGTACTTTACCGTCTATTTTAAGCTGCCTGTAAGAATAACCGTTTGTAATATCACTTTGTTTAAAGCTGAAGCCTATTTTGTAAAGTCCGTCTTCCGGTGCGTCAAACTCCCAGACAAGCGCCGTTCCCGGAGACTTCCAGGTCGTACCGCCAATGTAATTTAAAACGGAAAGCGTGGCGCTTGACGGCGTTACAAGCGCGGAGGCGTTTTCACACTTCGCAGTAAGTGAAGCAGAGTTCTTAAGTACCGCATCCTCACCCTCTATAATAATCGGGTCGGCCGAATATTTTTCATATGACGGATATGTTTTTGAAATATCGTCGTATGAAAGCGGCACGGACGGAGCGGTAAGCGCAACAGAAGCAATCGAAATGCCTTGTGACGGCGCTTCAATCGTTAAAACGTGCGTTCCGGCGGTCAGAGAAAAAACATACGGTTTTGTTATAATACCGTTCTCATCAGTCAGAGACCGTGTAATAAAATTTTCATATGACTTCTGCTCCGGCGAATACTCGTTTCCGACGCTGTCGGTATGCTTTTGGTCATCAGCGTCGGTCCAAAAACGCTCGAGTCCTATTCTGTCACAGCTTTCAAACGGATACTCACCGTCAATCCTTACCCCTATGGCAGGCTTAATTGTACTTTCCTCAAGAGGCAGGTAGGTCAGAGAAATGTTATAGGAAGCGTTCTGCGGAACATCAAAGCTGTAGCTTACCGTTCCGGCAGTACTTTCCCAAATCAAAATATCATTCTCTCCCGGCGCCGTTTCAGTACGGGCGCCGCTTCCTTCCTCCGAAGTGAAATCAGCGCCGGAAAGTAAAATATCATTGCCGCGGTAAGCCTCGTACGCCGAGCTTAAATATTCGGTATAGCCGCTTTCATCCGCGTTTGGCAAAACGGCCGTTCCGTTTTTCTGATTTTCCTCATTTTCCGCTGATACAGGCAGTAAACAACCCGCCGCAATTACGGCGGAAAGAAACGCAGCGGCTATTTTTCCGTATAATCGGCTCGTCATCACATCTATACCTCGCTAAATATTTTGCCGTGAAATTTAATTCTTTCTTTTTTATTATATTACAATCTGATTAATAAAGGAATTAATTTATTTTAAAGTAATTTCCGCTTATTGAGTTATCCTGATAAAGCCTTACATAGTCAATCATAAGGCTGGTTTCCGACGGCATTGTATTACCGCTGTCCACCCACTGATTTATTGCGTATGCGCCGTTAATATACGGTGACATCGTGTCGCCGTCAACGGAGGAGCAATAACTGGCTCCCATAAGAATAAACTGTGTTTTATCGGCAAGCTCTCCGGCGGGATCAAACTCGTTCATATCAAGCGTCCAGAAAACATTTCCGTCAACTGCAAACTTCATAATATCCGGCGTCCACATCACAGAGTAAATATGATAGTCAGCGGTAAGGTCGACATCGGTTGTATATATACGGTCGGAATAGCGTTCGTAGGAATGAGCCACTCTTCTGCCGCCGTCAGGCGCAGGCATATGAACATTTGCCGCAAACCTGTATCCAAAGCTGCCGTCGCTTTTCTGCGATCCTTCAACAAGATCGATCTCCAGTCCGCTTCCCGTAGTCCAGAGGGCAGTTGTAGCCGGGAATGCAGGAAGATTTGCGCGGATTTCAAGAAGACCGTAGCGGAAGTTAAGCCTGTTCTCTGTTACAGGCTGATGCGTTGTATAAGTGGCGGTCTTGTAATTATCGGGATCTGAACATGAAACCGATATATTAAGATTGCCGTCAGCAACGCTAACGCCCTCCGCGTCCAGCTGCAAAACCTTATGGTCGGTAATTTCACTCGCCTGTGAAGAGGTTATGTATTGACCCGTGGCTTCATCGTATATCTGAAAAACAGACAGCCGTGTTTCGGGGTTTGCGGTATAGTTTCCCCATACGCTTGCATCAAGAGCATTTCCGTTGAATTCATCGGAATACACAAGAGTATACGGAAGGTCCGTCACCTCGCCTGTGTAATTGCCGAGGTTAGCGCCTCCGTTTTCTATTGCAGCCGTAATATAATTTAAAGCCGCCAGTATAGAGGAGTCATCGGCGCCGTCGACAACAAGGTTAATGCCCTCCGCAGATAATTTAAAACCGGAGGAAATTTCATCCGCGTCGGGTGCGTTTATTATGATTTTACCGCCCTCAACCGCAGTATCGGTAACAATCGGTATACCGTAGCCGGTATATTTTTTTATCGTGCGCGCAAGCCTTGTAACCTGCTCGCTCCAGAGCGGCGAGCAGCTTTCCGGCTTTACTATGACATATCCGGAAATTCCGTTTCCGGATACGGTCACATTGTGTTGATTTGAGGGAGCATTAAGCAGAGCCGTATTAAACTTTGCGACAGCATCGGCATTTGCTTCGCCGCCTATCACCGCTTCATAAAGCCCCTTCTGAGCAAATTCATCGTTCACAACCGCTCCGTCCTTTGCGGCAAGCTTTTTTAGCCTTATTAAATCGAGGATATTCATAATACCGTTGCCGTCAAGGTCGTTCGGCACGGCAACGTATTTTCGGTCTGTAACAACAGTCTGACCGGTTATTATATCATAAAAGCTGAGCTCTACAATATATCCGGTAGCGATAGGCTGATCCTTATCCTCAATTATTATTCCGTCTGAATTTTTAACGGTCATTCGGTTGCCGTAATTCACCGTGTCAAGGAATTCGCTTATCCATATATAGGAGCCCGGCATTTTAATAATGTCGCCTTCAACGGTATAAGTATCATCAGAAAGTATCTTTTCGTAATCGCATTGTGTTTTTCTGATTATAATATCGTCGATTTCAAAAACTCCGCGCAGATATTCAGCTTCAAGCCCCAATATGCCGTTATCTATATCCATATAGAAGCTTTTTGTAATTTCATGCCAGGCGCCGTCGCCGTTAAGCTCACTTCCGCTGATGCCTGTCAGTATTTTTGTCTGCCAGCTCGCATAATTGCTTGTGCCGATCGAAGCCTCATCTAAATTTACAAAATTTATGCCCGCGGTATTATTCTGCCACGATTCCGCATTGACTGGCTGACTGTTCAGGTCATACCTGTATTTGAATGTCACCTCGTAAAGACCTCTTGAATATCTTGCCGGCGCGGAACCGTCATTAAATATAATTGATCTTTTTTCGCCGTTGTAGGCGTTCAAATCAGCCGGAGCCTTCAGCACCCGTCCCTGTTCTGTTTCAGTACCGGCAATCGTATAAATTCCGCTGCCGCCTATAAGCTTGCCGCTGTCATATAAAGCGGTCATATTGCGGTTACTTCCCGTATCAAAATCAAATATATCTCCGTCAACGGCTTCGACCGTAATATCGTCAAAATACATAGTATTCCGCAGCAGACGCGAGCTTAATCCGAAGTAAATTCCGTTTTCGTCGGACACTTTAATCCGGTCGGTATAGGTATACCACACGCCTTCCGTCTTACCGGAGGTAAGACTGCTTTCCTGAATTTCCAGCAGAGCGGTCAGCTGACCTGACACCGTACCTCTGAAATTCTCATAATCGTTAATCCCGCCGAAGTAAATACGCCCTGTCGTATCGGAAATATAGCCTGAGTTGAGCTGCTCCTTATAGGTCGCGTCTCCTTCTATCTTTGTGAAAAGATAACGGAAAGTAATATTATACACTCCGGATTCCAGGTGCTTGGCGCTTCCGTCTGAAAGAAACGCAACGCTCCTTTCATCGCCGTGATACGCCGCCGTATGTCCGAATTTCAATACGTTGCCGTCAGTCCCCTCCGCCGCGGCGTCGCAGGAGCCTACCGCATATGTTCCTCCGCCGCCGGTATTTACAGAACCGTCCGCGGCGTTAACACCGAAATCAAAATTCCATGTATTTTCTCCGGGATCGTCAATTTTTATCACGGAAATATTATCAAGAAACACCTCTGCCGCACGGGTGCCCGCCTCACTTCTGAGCGAACTGACCAAAAAGCCTATATTATCCGCGTCCTCTTCATAAGTAACGTTGTATTCCCTATGTATCCATTGACCGGCATCAGTCGTAATACCGTTATTTATATCAAACACACGTACATCGGCAATACTTGAAGACGAGACATAATACTTTCCGTCAGTATAAACAGCGTTATTCACATTATGCGTGAGCCAAAGCTTGGTATTCTGCTCAGACGCGCTGCCCGCCACATAATAATCAAAGGAAATTTTATAATTTCCCGCGCTTAACGAAAGCGGCTTGCTTCCGTTATTAAGCAAAACCGTACGGCTTACGTCTGATTTTGCGCCCGCGTATTCGTTAAGACCCAAACGCAGAACGTTATTATGCCCCGAACCGCTAAGACCGGGATATTGCTCTGAATTGCTGTAATAATACGCGTTTCCGGCAGTACCGGCAGTGATTCCGTCGTCGTCGCCAACCGCGAGATCAGAGGTGTTTGAACGGCTCCTGCCGCTTTCAACGCTTACAACGTTTGAAAAACGCGAGTTGCTGGAATAATGCTCTCCCGCATTAACTCCGCCGTTGCTGCAGTTTTCAATAAGGACAAAGGAATCGTCGCCGTTATAATATTCTCCGCTTAACCCGTCCGTAATATTGCTGCTGTCATTTTGTGCGATTCCGTCAAGAAAATCATGAGAATCAAAGTCATATACCGCCGGCTGGTCATCCACGCAGGAATAAATACGGATATTATCAATATATACCGTGTCCTTAAGCTGAGCGCGCAGACCGAAATAGCAGGTTGATATATCCGTAAGCCTTAAGGTAACAGCGGCAGAATGCCATACGTTCTTTTCCGCGTCAAAATCAATCAGATCCTCCCCGACAGGAGTGCCCTGGGAGCCTAAATAAGCGGAAAAAGAGCTTTTATCCGTAATTTTTATAAATTTTAAGCTTGAATTGCCGGAATCACGGTTTTGCTCAATCATATAATCATATGTTATGTAATATTTGCCGTTTGATAACGTAAGCCATTCGCTGCCGTTGTTGAAGGCAATCGCGCGGTTGGCGTCATTTGAAAGGCTGATTCTGAGCGCTCTGCCGACTCCGTCATTCGCCGAAACGTCTATAAGACGGTATGAGGCGCCCGAAGTCAAGGTTCCGTCAACCGTGGCCTCAACCCTTAAGCCGTCGGTATCGAAATCAAAGGTATAAAGCGGCAGCTGTGTTTCTTCAACAGGAGCCGTTCCTGTTACAGGAACGTAGCATACCGACAGAAACAGCATAAATACCGTAAACAAGCCGGCAGCCTTTTTCAGAAGCATATTTTTGCTTTGCATACAGATTCTCCTTTTTTATTTTTTTACCGCGGTACCGCGGAATTGTTTCGCTGGACAAACATAGTATGATGTGTTAAAATTAATTCACAAAAGAATATTTAATTTTTTTACAGCCCCTGTACCTGTGTTGTAATGTTTAATCAAAATTTCTTTTTTTTTAATGTTTATCTATATAATTTATCATATCATTTATTTGCTGTGCTGAAAAGCAACAAAATTACATTTGGCTTTGCCGCTTTTTTTATCGTTTAGTTTTTTTTTGTGCATTTTGATTATTTTTCGGCAAAAAAACAAGCGTTTTAATATTATAATCAGATTTGATTAATCATTTATACAATTTTAGATAAAATCGGAGGATTTACATATGCTTTGCATAATAACTGACCCTTTATTTAAAAATGACGCCATATGCATGCATAAGGTAAGCCTTTTGCGCCGGCTGTGCCAGAAGAAACGGATAATTTGCCGGGAAGCGTCCTCACTCGGAGAAGCGGCGGAGCTGCTGAAGCAAAACGGAGGCAGCGCCGTTCTTTTCGCCGCGACAAGCAAATTCGCCTTTCAAACAATTAAATTAAATCTACGGTACGGCGTTAATCTGATAATAGCCGACTGCAACAGACTTCCGGAGTACCGCAGCGTTTTCAGCTCGGTATCCTATGACTGGCTGACAACGCTTTCTGAAATATTCACATATCTTGAAGAGTATAATATACAAAACGTAGCTGTTTTCGGAATAAACCGCAGCCTTGAAAACCATGTTCTGATTGCAAACACAATAGTTGAATATATGCCATGGCTGCAATGCAACGGGGAGCAGGTTTTCCCGCTTTATGATACGCTTGATATGTGCTTCCGCTCTTTTTTCAGGCATATATACTCCTTTGAGGCTGTTATCTGTCCTAACGACATGATTGCCGTATATCTTATAAACCGCCTTAAGAAAAACGATGAATCGCTTTTGAAAAAGCTGTTTATCATCAGCCTGGAAAGCTCTATGCTCGGAAAATATTATCCGATCTCCGTTACATCATTTTCCGACCGTAATTATATTATGGCTCAAAAGATTCTTGAAATCCATATGCATTCCGGCAAAGGCGACGGTGTCGCCGGACATTACAGCATCCGGCATGAGCTTAAAATCGGCGCCTCGACCCGGATGAAGCCGTTCAACCGCAAAAAACTGCTTTTCCCCTCGACAATAGGATCGTTTGAAAAGCCGGTGATAACGTTTGACAACCCAATTATACATATAACCGCAGACGAAGATTTTCAGAATCTGCAGAATATTGAACATCTGCTGCAAATATGCAGTGCATATGAGTTCAGAATGCTTGCTGACATTCTTAAGTTCAACAGCTATGAGGAAATCGCGGAAGATATGGGCATAAGCGTTGATTCCGTAAAATACTATACGCGTAAGCTTTTTAACTCGGTAGAGCTTAAATCCCGCGTAAAACTTAAAGCAAGCTTTTCGGAATATCTTTCAGCCAACGATATTTTAAGGCAGAATATTTAACGAGGAAATCCTGAGTTTTCGGTCTTCGAGCACAGGAGATACTTAATTGCCTTTTTCAATCTCTTAAGTCCGGCTTACTCTGACAGTATGAAAAACCGTGTACTCTAAATTGCAGAATTAGTAAGTACACGGTAAAATTTTACCTTTCAGCCCGACCGCTTTTTTCTCTTTTTTAATACAATAACGGTTAATACCCATATGAGCGCTATGAGAATAACGGCTGCGGCAGCGGTTATAACACTATACAGCGTCTGGTCGTACATATTATCATCAATACCCATTATTTCCGCCGCAGATATTGTATGACCCTTATACGTTCCGCTCTCAGCCGCCGTTACGGCCGCCTTTTCCGAAACATCAACGATTAAAAGCTCATTACGGCTCTCATATCCTGCCTTTATTTCTGAAGTCGCGTCATACGAATTGACAGTAACCGCACAGTCAAGGGTAACATTGCTTTGTTCCGCTATTTTGATTCCGGAAATTTTGTGTGTAACTCCCTTACTGCCGATAAGCCGAAGCTCGCCGCCGTTAATCTCAACCCTGCCGATTTCGGCGGCATTTTCAGCGGAATCGCTGCCTATTACAAGTGTACCGGTTGATTTAACGGCAACAGGCTTATCGCTTTCCGCCACTATTTTTCCCGACTGGAAATTAAGAGTGCCGAGGACATTAAAGACAAAGCCGCCCTCATCCTGATTTTCCATAATTATTGAACCTGTGCCCTTCCCGTCGACTATACTCACTGCAGCCTCCTCCCCGATATTAAGACCCGAGGATTCAAGCTTCAGCGTATGACCGTCAAGATCGATTATGCAGGTTCCGTCTGAAAAATCCAGCGTCTCTGAAACAGTAAAATCACTGTTCAGCATCATAATGCCGCTGTCGGAACCGGTCATTGCTTCAAGCCCTTCTTTTAGAGTGCCGACTGTATAATGAGTATTATTAAGCGTCCAGGTTGCCTCGCCCTCTTCAGCCGAAGCGGTAAAGCACATACAAACATAAGAAAGCGTTATTGAAAGCGTTACAGCGGCAACCGCAAAAATACGTTTTATCATTATTTTTTCTCCTTATGATATTTTAGGCGATTTACGGAATCTTTCGGCTATCTCCTTTTCCTCCTGCGTAAGAGTATCGCGTTCTTCTATTCCTTTCCAGCGATCTTTCCCGCGGAAATTTATTCCGGAATGGTTTATTCGCCACATCCACTCCTTATCGTCAAGCGGGAGCGAAACCACCGGATAGGTTTTAAAAGTATTGCACTCCTTAAAAGCAAGCGTTTCATAGTCGCCGCTGTAATATGCATGCTGGGGGGTTATGACAACACCCCGCTCCATAAGCGCTTTAAGCTTGTCAAAATGCGCTGTATATATATCGCGCGGCATACAGCCCTCTTTTATACATATTCCCGCCGCCAAGCCGGCGACCTCTCCCAATGCGCCCAAGGTTCTCATAACGCGGACGCACGCTAACGCAACATGCGTGGTGCTTACTATTCTTCCGCCCAGAAAAAGATTAGTTATATCCTTTGAATAAAGGCAGCGGTACGGCACGGGATAGTGCTTTACTATACCCCTGTGTATCGCGCAGGAACGGAACGGCTCCGGAAACATCTGCATATTGCGCGGCTCTGGATAATGTATGTCGATATCCCAAGTGAGAGAAGCCGTACCGTCTTCATACGGAATATGCCGCTCAATATCATTTTCGGTAAGCACCAAATCACCCTTTACACGGTAGCTTTCGCGCTTGCCTCCGAACGGCGAGACCCACCCGAGCGTTCTGTGCGACCACTTTTCCTTATCCTTGCATCTGTTTTTGAGAAACGACCAGTTTCCGAAAATTGTCATAAGCGAGTAATCTCTTATATATTCGGTTTCATCCGCCATATCGCGGAATTGACCCACTTCCCATTCCCAGTCTCCCTCAAACACACGGTAACAGCGCTTTTCGTCAAACTCAATACCCCAGTCGATATCCGGGAAATCCTGTATATCCTCGGATTCTTCGGAAAACCAGGTAATAGTCATACCCATTACCATATTATCCGCCTTTTCGGGAGCAAGCTCCTCGCCGTATTCGCCTGCCGATTCCCTTCCGTACATAACCTCGGCGCCGCCAAGTCTCGCAAGCACAGCGTCACCGGTGCAGTCGGCAAAAAGCTTTCCATGATAACGCTTTAAGACGCCGGTGTATATATTTTTTGAAGTTACGGCGGCTATTTTACCGTCCTGCATTTCAACCGAAACAACATGCTCATTGAGTGAAAGCGTATAGTTCCCTCTGAACTGTCTGGGCAGTGCGTAAAACGCGTTGCGTTTTCTCGCGTCCTCATAACGGTCGTCAGGGTAAGATCCGGGAAGTCCGAAAACCGGAGACACCTGATCCACAACATTGCCGATATTCGGATACGGCTCTGCATGAGCCCAGCCGCCCAATCCCACCTTAATTTCCGAGCTGTTGCAGCCTCCGAGTACCGGTCTGTCCTGTATAAGCGCAACCTTTATCCCCTCACGTACCGCGGTGAGCGCCATGCACAGCCCCGCCATTCCACCGCCTACAACTACGAGGTCATAATCGATTTCATCCTCTTTAACGTGAGTATGCGCGGCTAATCTGCGGAATTTCTCAGTGTTTTCAGGAACATCATCTTTATCAGTGGTAAAAAACAGCGCATCGCATCTGCCGTTAAAGCCGGTCAGATCGCAAAGCGAAAGCTTATGCTTTCCCGCCGTTATATAAGCCGCGCCGGCAAACTGCCAATCCCACTTTTCACCGTTATTTCCAAGTGTATTTTCAAAATACTCATCGTCGTTTTTCAAACGGAATATTCCTGCGGCGCTGCCACGCTTCCAGAAGGCGGTCCAGTCGCGTGTACGCACCCACGCATACCATTTTGCGGTTTCGGGGAACTCCGCATATGTTGTCGCGTCCGGCACAGGCGTTCCCATACCGTGAGCCATAATGTACGAGGAGCCCATAATGTTCATTGAACGCTGGTCAACAACCCAGCCTCCGAGATTTTTAAAGCTTTCCGCTTCAATCAACATTCTGCTCATAAAGCTTCAATCCTTTCGGTATAACAACCGCTGTAAGTCTGTAATTACAGCGGATTAACAACCTGCCCTATGCCCCAAACGGTAACATCCTCAACCGTTGCGCGCTGCGGAAGACCGCAAACATAAAAAATTGTATCGGCCACATCTTCAGTCTGTAATGTATCGTTAGTTTCCCCTATTCCGCAGGCAGACTGAAAGCCTGTGCTTGCGGAAGCCGGCACAACGCAGGTAACGCGTACGTTATACGGCTGCATCTCCACATAGAAACCTTTTGAGAAGTTTAGTACGCCTGCCTTTGCCGCCGCATATACCGACCAGCCCGGCCAGCAGTGACGCGCGCAGACTGAAGAAATATTAACGACAGTTCCGGCGCGCGCTTCCTTCATCATTCCGGCAAAGGCGCGGCACCCGTAAATAACGCTGTTAAGATTCAGCTTAATCGCTGCGTCTATATCCGCGACAGACTGATCGGCGGTGTCCTTTATTGCTATGCCGCCGCCTGCGTTATTAACCAGAATATCAAGCCGGCCGTATTTTTCTTTGATTAACTCAACAGCCTTATCCCATGAAGCCGGATCTGTAACATCCATCGGAATGCTCAGGTCTCCGCCTATCTCCGCGCATGCCGAATTCAGCTTTTCGGCATTTCTTGCTGCCATAATCACCGTGTCTCCGTTTTCCTTAAAGCGCTTCGCGGCGGCTTTGCCGTATCCGCTTGAGGCGCCTGTTATAAAAACCGTTCTTGACATAAAAATCACCTTTCCGTTTATTTATTCAGCAAAAATCTCGTAAATTTACCGTTAAGATAATCCTCTAATCCCGCCGCAAGGAGCTTTGGAGTATTAAGAAACGCGTCGGTGCTGCCTCCCGCCATATGCGGAGTAAGCGTAACGTTCGGCAGTGTTACCAGCGGGTAATCTATCGGCGGGGGCTCAACGTCGAATACATCGAGTGCGGCTCCCGCAATCCTTCCTGAGCTGAGCGTTTCGTAAAGCGCTTTTTCATCGACAAGACCTGAGCGCGATGTATTGATGAGATAAGCGGTAGGCTTCATAAGCGAAAGCTCGTGGGCGCCTATCATATGCTCGTTTTCAGACGTCAGCCGCGCGTGCAGCGTCACAAAATCGCTTTCCCGCATAAGCGTATCAAGCTCAGTTTTTTTGACATTCTCATCGCGGCAGAAAGGATCATATACGAGAATATTAACGTCAAATCCGCTCAGCTTTCTCGCAACCAGTCTGCCGATTTCACCGTATCCGATAATTCCTACGGTTTTTCCGGTAAAATCAGGAATCGAATCGCTGTTTGGATAAGTTCTTATCCACTCGCCGTTCTTTATTCCGTAATGACCGCGTGCGATATTCCTCGCTTCGGCAATCATTACTCCGACCGTAAAATCGCTGACGGCGTGAGCGTTTCTGCCAACCGTATTAAAAACCTTTATTCCCTTTTCGGCAGCATATTCAAAATCAATATTCTCATAACCCGCACGCAGCACGCCTATATACTTAAGCTTTCCGCAGGCATCAATAAGCTTTTTGCCTATCGGAAAAAACTGTGTGATCAATATATCTGCCTCGCTTGCCTTTTCCAAAATATAACCGGGAATTTCCACATCTTCTCTCCCACCCTGCTCAACCGCAAGATTTATATTTTGCAGCTCCTCAAAGTCCTTTAACTTCCATTCAACAGTCGAAACCGAAACGCCGTACTTTTCAAGCGGTTTCATTCCGCGCTCGATATATTCGCAGGGAATAAAAAGATCCCCTATTCCTACTAATTTCATCATACTCTGCCTGCACTTCCGAAAGTTCTGATTTTATTACGTATAACCTCACGCATTCGCGTTATGGCGTCCTCGTATACATAAACCGGCCACATCGAAAGGTTTTGTATGCCGTTAAGCTTGTCGCGAAGTCCGCTGTTAAGACCGTAAAGCACCTCTGAGTATATATTGATTTTGGTTATTCCGTGCCTAATCGCCTCTTTAACCTGATCGTCAGGTGTCCCGCTACCCCCATGCAGCACAAGCGGGGATTTGCTTATGCTTTCTATTTTTTCAAGCCTGTCTATGCGAAGCGCCGGCGTGCTTCTGTAAACACCGTGAGAAGTGCCGATTGCAACGGCAAGGGCATCGACATCCGTTATCTCGATAAACCTCCTTACCTCTTCGGGATCGGTAAGGGTGTCCTCCGGATTGTCAACCTTAGCGGTGCTGTCCTTTGTAAGAATATCCTCCCCCGTGCCGGCTATTGCGTCGCCTACATGCCCTAATTCCGCCTCGACCGTCACGCCTTTTGCATGAGCGATTTTTGTCACCTCAAGTGTGCGCGCGGCGTTTTGTTCGAACGGAAGAACGGAACCGTCGTACATAACCGATGTAAATCCGTTGTCAATCGCCTCTTTTATATCGTCAAGCTCAGTAGCATGGTCAAGATGCAGGCACACCGGAACCGTGTAATGCTTTTCGGCTTCCTTTATCATAGCGGTTAAAAATTTTATGCCTTTATTTTGCAGGTCGGGCTTCAGACACATAAAAAGAGCGGGTGATCTCTCTTCCTCGCAAACGTCAATAACCGCCTTAATCATCTCATAATTGCTTACATCAAACGCCGGAACGGCATATTTTTTTTCACGCGCGTCGGCAAGCATTTCCCTCATTGTAACCAACATTTTATATACCCTCTTTCAAAAAATTAACGCATCAGCATACCGCCGGTCACGTCAAGTGTGGCTCCGGTAATATAATCCGACTCGCAGCCGCACAAAAACGCTACGACCGACGCGACCTCTGAGGGTTCCGCAATTCTGCGCAGCGGAATCCGCTCAAGATACTGCTCCTCGCGTTCGCTGAGCGCCGATTTGTTCATTGGTGTGCGCATCATTCCGGGAGCCACTGCATTTACATTGATGCCGTTCGGAGCCACTTCACGCGCAAGTGAAACCGTAAAAGCGACAAGACCCGCTTTCGCGGCCGCATAATGCGCATGCCCTGAGGTAGAGCCATGAAACGCCGCCTGTGAAACCATATTCACTATCTTACCCTTTTTTGCATTTGAAAGGCGCTGATTGACAAAAAGCTTGCAAAGCAAAAACGGAGCCACAAGATCAATATCCAGAGTATTTTTAAACGATTCCGACGTCATTTCGGTTACATATGCCGTGGGCCATATACCGGCATTGTTAACAAGAATATCAATTTCTCCAAGCCTTGCCCACATGCTTTCAATCTGTTCCGTGCTGCTCAGATCAGCCGTAATATAGCCGGCGCCGTTTCCGATTTTTTCTGCGTTGACCTTAAGCTGATACCTCTTGGAATCAAGGTCATGCAGAATAACTTTTGCGCCCTCGGCTCCGAGCTTCTCGGCAATCGCCTTGCCGCAGCCGTCTGCCGCACCTGTTACAAGCGCCGTCTTGCCCTTTATTTTATAATCCATTTAAGAATCTCCCTCTAAACTTCGTATTGCTGTGCTTTTAAATGTTTTTTAAATATTTCAAATTTTTGTCTGAGCTTTTGATCGCTCGAAGGCTGATAACAGTTTTTAATTTTCACCATATTTTCCGCCGCGGTATCGATATCCGGATAAATACCTACGGCGACCGCTCCCGCAATGGCGCTTCCGAGCGTTCCTGTCTGAGGCTGTGTTGTGGTGTAAATATTAATTCCCATACAGTCCGCAAACATCTGACACAGCACCTTGCTGTTGGCGGCGCCGCCCGTCAAAACGGCGCTGTCGTAAACAATGCCGATACTTTTCAGCTTTTCAATTCGGTAGGCGTGGTCGAAAACGATACCCTCAAAAACAGCTCTCATTAAATCCCGGTAATCATGTTCAAAAGTAATGCCTCTGAATCCGCCGGAGATATTCATATCCATCGGCTTGTAAATATACGGAAAATAAAAAAGAACCTGATTAATCGGCTGCTGTTCAACAATATTATCCGCTTCATCGCACGTAATGTCTCTCATTACCTTCTTTAAAAACCATTCAAGATTTGTGCAGGATGTAGGCGCCGAATCTATACACATAAACTTGTCGGGAAAACAGAAATTGCAGCACTGCGTTATTTTATCGCTTTCCGTAGGATTTTCAACCACAACGCTGTTTATACCCCATGTACCGGAAATAATACAGTATTTATCCGGCTTTATAACTCCGGCGCCCAGCATACAGCTGTTAACGTCAAAGAGTCCGCCTATAACCGGAGTTTCCGGCAGAAGACCCGTGCGCTTCGCGATTTTCCCGCTGACGCCGCCTATGATCTCTGTGCTGCGGCAAAGCTCCGGAAGAATATCGGAATTATTTTCAAGACCGTACAGCTTTAAAAGCTCTGTATCATACCTTCCCGTTTTATAATTGAGCATACCGGCCGCCGAGGCGTCCGTGTAATCTGTGCAGATGCGTCCTGTCAGAATATATTTTATAATATCCTTGCAGAAAAGCACCTTTCTGATTTTTGAAAATACGGTTGGCTCCTCGCTTTTTAAAAGAGAAATAATCGAAAGCGGCTGACCGCTCCAAGCAGTTTGAATGGTAAAGGGAAATGTATCCTTTGTATCGGGAACATATTTTTGTGATTCAACATACATTGAAGAATACGCGTAAGGAAGAATCCCGTGCTCTCCGATAATATAAAGGCCGTTTCCATGCCCCGAAACACAAACCGCGCAAATTTCGCCGGGATTTACGGCAGCGTTTAAAACCGCGTCAAGAATAAGATTTACCACAGCATTATAAAGCGCCGCCGTATTTATATGCATTCCGTCATTGGGCGTATCAGCTTCATTTTTAAAAAGCATATCGCCTCTGTCATTAAATATGACTGATTTTGACTTAGTAAGACCGCAATCAATCGATAAAAAACATTTCATAAATATAACCCCAACATCAAATCAACCGCGCAGAATGATTTTTTAATAAAATTCGGAACCCACCGGAGTAACCCAGAGAACGCTGTCATACTGATCGCTCTGGTAAAGACGAAAATAATCAACGTATAATCCGGTTTCTGTCGGCGCGTTGTCCTCAATCGCCTGCGGACCGTAATTCGGCGCCGCATAGCTTGCTCCGATTAGAAACATCAGCGGAGAAGCGGTAAACGACGTGTTTTCATTTTCCATCAGATCGTATTTAAAATAAACATCGCCGTCAAACGCGAACGATAACTCATAAGGCGTCCAGCGAACGGAATAAAGATGGTATTCCTCCGCAAGCGAGCCTTCAGTATATGTAAAGCGCTTTTTAGTTCCGTATCTGCCGCCGTCAAGCGAATTGTGTCCGCTGACCGGATTGAAATTCAAATCCTCATTTGTGAACCAGTAATGCACATTGCAGGCAAACTGATTTTCGCTTCCGAAGTTTTCGACTATATCAAGCTCCATACCGCCCTCGCGCTGCGCCTGAACCTTTCCCTTCACGGGGTCAAGAATATATGACGCCAAATTCCCCCACAATGAGGCTGTAACAGGATATTCCGGAAATTTAGCATATATTTCAATTATGCCGTACATCGCCGCAACCGTACCTTCGGTAGTCGCCTGTCCGGCCTGAAAATCCTCCCTGCTCAAGCGATACGCCGGTACTACCAGACTTCCGTTTTCAAGATAACAGTCCCTGGCGTCGGGCTTATACACCTTTCCGCCCATTACGGAATCGTCAGTCGCTGTGTTCCGGCTGTAATCAACCCATATTGTACGGTCAAGCGCTTTGGCATTAAATTCGTCGTTCCATGCAAGGTAATAATCCTCATCGTTTTTTTCCGCTTTTCCCGTAACCGCATATCCGGCAGGAATTTCAAACGGCTTGCCGTTCTTTATGCAGTCGCGCTGCATTTCATATAATAAATCAATCGCGGCGCATATTTGAATATCGTCAGTACCGTTGATGACAAGCTTTCTGCCTACAAGCTTTATCGAATACTGATTACCTGTAACTCCGGCGCTTTCCTTGCGGTTTGTATTTCCCACAAGTATTTCCATTTCTGTTTCATCCGCCTCGGTATCTTTTACGGTTTTCAGTTCAATACCCGCGTTTTCAGTAAAGTTTTCCGCAAATTCTTCCGCCTTTTCCGACCATAAAAGCGAGCGCTTTTCCGGAACCACAAGAGTGTACCTGTTAAGGCTTTCTCCCGCGATTGTTGCCGATTTAATGCTGTATTCAGGCGAATAAATATAGGAAAAGCCGTCCGTAAGCTTGGAAAAATCATTGATATTTGTGCAGAAATTTTCCACGAAATACCGCAGCCCCAGCACCAGAGCGCTGTCAGACCCCGCGGCAATCACAATCTTTTTACCCGTTACACGGATGATGTAATCGTTGGTATAGTTTTCGCGGTTTGCCTTTAATTCTTCAAGGGCCTTTTTTGAAGCCTCACGGTTCGTATTGCCGCAAAGGATTTCATAAGTATCGTCCGACAAAGCCGCTTCAGCGTCGTTTTTACGTTCTACCTTTATTACAAACGCGGCGTGAATCTGTGAATATATATTCTTAACCTCTTCAAAAGCGTCGCTTTCCTCATCCATTGTACTCGGATATATCAGGCTGTAAAGAAAGGTGCCGTCCTCCGCCATTATATCCGCTTCTCTAAGCACCGTTGCGGAGGCGGACGCGCCGCCTCCGTTACAGGACGAAAGGAAAATAATAAGCGAAAGAATAAACGAAATACCGCAGATTAGTTTACCGTGTCTCATTTATTTGCCACCTTTCTTTTGTTAAACGCTATAATCGCCACCGACGCGCAAACGCTCAGAACCACAGCTGCCGAACAAATAATTACGGTAACAAACAGAGATGAGCCTAAAAATCTGTCGGCGTTCCATTTTTCAAACTGTCCGTCGCCGTTCACAACGCTGTATGCAGCCAGGCTATTATCATCACCCGTTGAATATGTTCCGTCCTCATTAAGGAAGCGCGGGATATACTCCTCATACTCAACCGAGCTGCTCAGCTGATTATCCGGCGTATACTCAACATTTATATCATCGATATATATGCTGAGATTGCCCGGGGTAATTATTGAAATATAAGATGTCACCGCGGTAAATGTAAAGCTTATCTCATGCCATGCGCCGTCCGCTACAGACGCAATATCCACAATAGCGTTGCGATCTCCCTCATAGCTCCATGGCACCGTCGCCTTCGTGCTGCTTATAAGCTCGATTGCGCCGAGCTTATGAACAGGATTCTCAATTTTAACCCACATTGAAACGGTGTATATTCTTCCCGAAGAAAGAGTATATTTTGACATATAATCATTAAACTGGATAGAATATGCCCTGAATGAAGGGTCTTCCCCTATACGGTGATATGAATACCTTCCTGAATGAACATTTTCGGAACTGTTGCCGTCTGAGGCCGAATCGTAAATTTCCATATCCGGCTCGCAGCCCCATTTGCCGAACTCGTATATATAGCTTGTTTTTTCAAAGTCCTCGGTGAACCTCTTTATTGTCAGCTCTGCCGTAAGTATTGTGTTGTTCAGCACCGTATAGGTGTTTCCCTCGATTAAGCCTTCCGCATCACGCCAGCCGAGATGCAGATAATCGCTTCCTGCGTTCAAAGACGGAAGCCTAATGGAGGTTCCCACCTTGACAACAGACGGTTCGGGCACATCTCCGGTTTTTGCCGAATAGCATACCGCGGCATAACCGTCTTCAATAGTAACGACTCTGATATTATCAATATAAACCTTGGTGTTCAGCGGCACGGTAACCGCCGCGGCAAGAACGCTGTTTTTAATGCTGCTGTCGGTTTCCAGAACGGCATAGCCGGTATGCCATTTACCCGCTTCTCTCATGCTGAGGTCGGCTACAGACGCCTGAGGCGCGGCTTTATAATCAACCCACATGCTTCCGTTAGAGGTAGACGCAAATTTTACAGAAAGGGAACCGCTTCCCGCGCCGTCCGGAACTATGTAATAGTCATAGGAAATAAGATATCCCATTCCCGCCTGAAGCGGCATACCCTGCGCACCGGCGCCTAAAATAAGCCTTTTTGCGTCTGTAGTGGCAGTATCAAGCGTATTGTCAAACAACAGCGCGCTGCCGTCCCCGTCAGACGAAAGTCCGCCATGCGATATTGACATTACCGAGGCCGATATACGTATGCTTGAGGTGTCTCCTTCATACGGATAGTCGGTAAAATCAATAACGAAGGTATCCGACACCGTCAGCTTTCCGTAAACCGTCATTGATTCCGCCGGAAAAACGTTGCCTTTGAAGGGCGTGGTATATTCCTCATCAATAAACCATCCGGCGAAGCTGTAATTTTTCGGATTGACAGAAGGAATATCCGCGGCGCTAATAGGATCTCCCGCATGACCTACAACATATTTTGAAAAGCCGATCTCATCGATTGAATATGTAAGCACAACATCGCTTTTCGACATCGCACGGAATTCAATGTTATCAAAGTAAATAACGCTGCCCGCGCCGCCTCTGAGACCCATGAAAAGCGCTCCGGTCCTGTCGGGAGTTATAAACATCGTAAGCTCCTGCCAGGAACCCTTTGTCATATCCAGATTGATAACGGCAGACTGAACGGTTCTGTTGTTAAAATAATTGTTCGGGTCGGCGGTGGCGAAGCTGACGTTCGGCGCCGAACTGCCGCTTTCCACAAAATAGTGAATTTTTATCTCGTATGTGGTTCCCTTTTTTACGCTGAAGTTCGATTTGCCGTCGTTAAGAGCGAAAAACTTTATTTGACTCGAACCGTTTGAATATTTCATCGCTTTTGTACCGTTTTGTCCCTTTCCGTCGACAATCGAAAAGCACGCGGCGGTAACGAATTTTCCGTTTTCGTTCTTTGTAAGGCTCTCCGGCATATCGTCAAACGTGACAGTATGCGGAGTTATATTAGTCCAGTCGGCAATGGCGTAAATAACGCCGTTCGCAGGATAATGCGTATACGAAAACGGATTTCCGTTTTCATCTTTCCAGCCTTCAAATATAAAACCTTCCCTCACGGGAGTGCCGAGGTTTATAGCCTCTCCTGTCGTGCCGTATCTTATCTCGGTCATGCCGTTATAGCCGTAATCTATGTAAAGCATGGCGGCACTGCTGCTGTCGATACGCGTTATTTCCATATTGTCAAACCAAATAACAGCGTCCGAACCGTTTACGCCGAATACTGCGAGATATCCCGTTCCGACATCAGACGGCGTGCGGACAATGATTTCCGCCGTCCGCCATTTGCCTACGATATCCGTATTCTCCGGCGTAACTTCATCAAGCAGATTTCGCTGCGCTATACGTGTATACACCTCGTACGCGGTTGTTCCGACCGCAGTACCGGTTCCGAGAGCAGTCGCAAAATCAAACTCAAACGCGCCTGACTCCGGAAGGGATTTGACGAGATACTCAAAAGTAATCTTATAATCGGTGTTGGGCAGAACCTTTGCCCGGTCGTCAAGCATACGCGGTCTTGCCAGATTGTTGGTCGGCTCGTATATCATCACCTTACCGTGGTCGGCGTCTCCGTTTCCTGTTTTAAAGAAGCTTGAACCAACCGCAACGGCGCTTCCGGGCTTTAATCCGTTTTCAAAATCAAGAAACACGGTACTGTCCCCGCTTGACCAACTTGCGTAATAGGTTATATCCGTCTGCGGCGCGGTAGACGACGCGCGCGTTCCGGTGCCGTTCGGTCCCGTGAACCAGCCCATAAAGGTATAGCCCTCTCTCGTGGGAGTAGGCAATGTAAAACTAAACCCCGGAGCCGCACTTACGGGATCGCAGGGTGTCCCGCCCTGCGAGTCAAAGCTTACGGTGATTTTCTCAGCCGGAACAACCGATAAGCTCATATTATCAAAATAAACATCCGCCCAGACCTGACTTGCGGACAGACCGATAACTCCGCTTTCCGCTATGTCTACCGTCAGAGTCTTGGTGTGCCATACGTTGGGCGCATCGTTTTTGACATCCGCCATCAATACCTTATCCTGACCGGCGGCAGTCGCATATTCGCCCTTAATATTTGCAGCCGTGCTGCCTGTGATATTATACATAAGGTAGATTTCCGGATCGCCTTTGTTGTATCTGTCATAACCCGCAAAATCGCCTTTTTGGGAATCGGCGTCTCCCTGACGGTCGGTAATATAATAGCTATATGTAACCGCAATACGGTCTCCCGCGCTGACCGTCATAAAATCAGTGCCGTTATTGAATCTGACCGTTCTGATTTCACCGTTATATAACGCACGGTCGCCTCCTATAAGCAGGGTTTTATTATCCGCGTTATCCGGCGCGCCGGCAATTTGGAACATTCCGCCTCCGACAAGACCCGCCGTAATGGTTCCGGTTTTGAAATCTCCGTCAAACGTAATAAGCGTTAAAGCGTCCGCCCACTTCGCATAATAAACCGCATCGTCAGAGGGGAAGGTCATTTCGGCGGGAACGGTAAGCCCCGGGTCGGTATACCAGCCCGCGAAGCTGAACCCGTCCTTTACCGGGTTCTGAACCGTAATAGCCGAGCCTGCCGCGCCGACAAGAGGAGCGATCTCTGAGCCGCCGTTTGTTTCAAATTCAACGGTAACATTCTTTACAGACTGCTTTACAATTGTTATATCGTCAAGGTAAATGTCGAAATATAAATACTCGGCTCTGATTCCGAAGCTGAGCGCTTCGGAGCCGCTCACAGTAATATTTATGCTGCCGTCATGCCAGCTGTCGTCGCCCGAGGTGTCGCTCAAATCAAACAGCTCCCCTCCGACAACCGTACCCTGCAATTGCTGGCTCCACGAATTAGCAGTTTTCGGAATATCGACTACAAAGCCCAAAAACGGCGCTTTATCCTTATATCTGTTATAATTGGTGAAATCAGCCGTGTCTCTGTCGCTGATCATATAACGGTATGAAATCTGATAGCTGCCCGGCTCCAGAGTAAACCAGCTGCTGCCGTTATTAAACGCGAGGGATCTCCCGTTGCCGTCATAAAGATTTCTCACGGGCTTAATCGCAAGAGCTTTGCCGCTTCCGCCGATGGAGGCCGTGTCGGCAATCGCATACATTGATCCGCTTACCCTTGTTCCGTCAACGCTTGCGTTTGTTACCATACCCGCATAGTCGCCGGAATCAAAATTGAACTCCGCAAGCGGGGCCGTGAGCGGATCTGCGACCATTTTCGCGTAAAGCTTTACGGAAAGGCTGTCTGTCGGGAAAGTAAAGCTTTCCGTATTTACGGGAAGCTCATATTCCGCGTCGGCGTACCAGCCGGCAAACTTCCTGCCCGTAACAATTACGTCGCTTTCATCAGGCAATTCCGCCTTGGCGCCCGGCTCGCCGCTTATCGGCATTATATCGCAGTCAGACTCAAAGCTGACAGTGGAAACAGCCGAAACGGTTATATTGTCAAGGAATATTTCCGCCGCTTTATTATTATCCTTTTTAAGATTTTCCACGTAAAAGCCTATATTGCGGGATTCCTCGGCAATCTCAAGCGTGAACGCCACGGTCTGCCAGGAGCCTGTGACCGCATTATCGCCGTTAAAAACATTCTGAAGCGTATTTCGCTTTTCACCGATATAATCAGACCTATCCGCCGTGACAAGCTCAGAGGCGTTATTCATTATTTCAAGACTTGTGCCGTTTTGCCTGACCGCTTCGGTAGCGTAATAATCAAAGCCTATTATATATTTTCCGGCTGACAGCTCCAGAACCGTTTTCCCGTCATTAAGCATAACCCCGCCGGCAGTAAGGGACTCGCCGCCGTTGACGCCGAGTCTCAGCACGTTATTATGACCCACGGCAAGAGCGGAATATAAGCTGTTGCTGCTGTAATTGTTGTTTTCGCAGCGATCTTTTCCGTTTGAAAGATTCACAACATTGGCAACAGGCGAACTGGCCGCCCATTTGCCGCCTACCGCCGCGATTTCGGCGGCGGTAAACATAAGATTTTCCGATGTTCCGTCAATTGAAAGGCTGTTTTCGTCCTGAGCTATTCCGTCGGCAAAATCCGCCTCTTCAAAGCCGTATGTAATGCTCTCGTTTTCTTCACTTATCGTATACGCAGCGATATGTGTGTTAAAACCGATCGCCGGTGCGAGCAGCCCCGCCATAAGCGAAGCCACGACCAGTAATCCGCTGATTTTTCTTCCGGTAAAACGCGAGATATTCATACTATACTCCTATTCTTTAAGATTGTTCGTCAAGCTCATCCAATATTTCATTTGCCCTCTGAACCTGAAAATCAACGCTGTTGCTTATTGCCCTGAGGTTTGTTTCAACCTGAGCGGCCGAGCTTGAAGTAATAATATCTACAGTATTTGCAAGATCGCGGTTTACACCGTGATAGGTAAGCATAAAGGTGTGATCTTCTATTTCGCGCAGCTCGTCGTAAAATTCATCCGCGCGTTCGGATTTAAACATTGAAGAGCGCTCATAATTTGCGAAATCAAGGAAATAACGTATAAAATATCCCGTCGCTTCGGCATTTTTTGAACCCTTGCATATTCCGTAAGCTCTCCAGGATGCTACGGAAGGATAGTAGGCGGCGTCCTTAGTAGGCTTAGGCATCGGTACATAACCGATAATATCCGGATCCATTGTTTCAAAGCCTCCCGTAGTTCTCAGTCCGAAATCGCCGTAAAGGAACAGACCGCAAAGATTTCTTTTGAACTTATCAAGACCGGAGGTAGCTACAAAATCTCCCGATTCAACGCCCTGCATCATCCATTTATACGCTTCCGCGAGATTAGGATCAGATACATTATTTACAAATCTTCCGTCCACCAGCCGTGTGGTTTCAGACTCAAAAATTCCCGCCGCAAATTCCTGACGTACCGACGCTCCGATATAATCCGAGCCGAGATTTTTAATCTGTCTGGCGCAGGTGGTAAAGGTGTCTATATTCCAGTTGTCTTCAGCGTAATACTTGGCGGGACTTTTGAATCCGTTGTCTTCAAACAGCTTTATATTGTAGAAGCACATAAACCGGTAGGTCCATGGAGAATTAACCGAGTTCACAAAGTACGTATTTCCGTTAAAAGTACTCATTTCCGTAACGCTCTTATCCCAGAACTCATCGCTGAGATCAATTGACGCCACATTGTTAAGCGGCTCGGCGCAGGGCAGCAAATACGGAAATTCGTTATTGTCAACAATCAAATCGGGAGACTGACCGGATGCAATCATTCCAGAAAGCCTGGTGGAATAATCGGTCTGAGGAACGAGAGAAAGCTCAATCTCTATATTGTATTTATCCGCAAAGCTCGCCATAGGAACCGCTCCCTCCCCGGATTTATGGTCAACCCAGGTCGCGAATTTAATAGTCGTTCCGCTGTACTGCTCAATTCCGGAATACGAGGAGCTGTTGTCTTCCTCCTCGCCTCCCTCCTGCCTTGTGATGGTAACCGAGTCACCATCGCCGCATCCGCAGACGGCAAGACATAACATTAAGGTTAAAGCAAAGCTCAATATTCTGTTCCTTTTTTTCATATCCGAAAAATCCTCCTTGAAGAATTATTAAATACGATTTTCACAATGATAATTACCTATTTTAAATTTACTTTGGCGATATAATTATAACATAGCAACAGTATTCATAAAAGCAAGAAATCTTCAATATAAAAATCTTATTTTTTATTATTCTGAAAAAAATTTGTTTATTTCGTATCGTTTTAGTCCGACAAATAGGCTTATTGTAATTATTTTTTATATATAATTGTTACTAATAGATAATTTTTATATATTTTTTAATGCTATGAAACATTCGCCCCGGCATGAGAGCAATATATCAAGAGAAAAACAGAAACCTGTCAAAAAAAAGAACAGATAAAGCCGGCAGTTTGCTCTGCGGCTACAATCCGCTGGTACCGACCGGACTGAAAGTCCACTGAATGATCTGCCAACCGCAGGCAGACTCTCAGCCGCCGCTGTCCAAATAGTAAATATTCTGTGTTTTCTGCTCCGCACCGAAAGCGGTAACCTTTTAGGGATACGCAGTCAAGCATTTTGTACTGCCTTTTCTTGTGCAAAAAAATATAGGTAAAGGATTATATTTAGAAGTGCAGGTTCAAGTCCTGCTGCCCGCACCATCAAAGGGCTACAAAAAAGATATAGCCACAGAAAAACTCTGATTTTATCAGGGTTTTTTCTGTTTTTACAGGCAAAATTTTAGGTTACAATTTAAACGCACAAAAAAGATATTTTTCATAGAACAGACTTGAACTCTCGCATAAAAGCGAAAGATTTATATCATAAGCACTGTATCAAAACATTCTATGATGTTGTATGTGTGATAAAAATATGATATAATTAATTACAAGAATCTATGATTGAAGCGGTAAATAAAATGGAACTATTAAGAAATTATTATAGTATTTACTCCACAATTCATAATGATGTCAAAGATATAATTAAGTCAGGTAACTATGAGAAAATCATTTTGGATTTAATGAACGCATCAAAAGAAATTTTTCCTAGTCGATATACCCATTTAAATAATCAAGCTCATGGTGAGTGCGATTTTGTGGATGTTGTTACTTGTGAGAAATTTGATGCTAAAATCCCTATTGACAAGAGACAAGGACAAATGATTGGAAGTCGAAAAGGTGATGTTGGTGCATTAACAACTGAATTTCACAATGAAGCGTTAGAGTTTCAGCATTGCTTTGTGGGAGATGAAAAAAAGCCGATTAACGAACTAAAACTATTTGAAAAAATGAAGAATAATATCAGCAAAACACAATCGGATGAAAATATAGTATTCTTCATTCCGTTCCCTATAGTTTTTGATTTTGAAGGTTCTCCATTTATAGGGGCATCCGATCTCCTTAAAAAGATTTATCGTGAACTTGGTGCGAGCACTGATATATCTGAGAAAAAACTATATGCAATTTATATTTCGTTTGACCAAAAAATGGTTCTCCGAAATTTAGAAACGGATAAAAGGGAATATCTTCAGTTTCCCGAGATACAGCACTACGTTGAATACAATATAAAGCATATTGAAATAGATTAAGAGGAGTTGAGTAAACTATGTCAGAAAAACAGTATATATCAGAAAATGCTCAACTCATGGCTGAGTGGGATTGGGAAAAGAATGATGAATTAAAACTCTACCCTCAAACATTAACTCTTGGTAGTGGAAAAAAAGCATGGTGGAAATGCTCAAAAGGACACGAATATCAAGCAATGATATATGATAGAAACAACGGAAAAGGATGTCCGTATTGTGCAGGTAAAAAAGTTTTGAAAGGTTACAATGATTTGCAAACAGTCAATCCATCTTTAGCAGAAGATTGGAGTTACAAAAAGAACGGTAATCTTAAACCAGAAGATTTTACCGCCAATAGTGGTAAAAAAGTTTGGTGGAGATGCAGTCAAGGTCATGAATGGCAAGCAACAATACACGATCGGAACGGCGGTAAAGGTTGCCCTTATTGTTCGGGTAGATTTGCAATCAAAGGATACAATGATTTACAAACAATTAATCCATTATTGGCAAAAGAGTGGAGTTGTGAAAAAAATGGCACTTCAAAGCCGGAAAATTTTACAGCAAATAGCGGAATAAAAGTTTGGTGGAAATGCAATAAAGGTCATGAATGGCAGGCATCAATACACAACAGGAACAAAGGAGAGGGATGTCCTGTTTGCAATTCGGAACGAAGCACATCTTTTCCCGAATATGCAATTGTATATTATCTAAAAAAATACGGATTAGATGTATTACACTCATATAGAGAAAAAGGCTACGAACTAGATGTTTATATCCCATCTAAGAAAATTGCCATTGAATATGACGGATATCTTTGGCACAAAAATAAAGCAAAAAAAGATTTAGAAAAGAATAAAAAGTGTGTAAAAGATGGAATTAAACTATATCGAATTAGAGAAGGTTTACCGTCCCTCGATGACAGTTCTATAGATTATGTTGTTCAACGGAATCAGGAAGATCTCTCCAAAATACTTGAACTTCTTTTAAGTGAAATCGCTGAAACCAATGTAGATATCGACCTTAAAAGAGATAATATTGTCATAGAAAATTTTCGGGAACATATGGAAAAAGAAACTTCTTTATTGCTTTCTAATCCAGAGATAGTGAAAGAGTGGAATTACGAAAAGAACGGTAATTTAAAACCAGAGCATTTTGCAGCTAATAGCAATAAAAGAGTGTGGTGGAAATGTAGCAAAGGGCACGAATGGCAAACAGGGATTGCAACCCGTAACAAAGGGCACAAATGTCCATATTGCTCGGGCATAAAAACTATAAAAGGCACTAATGATTTACAAACTGTTAACCCGATATTAGCCAAAGAGTGGAATTATGAAAAAAATCAAGGATTAACACCTGCGGATGTTATGGCTAATAGCGGAATAAAAGTTTGGTGGCGATGCAGTCGAGGACACGAATGGCAAGCAACTATATCCAACAGGAATTATGGAACAGGTTGCCCCGCGTGCTATAAAGCGCAAAAGGGGCAACGACAAATAAATATGTATGACGCCGATACTTTTGCATTCATTGCAACCTTTGATAGCGTTAAAGCCGTTTGTGATTTCTTGGGTTTAGATAGCAAAAAAGCGAACGGAACCATCTCTCGCGTGTGTAGAAGAGAGCAAAAAACGCTAATGAAAAAGTATATTTTAAGGAATGCCGATGATGATGAATTTAGCAAATAAAATATACCGTTGAGTAACGATGTGAGGGTTCGAATTCATACGCGAAAACGGCAAAAATATCTTTTTTATAGTCCTTACACAAAGCCCCAAAGGCGTAAGTCTTTGGGGCTTACTTATTACTTCTTCACTTTTCACTCTTCACTAAAAGGTAAAATTTTTTCAGAAGGAAGCTTGCGGTATGAAATACAGAAACATAACAACGGCAAAGTTCATCTCACGCTGGAATCGCTTTGTGGCACAGGTTGAAATAAACGGCAGAACCGAAACCGTCCATGTGAAAAACACCGGCCGCTGTAAAGAGCTACTATTACCCAATAGCGATGTGATACTTGATAAATCGGACAACCCGAACCGTAAAACGCAATATGACTTGATTGCGGTGTACAAAACAAATCTCGGTTGGGTAAATATTGACAGTCATGCACCCAATCAAGTTGTAAAGGAATGGCTTGAGAATAGTCCTGCTCCGTTTCAGGGTATGGAACTGATTAGACCGGAATACACCTTCGGAAAATCCCGTGTTGATTTTTATCTGGAGTGTCCCGGAAGGAAAATCTTAATGGAGGTCAAAGGCTGTACACTTGAAATTGACGGTATTGGCTATTTCCCTGATGCACCAACAGAGCGTGGCGTAAAGCACTTACGGGAGCTTAAGTCTGCGGCAGAGAACGGTTATGAGTGCTATATCGCTTTTGTCATCGCTATGCCTGATGTGAGACAGGTACTTCCGAATATGATTACTCATCCGGAATTCGGTAGAGCCTTAGCAGAAGCAACAGCGGCAGGCGTAAAAGTGTTGTATATGATATGTAATGTGAAACCGGACAGCTTATCTGTCACGGAATGTATAGAAGCATAGAAAGTGATGATTATTGTTATAACCCCCCCCTGAAAATTTTCAATTTCAAGGAGTTTTATATTTTTAATATGGAAATACAAAAAATGTTGACTATCACGTTACGTAATAGTATATACTCATAATCAAGGGAGGAGATTTAATGAAACTGCGCATAAGAGAATTTGCAAAGCTTGCGGGAGTGAGCGTGCGCACGCTGCACTTTTACGACGAAATTGGACTGCTGAAACCGTCCTCTGTTGACGAACAGAACGGATACCGTTATTATGACGAGTATTCACTGACGCGAATGCAGGAAATTTTGTTTTACCGTGAGCTTGATTTTCCTCTGAAAGAAATCCGGATAATTTTATCCTTCCCCGACTATGACAAGCAAAATGCGCTAAAGGAGCAGAAGCAACTGCTTATCGCAAAAGAAGTAACTGCTTATCGCAAAAGAAGATGATTGAAGAATGTTCGATTTTGTGATACAATAACAATAAATAACGTGTGAGGTTTTCGCTGAAAGAAGATTTTTATGAGGATAACAAGAATTGAAATTGAAAAATACAAATCAATAAAGGAACCAATCGAAATTAACTTCTATGACGATTTGCCGACCGTGTTGATTGGCAAAAACGGAAGCGGGAAAACCAATATTTTAGAGGCGCTTAATGCAATAACTGAAGCAAATAGCAATTATTTCGGGTTGAACAAAGAAATACCACTTAGCTACAAAGTGCTCATTTGTCTTTCCAAAGATGATATTACTCGACTTTTCCCCGGCAAAAATATTGATGAGAACAAATGCCGATTTATCGCATGCTCCGGGGAGAACTGCAAAATTGACAGAATTGAATCGGAATATTTAGTCCCGCTTTTAAATTCTGAAATTTGCGAAATTCATGACCTTGCGGGCGAGTTAAAGAAAGCTCTCGACGCATACATAAAACAACTCAACAAGATTGCGTATAACGAAAGTACCGATGTTCCCGTCCGTGGTTTTCAGATCACAGATTTTCGCAATTCAACGACCAATTTTGATATATTGAAATTTCAAGTTGGATTTGTTACTGAACAGGCTGAAAAACTGGCAGATTCACTGATGCATAACTTTGAAAGCAAAGAAAACTCCTTCAGATTTGGTTGTATATATGATTATTTCAGTTTGAACGACACGAAAAAATTGTCTTTTCAACTCCGCTATTTAGAACCGGATTTAGCTCCGTTTGAAGCAAGGTTTATCACCGTAAACAAAACGGCGATAAAGCGTGAAATCACAAGAATCAATAAGGCAACAAAAGCGTCCTGCGACAGAATCACATCATTGCTCAATGAAATTGATGAACGCAGCAAGCGTCTGAAAGAAGCATTAACCGGTGAACAACCGATATCAGACGATAACGGCTCATTTTATAAGTTCATTCGTGAGGTACAAAGGTGTGTCGGCAGCAAATGCTCATTTTTGCGAAACGAAAGCAGCGATGTCATATTCAGAAGCAATGAGAGAGAGCAGGAATACTATCGCGATAACAAATCATTTATGGTTTTGCAGACCTATCTCAACAAGGTTTACAATGGAACTGATAAAGAAGACTTGCTGAAACAAATCCAAACCGAAAATAATTTTTCGCTGACCGATGCAGCTCTGCGCGAATTTGAAGAATATCTTAATTCCGACAAACCCGAATTTGAAGCAGGTATGTATGAACATATTTCAGTTGAACGCTCCGAAGGAAAAATTCCGACAATAGTTTTGCATGAAAAATCCGGCGAAACGGTTGCCCTGAATTCCACAAGCGCCGGCAGACGGTGGTATTTCACCTACTATTTTATGAAAAATACGCTTCATCCCGGAGATCTGTTTATTATTGACGAGCCTGCTGCTATGCTACATCCCATTGCTCAAAAAGAAGTAATGCGGGAACTGCTTGAACTTGAAAATAAAGAGATTAAAGTCATTTATTCCACTCATAGCCCCTATCTTGTCCCAAGCGATTGGAAAAGTGTACACTTTGTCACCATGGAAGATAACGGAACAGCAGTAACACAAGAAAACCATAATGACCTTTTGAAACAAGTTACCGGTGGCGATATTTTTAATCTACAAAAGCTTTTAGAAAAATACAAAAAATGCGGTTCCTACACAGCAGCTAATAATTGCTATAAAGCTTTGATGAAAAAATATGGCTCTATGGAGGATGCATCCTACAAGGTGCCTTTTACCTATAGCACTCTTGAATCATGGAAAAAGAAGAAGCGGGGTACTTCATTTGAAAATGTAATATCAATAGCAGGGGCGATTGGCATCTCGCCGGAAAAACTGCTTTAATTTGCGGGGGGTACAACTGTACCCTCTGATTTTTTTATTTTTTGAATTATAATATGGGTACATCTTAGAAAAGGAGGTACTCAAAATGTCAAAGTATAAAACCATATATGTATGGAACCGTGTTTTCGGAGAAAAGCAGGAGGTGTACGATTACGCTGGAAGGCTAATGAAAAAATCAGCCTGCGGAAATCCGAATAGTTCTTATCACCCGACACTCGATCACATCAGACCGCTTTCAAACGGCGGGTGCGATGTCCTCGAAAATATCATAATTTGCCATCGTGATACCAACGAGGAAAAAGCAGATCACTTTCCGCACTGGAAGGCAAACGGCGCATCTTTCCACGCCCGCAGGGTAAAAGGTTCCCGTGTGGCATACAAAATTATCGAAGATTAAGGAGGAACATCCATGAGCAAAAATTTCTTTGATTACGACGACGGCGACTATGCACATTCCATTTCCGACAATATGGCAATTGATTCAGACGGCAACATGATGATGCGAATGGGCGACAACATGGCTATGGACATGGACACCGGCGATCTTCACTTTATTTCATCTTGGCCTGACGATGAAGACGACGACGATTAAAAGGAGCGATTGTATATGGCTTTAATACATTGCCCGAATTGCGGAAAACTTATTAGCGACATGGCAACACTATGCCCAAACTGTAACAGCCAAAACGGTGATCCATCTGCAAACGACGCAGTAACCTGTTCTGAATGCGGAAATAAGTACAGCAAAGAACAAAATTTCTGTCCGGCTTGCGGTTGTCCCAATAACTCAAATCTCCCAAAAAAGAAGAAGCATAAAGGTATTGCCATTGCAGCAATTATTCTAACTATCATTTTAGCAATCGGATTGTTCGGTGCATTTGTGAGCAATAAAAGCAGAGCAACGGTTTATTATGACAATTTAGAAACCGTCACCTACAAAATGCTTGACGGTGCAGCAAAAGCAGAAACCGCAGGGAATCTTATCAAGAGTGTATGGTACAATGCAATTTATGAGGAAAGGGATGCAGAAACAGATAAATACACTTTAAAAAACGGCAAATTCGTTGATGATTTTAATGACGCCCTAAGTAATTTGTTTTCCGACGAAGAGTATCAGAAAAACATCTTAGCAATCCAAAATAACCAAGATGAAGTAATATCTCTGATGAAGCAACTCAATAATCCTCCCAGAGAATACGAGGAAGCATATTCGGTTTTGAAAACATATTATGATAACTATTTGTCAATGACTAAGATGGTTATTAATCCAGCAGGGAGTTTGCAATCATTTTCAGACGAATTTAATAGTACAGACACTGAGACCGTAAACTCCTACGAAAAAATGAAACTGTATCTAAACTAACAATATTTAAAAAGGGACAGAAGCAATCACGCACTGTCCCTTTGAAACTTTATTCTTAATCAAGGTTTTTCGTCCCTTCTCTGTTTTCTCTTACATCTGCGCTGTTCGTTTTCGCGCTCGCGGCGTTGTTTATATTTAAACTCGCGGATGAGTTCTTTGTATTTTTCGGTGCGAGGGGCGGATAATTTTTGCGGGGACGATATGTAGTTAATAAATTCTTCTTTAGCACAGTATTGGACCGGGCCGATTTTAATTCCGTGCAGGGTTTCTTCCCTTATCAGTTCGTGTATACGCTGCGGGTTATTACCGATAAGCCTTGCCGCCGTCTGCGTGGGCAGAGCTTCGGGTAGCTCTGCCCACTCCTTTTCAAGCCACAGTCTGAAGGCTTTGCAGTTTTCTTCGGTGGCTTCGAACATCGGGCGCGGATGCCGTTCGGTTCGGTTTGAGAACAGACCGTTCAGCTCTGATAGAAAACCAACCTCGGTATCCATACGGAGTTTGAACATTTCCGCATCCTCTATCAGCACTCGGTACTTATGGGTTGTGTGTCCTGTGTTTTCATGCGGGATATAATTATGATCCATCAGATATTTCATCTTCCGTGTGGAGATGTGCAGGTATTGTCTAAGCTTACATCCGCTCATATATTTTTCTTCAGCCATATATTAAATCATCCTTTCGGTTGGCAAAAATGCACCTTAGTCGTTTGCGTAAGAGGTGTCGATGCTGTTGTTGCGCACGATCTGAAAGGTATCCACGGCAACAAAAACCGTGTCGGGATGCTCTTTTACAAAATCCCGTATCTGTTCGCACAGACCGTCGGACAGCGTTCCGGCAGAGGTCGCAAAAAACGCATTGGGCGGCACTTCGTCGGTGATGCAAAGCAGACGGTTCTGCACGCGGCGCAGGGTGTCCTCCAAGCAAAGATACAGTGTTGTTCCTCCGGTCGTTTTCAGATCCCACATCGGTTCACCCTTTGCGATACGCACACACAGGTCCAGCACCCACCACGATTTGCCGATCTTTGACGCGCCGCCGAGGATGCATAACCCCTGCGGCAGCAACGTGTCGACACAAAACTTTGTCGGCGGAAGTTTCATGTCCATTAAGGTTTCGCCGTCGATAACGGCGAGTTTTGTTTTTTCGTCAGCCATACTGAAATCTCCTTGCAAAAAAGTAAGAGCAAAAGCAGCGGCGGCGGAACCGATGCTTTTGCTCTCCTATCTATCTAATGGCTGAAAACAGAAAAATCACATAAAATGCTGTGAGCGCAAAAATTCGTTTCTGAAATTTTTGTAATTTCCGATGACAGCGAAATGATTTTATGATATACTGATTACGGAAACGAGGTGTGCCGCATGAATCTGATTGAAACAAAACCCGTGGGCGATGCGAATTTTTATAAGTTCTCTGTTGATTTTACAGGTGACGATTTTATTTTAGGCGGCAAAACTCTGCCGCTCGGAATCATTACCCACGATATATTAAACATCCCCGCCGACAAGTTGCTATACGTTTTTAAGACGGGCGATAAACTCAATGATTTGTATAACCGACTGAATGCGGAAAATTACAGCGATGAGCTGTTTACAAGCATTTGGAACGCCGTAGAAAAAATACTTGATATTATCGGGAAAATAAAACCGTTTTCTTATTTTGATATCCGCGGAGAATACGAACATATTGATTTGCTTCTCGGTGATGATAAAATCAAAGAGTGGCAGCGCAGCTTTTCTTCCCTGCCGATACCGAATATCAATTTTGTTCCCGAAGGCACGGCTATGCATGACCACATTATCGTTCTTACCGAATTCATAAAATCTTACATTTATCTTTGCGCCGACACCTTCAATTTTTATAAGGTTGCGATGATGTATTTTGTAAACCTCACCGAGAACGGATTTCGGGACAAAGTTCTCCTTGCCGGTTTTACAAAAGAATTTTTCGGAAAAGAAGAAGTGGCGGAATGGATCGAGGAACTAAACGCCACTGAAATTACACACAATTTTACGCTTGAGCCTGGCGTTTGGATGGCGCCGGTTGTCCTTGAAAACAAAAACGGCTCTGCTATGCTCGGCCGCCGAATTCATTTCGACCGTATGCTCAATTTTTATGTTACCGATCTATTCGAAGGACTCGCCGCCGGACATTACTCCTGGCAATGCGGAATCTGCCACCGATTTTTCTTTATGGAAACCGCGCATAAGCAGCTGTATTGCAGCACCGTCAATCCGGAGTACGGCGTTCCTTGTGCATACGTCGCAAAGAACAAGCTAAATATGCCGAAGCAAAAGAAAAAGGACGGTTTCGGCTATGCGATTTGGAAAAAGAGATACGATTCTCTGCGCAACGAAAAGCACAAAACCAACAAAAATCTGCCGTCCGCCAAATATGATGTGGATGTGTGCGATAAGGCAATCGAGCTTGCCAAACGGCATTATGAAGAAGCACAGATCGATTTTGATTACGCGCAAAATCAGTATGAGCAGGATATGATTTTACGGAACCTGATCAACGAGGCAAAAGAGGCACTGGGTAAAAAGTAATATCATTTTTCTTTGGAAAGGGGGTGCGCGTATGGACGCCGAATACAAAAAGGCTGCCGAAAAACTGCTTTGCGGCATAACGGATAAGCGGCTGCACGAGCCGGCAATATGGAACGATATTCTTTCTTCTGTCCGTTCGGGTAAGCTGCGGCTTTGGGAAATCAACGATGAAATTCTGCGTATCAAATATTTCTGCAAAGAAAAAATCGAACGCACATCTGCCTTTACCGAAAGCGATAAAAGCGGCGTGCGGTTCGATGATTTGAACACATATTTTGTTGAGGCAATCAAGAGCCAAGATAAAGGATATTTTGAAGCATTCATCCGCGCGTATGAGCCGGTACTGCAAAGCCGTGCCGAACGGTTTGTTGCACATTATAATCTGTCTGCGGATGACACCGAGGACATCAAGCAAATCTTTTTGGAAACATTGTGGTTTGCCTTTCTCGGCTATGATGCCGCCGACCCCATTCCGCTTTTGCAGTATGTGAAAAAGGCAGCAGTAATTCGGCAGCTGGATTATATCCGCACAACGAAAAATGCCTGCACCGTGCCGACGCAAAACGGGTATGCCGAACTGCGCAAGGTTATGTGCATTTATAACAGCGCTCCCGAGCTTTCCGCTGATGCGCGCATCGCGCTTGCCGTAAAAGAAACCGGATTTACAGAGAAAAAAGTCGCCGAACTTGTTGCTGTCGGCAAGACTTGCGAATATCCCATCGGCATTGTCCCGACAGAGGAAAACGAAAATACAGCGGACGGCACCGTTTCGGACGAGCTGATTGTAGACCCGTCCGTGCCCCTGTTTGAGGAAGTTCTGCGCAGTATTTACCGTGACAATTTCCGTGAAGCTGCCGATAAAATCACCCCTAAGGATAAGCAAATTTTATCTCTTTCTCTCGGTGTGTGTTTTGACTGTTTCGGCATTTTTAAGCCCAACACCTATGCGGAGATCGCATTGAAACAAGGTGCGTCGGGCGAAAAGAGTATTGAGAAAAAGCGCAAAGCGGCAATCGAAAAGTTTGCCAGGGAACTGTGCGCCATGGGCTTTTGCGACGGCGTTTTCTTAAAGCAAACTGCTATAACGGTTATAAAAGAAAAAGACAAGAAAATAGTGCAGTCAGCCGCCTACGCCTATACGCCTTACGGCGACGGAAAAGCCGGTGAGATTCTGTATACCGCTGCCGGAAAGCATCGCTTTCAGATCGTCCGCCTTGCGGAGTTTGATATAACCGGCGCTTATGCGGAACAGGCCGCAAAAATCATCGACGGCATGAACGGAAATTTCATCAAGGAGCGGTTCTATGCCATTCCGCTTGAAAACCTCCCACGCATCAATAGCCATAATGCAAACCCCAGAATGCCGTTTTATCATCCGCCACGCACAGGCGGGCAGGGATAGTTGTGTTGAACAAGAGGTAGTTAAGATAAAGCAAGCGGCAGCAAATGTAAAACTTAAAACCCCACCGAATGCTATGGCGCGGAGCTAAACTGTGCCATATATACGATGGGGTTTTATGTGATTGAAAGGTTGTATTGCCTCACCATATTGCTGTTATCTGTCCAAAGCTCACGTTATGTCATCACATTCTGAACAACTCCATAAATTGATGAAATAGGCTTATTCTTTCGATTCACAATACATACGTTAGTTTTCTCTTGGGACTATATTTGAGTTGGGCGCTTCATAAGGCTTTCCGTCCTTGTTGTAGGTCAAGTTAAATACAAGGTCGGACAGCCATTTCTTAAATGATGGATTGTCCTGAAACTGCTTGAACAGCTCCATATTGTCCGCCATAATCGAAAAGATGACCTGCTGCAGAGCACGTTCGCTTTCCAAGCGCGCACTTTGCTCATCAGAGTTTCTCATGGCATTCTGATATTTTTCGTCCTTAGAGACCATGGCCGGTATCTCAAGGATCTGCCTCCGCACGTTATCCGCATCATTCCAATTGATGTTACCAAACATATCATTGAAATTGGAGAGAATGACAGACAGCAAATCCATTTCCGGTTCAACGATGTGCCCGACCTTTCCTGCCGGTACGGGAGCCACCTCCGTATCGGTATCTTCCAGGCGAATGGACATGACCTCACGCGCCTCGTTGCGGTAACTTTCGAGGTCGATCGTTTCAAGAATCCCCTGCGAAAGATCGTCCTCTCGCGGAGACGGCAGCTTTGGTATCAGCAAATTAAGAAAGATGGACAACCGTTCCCAGTCTGCGTTACCATACGGCAAAATCGCTCCGAGAAAGCCATATGTACGCACGAACGCCTTTGCTGCGCTCTTAAATTTAATCTGATCATCCGTGTCAAACTGCTTGTAAACGGCAGTACAGGCATCTAATGTGGGATCAAGTTTGTCGCGATCCGCTCCATCCAGGTACAAATTGACAAGCCGCTCGACATCTTCGTTGGAGAACACCTGGTATTCCTCCATTGTTGCAACCAGGTCGTATAGCTTGTTCGGATCGGTTTCGCCGGACAGAATCGTGGTGCGGTAATATCGCGAAAATGATTCCTGAATCATCTCCGGCTTGTTTGCAAAGTCCAATACGAAGGTATCGTACTTTTTCGGGCAGCAGCGGTTCAAGCGGGAGAGCGTCTGTACCGCCTTGATGTCATAAAGCACCTTGTCCACATACATGGTGTGGAGCAGCGGTTCATCAAAGCCCGTCTGGAACATATCCGCAACAATGAGAATGCGATACGGGTCTTTTTTGAACTCCTTCGGTATCTTAGCGTCCGGGAAACCGTTCAATCCGGCAGAGGTAAGCGGCGGTTCCTGACCTTGATACTTATTCTCGCCTGAAAAGGCGATAATCGTTTTATATGGACTGTGCCTATCCGCAAGGCATTTATTGATGGCGTAATAATATTCGATACAGCGAGGAATGCTGGAGGTCACGACCATAGCGCGAGCCTGCCCGCCGATTTTTCCTTTGGCAATGACTTGTTCGTGAAAATGATCTACCATCATAGCCGCTTTCTTGGCAATGGTATAGCTGTCGCTTTCCACAAAGCTGCGCAGCTTCTTCTGTGCCCGCTTCTTATCGAACATCGGGTCATCCTCGACGGTCTTCATCAACTTATAGAAGCTGTCGATAGGCGTATAGTATTGCAGCACATCCAGAATGAATCCTTCCTGGATTGCCTGTTTCATCGTATAAACATGGAAAGGTCTGTGCTTGATATCGTCGCCGTCCTGATATGGAACGCCGAATGTTTCCAGCGTTTTATTCTTTGGGGTTGCGGTAAACGCAAAGTAGCTGGCATTGTTCAGCAGTTTACGCCCTTCCATCATGGCGTTGATCTTATCCTCGTTATCCATCTCGTCATCGGAAGCAAGCCCTGAAAGTGCAAGGTTCATCTGCGCAGAGTTTCTTCCGCTCTGTCCGGAATGAGCCTCATCGATGATAATGGCGAAATGGTTATCCTTGTGTTCTGCTCCAATCTGTGGAACGATGTACGGGAACTTCTCAATCGTGGTCACGATAATACGCTTTCCATCTGTAATGGCTTTCGTAAGATCGCCGGAGTGCTCCGCCCATGCGACCGTGTTGCCGACCTGCATGAACTGCTTGATCGTATCCCGAATCTGCTTGTCGAGAATCCGGCGGTCGGTGACTACAATAACGGAATCCAGCATCGGGCGACCGTCCTGTTCAAGCCCAATCAGTTGATGAGCAAGCCAAGCGATAGAGTTGGATTTGCCGCTGCCTGCGCTGTGCTGAATAAGATACTTTTTCCCGACACCGTTTGTTTTCATATCGGCAAGCAGCTTCGTTACAACATCGAGCTGATGGTAGCGGGGGAAAATCTGCTTTTCCTTTTTCTTTTTGGTGTCCTCGTCCACCTCGACAACGACCTGCGCGTAGTTTTCTATAATCAGCGTCAGTTTTTCCTTGGTGAGAATATCCTTCCAAAGATAATCAGTCATGATGCCATTGGGATTTGGTGGATTTCCTGCACCATCATTATATCCCTTGTCAAAGGGCAGAAACCAGCTGTCTTGTCCGGCAAGTTTCGTGCAGAACTTGATACGGGCATCGTCTACGGCAAAATGCACCATGCAGCGTTTGAACTGGAACAACATCTCTCTGGAATCACGGTCATCCTTGTACTGCTGAACGGCTTCATCAACATTTTGCTTTGTGATCTGATTCTTTAGTTCAAATGTAATAACCGGGAGGCCATTGATAAATACGCACAGATCCAATGCCAGTTTGGCTGCATCCTGTGAATAGCGGAGTTGTCGGGTGACGCTGAAAATATTCTTTTGGAACAGCTCTTTAGCTTTTGCGTTGCCCTCAGAGGGAGTCAGGTAAAACATGATCAGGTCGGCGGGGTATACTTTGATGCCGTTTCGCAGCACGTCAACTATGCCGCGCTTAGAAATCTCGCCCTGTAAACGGTTGAGAAACTGTGCGTATTTTTGATGACTTTTCCGGATGCCCAGCTTCTCTAATTGCTCCGGTTGCGTATCCTGCAGGAACCGAAAAAGCCGAGTCTCATCAATGGCGTATTCTTTGTTGTAGTCGGTGTTGGAGCCTTCTTCATATCCGTTGTGCTCAACAAGCCAGTTTACAATGAGAGCTTCGAATCCGCTTTCCTTGGTATTGGTCGGCATTACGCTTCCTCCTTTTCTGCTAAATGAGGCATCTCATATAAGTTGCCCAATAGCTGTTTTATAAATACAATAACCTTATCGGCATCTTCTTGGGTTGCCATTCCCATTTCGTGCGTATACTTGTTTCCTATCTTTCTTATTTTATCGACCCATGCTTTGTTTTGTCTACCGATATAGCCATTCACTTCCAAAAAATCTATGTATTCGACGAAGCGTTTTCCCACATCAGCGCCCTTGTCAACCGCAATATACATTAACAATAACAATGTTCGTGAAACCATTATAACCGAGTGATAACACTCATTTAGAAAGCACTTTCTGCATTCGTTATACAGCTTTTCTACATTGGGCGGTAGAAAGCGTACATCTTCATAGGGCAGCAGCTGTGACTGCGGTATGATTTTTCCGTCAAGACCAATGATGACCGGCATGAAGCACTCCGGGCATTTGTGAATTTGATATTTAATGGCACCGGTAGCTGTATCGACAATTCTGGTGGTAGAACCCGCCTGTACCCGCACGCCGCAGTATGGACAGGTTATTGTTTTTGCAGTCATCTCTTTTTTGGGAATGGCCTTCCAAGTCCATTCTTTTATCTCTATCATACTTATTCCTCCTCAGGAGGCTCGTCCGCACCTTGTTCCAAATTTTCATCTACATTATCGGTGTCTTCATCCACAAACTCGTATTCCGGGATATCGATGCCACTGACATCAATCTTGCCGGTGACGGTATCCGCGACAATGCGCACTCGGTATTCTCGTAGCACAGAAATCTCGTCCGTCAAAACAGCAATGGCTTTCTTAACCTGATCAATGATTTCATTTATTCTCGATACCACCTTGTTTTGATCGGCTTCTCTCGGAAGAGTGATGATTGTGTTCCCCAATGCTGTCGGGTAAATGTGAACAATGATGTCGCCCTTGCCGTTAATGAATCTATGCTTTAATGCAGTCTGACTATAAAGCTGATAAAGAAGATACTCCACATTTATTCCTCCATTGGGATGGAAAACGATAACATCTCCGCCGGCAGCAACAATTTGGTCACCCATATACAAAATGGATTTGCCAATTTCATCCTTCGTTTCACCGGTTCCCGCCATCACAATATCGCCCTTCAATATTTTTCTTGATGCTGAATAAGCCGTTCCATCAATGTGATGCGTAATTATAGATGTTTTGTAGTCATACTGCGTATAAATATCTCCATAGAGAATAGCTGGATATTCTTCATCCTCTACGAGATTGTCTCTTGAGAAACCGCCACCTTTGAAAAAGGTGCCGAGCTGCTTAAGTCGAACTGTGTCGACCACAGGATACGCACATAATTGCTTCTCAATTTCGGCCTGCATAAACTCCTTAAGTGTAGCAATCTGCTTTTGTTTAACAGCAATCAGCCTATTGATGCCCGAAACCTTCCAATCCAGAAAGCGCACAATCTGATCCTGCTCCTCGCGGGGTGGGACGGGGAGAAGATGGTTTTTCAACTTCGCGTAGTCTATATTTTGCCCTTCGCGAATGCCTGTCACGCACAATGTTAAAAGCCCGATGAATGGTTTGCTTTTGGCAAGGTAGCGAAAATATGAACCTGACATAGGTTCGTGTGGAATCAATATTGTGTATGCGGGACTAATTATGCCTTGATAGTAAGCGTATTCAAGTCCCCCTTGAAATGAGCGCAAACTTATAACAAAGTCACCTACACGTACAAGTTTCAGCAAATGCAAGTCTTTTTGCGCCTCAACCGTTCTGTTGCCGTACACGTTCTTTGGAACAACCCCCATGTTCTGAGACGCAACTAATAACGGCTCATTCGGGTATCCTTTTTCAGAGCGTTCAGAAAATAAGTGTTTCATTTTGTGTGCTTGCCAGCGTGCAGGGATTTTTGAGATCCATATGTCCAGGAATTGAGTGTGAGTATTATATTTGTTCATTCAACTCCCTCCAATATCTCTGCCAACAATCCGTCCGATTCCTGCTCCAAGTCGTTTAGACTTTTCAAAATTTCATCCATAGGGCGCAGCTCAACGGGCTTATAGAAATACTTCGTAAAGCTGATTTCATAGCCAATCTGTGTTTTCTTCTCATCCACCCAAGCGTCCGGTGCGTAGGTCAGCACCTCATTTTTCATAAAGGCGTCAATGCCGCCCTCATAGCTGAACGGTATGTTCTCCGTGTCGCGCAGGTCAACATCCGGCTCGCCCTCGATGGGCTGTGCAGTCGGATCTTTCTCCGTGATAAAGGGGCGTACCTTTTTCAACGCGGCGGCTTTCAGCTTGGTAGCCTTGGCAAAAGCGGTCCAATCATCCAACGGTGCGGTTTTCGCAGCTTTTTCAATAGCTGCGATCACGCTGTCGTATTCATCCGACTTTTTGAATGTGTTTGTCGGAATCGGTCTGTCGGGGTACACGCGCAGGCGCAGCGGCCGTTCCACCGTCACGCTCCAATAGCCGAAGTCCTCGTTGTTCAGTATCATGCTGACTTCGCTCTCCTCCATTGCGAGGAAAATGCGGACGATCTCCTTGCGGATTTCTTCGGTAAATTCGCAGTTTTTCTTGCCCATGTTCTTGCGCAGTGCCAACTTCATCGCCGCTGCGTCGATGAGCTGAATTTTCCCCTTGCGGCGTTCTTCTTTCTTGTTGGAAAGCACCCAAATAAATGTGCCGATGCCCGTGTTGTAAAACATATTCTCCGGCACGGCGATAATGGCCTCCACCAGATCGTTCTCGATCATATAACGTCGGGCATTACTCTCGCCGCTTCCCGCATCGCCCGTGAAGATGGACGAACCGTTATGTACCTCTGCAATACGGCTGCCGAGGGGCGTATCTTTCTTCATCTTCGCTACATTGTTCAGCAGGAAGAGAAGCTGACCGTCGCTCGTGCGCGGGATCATTGTAAGCTGCTCACCGCCGTCCAGATAAGCATTGAAACGGCTGTCGAGGATTTCCTTCTTGCCACCCATCTTTTCTGCATCGGTCTTCCAGCTCTTTCCGTAAGGCGGATTCGAGAGCATAAAGTCAAACTGCCGGGTGGCGTTGCCGTCCAAGGACAGCGTTGAGCCGTAACTGATATGTTCTGCCTGGTCGCCGTCACCCTTGAGTAACATATCCGCTTTGCAGATGGCATAGGTTTCCGGGTTGATCTCCTGCCCAAAAAGGTGGATAGAAACATTTTTGCCGCGCCGTGCCGCCAGTGTCATAAGCCGATCCTGTGCAACGGTGAGCATGCCACCCGTTCCGCAGGCTCCGTCATAGCAGGAGTAAGTAGCGTCCTTGATCTGATCCGCAATCGGCATAAAGATAAGGTCTGCCATCAGCTCAACAACATCACGGGGTGTCCAGTGTTCGCCGGCTTCCTCGTTGTTCTCCTCGTTGAACTTACGGATCAGTTCCTCGAAAATCGTACCCATGCCGTGGTTGTCCAGACCGGGATGCTTGAGAATGGTCTTTTCTTCATCTTTGTACACCGGGTTCGGACTGAGGTTAATATCCGAAGATATAAATTTTTCAATAACTGCGCCGAGAATGTCTGCCTCGATCATGGTATCGATCTGATTACGGAACTTGAACTTCTCCAGAATCTCCTGCACATTCGGAGAGAAGCCGTCAAGATATGCTTCAAAATCCGTTTTTAAGGTCTGCTTTTTCGCACGGCTGGTAAGGTCGCGTAGACGGAACGGCGACGCATTGCAAAAAGCCTGTCCAGCCACGTTGCACAGTGCAGGCCACTGGTTATCGATACCTGCCGCATCCAACTTTTTCTTCATATCCAGGACAGCCTCTTTACTGTCCTCCAAAAGAGCATCCAAACGACGGATGACCGTCATCGGCAGAATCACATCACGGTATTTACCGCGCACATACACATCTCGCAGGCAATCGTCTGCGATGCCCCATATAAAACTAACTATTTGATTATGCACCTGATTGTCCATATTTCTTCGTTTCCTTTCGCTCTATAGTGAGCCACTATTATCATATCAAATTCGCTGCACAATAAAACGGTCTTAGTCGGCGTTCTCTGCTTTATCGTCAGCTGCACCGCCGGAGCGAATCCAATCATCTACCTCTGACAGTTTGAACTTCCACAGCCTGCCCACCTTGTACGCAGGCATATTTCTTTTCGCGATTCAAGCAGATGCTCCTATGTAATTCTTTAAAGTGTAGACCGCTTTTCAATATTCTAATTATTACTTCGTCAATTGTTTTCTTTTTCAAACTCAACGATATCAGCAATATTACAGTCGAGAACAATGCAGATTTTTCGAAGCGCTTCCATAGAAACATCCTCGCTGCGGCGGAGTTTAGTCATGGTGCTGGAGGAAAGCCCTGTGGCTTTATGCAGATCTGATTTACTCATTTCTTTGTCAACAAGGAGTTTCCACAGCTTTTTATAACTTGCTTTCATCATTTGAAACCTCACCTTTGAAAGATAACTACAGTTTAACAATTTGTATTATACCATAATAAAACCTTTTTTACAAGATAATTCGACGCTTTTCCGTCAAACTTCGAATATTATTCGATAACTTTCCGCTTTTTCCGTTGCTGCCAAGTAAAAATGGAGCAAAGCACCGTTACCTTACCGTCTACAACAAAGACTATAACAGAATCACACACCCACGCTTAGGTCCGTCGTTTGTTTGATATGCCGTGTAATTCATGACTTTTTCTTGAAAACCCCGAATAAACCCCTGTTAAGCCTTGTGAAATCTCAAAAAATGTGGTATAATATATATTGTAGTATTGTATTTTCGTGAAAACGGAGGATTCCGCTATGGATAACAACCTTGAGCGCTGGTATTCGATGAAAGAGATTATGGAGTATTTGGGCGTCAGCCGTGACACCGTTCTTGACTGGATTGAACGCAGAGAAATGCCCGCCGCTAAAATCGGCAGACTGTGGAAATTCAAAATAAGCGAAGTTGACGCCTGGATGAAATCCGGCATTGCGGCGGATAAGTAATACGGATTGGGAGACAAGCTATGGGCTTTATAGATTCATATAAACATCTTGAAAAACTATGCGGCGATATGCTGCGTACTCAACACGGTGTTTCTGCTTATATAGCTGAGATGGAAAGTACGCCAAAAGGTTCTTATTTGGTTCAAGGCTGGGACGAAGATTTTAAACGCCTTAAGCACTATCGGTGGATTCGAAATCAAATTGCCCATGAGCCAAATTGCACAGAGGAGAATATGTGCGAATACGGCGATGCGCAGTGGATTGACGACTTTTACGATAGAATTATGAATCAAAGCGACCCGCTTGCTATGTACCGAAAGGCAACAAGACCTCAGCCTGTCGCAAAACCAAAACAGCCCTATCAATCTCCACAGCCGCAACATACATATTCTGTACAGCCGGTTTCCTCAAAAAAGAAGGTGCGGAAAGCCACTGGATGGATTGTGTTATTGATTGTTGCAGCGCTTGTCGGATTGTTTTTTGTGCTTAAATATCTTGTAAATTAATCGGGAGGTGTGCTATGGCACTTGAAAATAAATTGGGGCTGACAAACGCTGCCGACCTTGCCCGCGAGGAAGAACACATCAGCAAGAAAAAGGCGCTTGAACTTTTTGATAGCGGGTTGCTTGATAAATTGGAAGCAGGAAAATTCTCCGCACTGAAAGCAATTCACAAGTATCTTTTTGATGAAATTTACGATTTTGCCGGAGAACTCAGAACCGTAAACATTTCAAAAGGCAACTTCCGTTTTGCGCCGCTGATGTACCTTGAAGCGGCACTTTCCAACATTGATAAAATGCCGCAGTCCTCTTTTGATGAAATCGTCGAGAAGTATGTGGAAATGAATATCGCCCATCCTTTCCGAGAAGGAAACGGGCGCAGCACCCGTATTTGGCTCGACCTCATTTTCAAAACAGAACTTCACAAGGTCGTTGATTGGAGCCGAGTTGATAAGGAAGATTATCTTCTTGCCATGGAGCGCAGCCCGATAAAAGATATTGAAATCAAACACCTTCTAAAAAACGCACTCACCGATGATGTAGATAGCCGAGAGGTCTATATGAATGGCATCGACCACAGCTATTATTACGAAGGATACACGACCTTCAAGATGGAAGATTTAAGTAAGGAATGAGGTGCAAATATGCCGGATAAAAATTGGCAATTTGAACTTGAAGAATATATAAAGCAGGGCGAACCCGACAGAGCCGAAAAAAGCGAGGCGTGGCAGACAGCCATCGGCTTGCAGGCAGTTGACGGACTTAACACGTCCGAATATTTGCTGGACACCGCAAAGGAGCACATTGAGGGCAAAATCACCATTGATGAAGCGCAGAAGCGGATTCACAGTTATTATGAGCAGCGCACCACCAGAACCGAGACGGAAAAGGAAACCAAAGAGGCAGATATCGTTTCGGCAAGAATCACAAAGCTGCTGGGAGAAAAAGCGTTTCAGTTTTCACCTGCCGAGTGGATTACCATTCACCGCAGATTGTTTGAGGGTGTGTTTGACCATGCCGGTCAAATCAGGCAATATAACATCACCAAGAAAGAGTGGGTACTGAACGGCGATACCGTAATTTATGCAGATTGGAACAGCATTAAAGAAACTTTGGACTATGATTTTGCCACCGAAAAGCAGTTTTCTTATGAGGGACTGTCGTTTGAAGCAGCGGTAAAGCACCTTGCAAAGTTTGCATCGGATATTTGGCAGATTCACCCCTTCGGCGAGGGAAATACCCGTGCCACCGCCGTATTTATGATCAAATATATGAAAACCTTTGGCTTCCGCGTCAACAACGATGCGTTCCGCGAAAACTCATGGTATTTCCGCAATGCACTGGTCCGGGCAAACTATAATAATTTGCAAAAAGGCGTTCATTCCACCACAAAATTTTTGGAATTGTTTTTCTCAAATCTCCTGCTCGGCACAAACCACGAGCTCAAAAACCGCTATATGCACATTGACTTTGCGGACAAAAGCACTTCCCAAAGTATCAATTCCAAAGTTTCAAAGTGTCAATTTGATACTTTGGACTGTGCTTTAGAAGAATTGGCGGTTTTAGAATTGGTCGCAAAGAACCCGGCGATAAAACAGCAAGAGATTGCAGAACAAACCGGAAAATCCATTGCTACGATCAAGCGAATTATGAAATCGCTGCAGGACAAAAACTATATCTGCCGTGAAAGCGGCAAGAGATACGGCAAGTGGGAAGTGTTGGTTTGATATTTTAAACAAGCCAACCGACAGTATTGAGTCATATGGTATATATAAGGCTTAGAGGATGTTAGCACAATGATGAATTACAATTTAAAAACGGAGGGATCAACACGATGAATAAAAGAGAAGAATTATACAGTAAAATTAATGCTGATATAAGAGCTCAAAAGCCCAGAATGGCAATCTGCTACGATTTTGATAAAACGCTTTCACCAGATGATATGCAAACATTCACCCTTATTCCGTCCTTCGGAATTGACAAGGACGAATTTTGGGGTTCATCCAACAAGCTTGCAAAAGATAATTTGATGGATAATAATTTAGCCTGGATGCATGAATTGATAAGATATTCCGAATTTAAGAGCAAATCACTTAAACGAGAGTATTTCAGGGAAACAGGTGCTGATATTAAGCTTTATAGAGGTGTAAAAACCTGGTTCAAGAGAATGAATGATTATGCCGAAAAGAAGGGCATTGAACTTGAACACTATATTATTTCCTCAGGACTCAAAGAAATAATAGAAGGAAGTGAAATCGCCGCAAATTTCAAGCGAATATACGCCTCTACATATCTTTATTCGGCGGACGGAGTTGCAAAATGGCCGGCTCAGGCAATAAACTACACAAATAAAACGCAATTTATTTTTTGCATTGCTAAAGGTTTTCTTGAGGAATATGACGAGAGAGTCAACGATAGTATGCCGGAAGAAAAGCTGAGAATTCCTTACGAAAACATAGTTTATATCGGTGACAGTGCAACGGATATTCCTTGTATGCGATTGGTAAAAAGCAAGGGTGGATATTCTATCGGTGTTTTTGATCCCGTAAAGGATAATAGATCCAAAGTATATCAACTGTTTAATGACGGTCGTTTAAGCTTCTATGCGCCGGCGGATTATTCTTCAAACAGCGAAATATCCAAGTTTATGAAACAGATAATTGATGAGATTTCAGCAAAAGAATCAATAAAAACAGAATGCAAAATTCTGAAGCAGCCCGCAGAAGCTTTTAAGATGAAAAAGAGCATTGAGGATATTTCAAAAGCATACCCTGGAAAAATGTCCGCGAAAGAAAAGCGTGAATTAAACAGTTTGACAGAAGCATTGGAATCAGTTATTCCCGGAAATATTGAATAGCGTTTTTAGCGTTTTCAAGTGACATTAAAATGAGAGAAAGGATTTATATATGGCAACTAATAACGCCGATATTGAGTAACGTATGTAAGAAGGTGTTGAAGTGTCGCTTAAAGGAAAAAATAGAGCTATTTTTAGCTATAATGACGTGGCCAGAAATGAAAGCAACTTTGTGTATAAGGACTTTGAAAAAACAAGATCATATCATTCTTCCTTTGTTGGGGCAAAGTTCACAGGGATATCATTCAGAGCAGCGCATATGAAATATTGCAATTTTTCATCAAGTGTATTTCAGGATTCTGATTTTGTTGGAACAAATTTGCGTGGTAGTATTTTTAGTGGAGTGCACTTTAAAAACTGTATATTTGTTGCTTCTGTCTTAGATAAAACTAATTTCAAAAATGCAACTTTTGAGAATTGTTATTTAGTAGCTACAGGTGTAAAGACAGCAAAGAACTTTCCGGCAAATTGTGACGGTCTTATAATATTGCCTTCACTTCCACCACAAGATAGTATTACATATGAATTGCGCACTTCGATAGAGTCATTAAGAGATAATGATCTCATTCGCCGATCAAACACTTTACATGGAAAAAATGGGAAAGTAAATACTCTTACGATTATGGTTTTGCACAACGATTATACAGATGAAGAATTAATTCGATATTTACCTATGCTTCCTCAGTATGTTTCTTCTCAATTTTATACGGTAAGCTATTTGAAAACCATGTTGAAAAAAATAAAAAAATCATATATAATATAAGAGCCCTGCCACCTTCTCTGAGAAATCCCGAGCAAAAGTACATGGGTCTACGGACTGATTGAGGGTTGATTGTACTTAAAGTTGCGGAGGTGTTGCCTATGGTATCAGACGTTTTAACGGTTTTGTCTTTTTGCGTGCTTTGCACGATTAAGCTTCTCCCAGTTATTTCTCAGGTCAGAAGGTGTGCTTAACAAGTAATAAAGTCTCGCTACAGTTCAATATGAGGTGTTCCGGTCAAGTAGACAGTGAAAAAAGCAAAAATATTTTGGCAGAAATTCCACTCTGCTACACGACAGGACGAAATTTATCATGCAGCAGCATGATAAAACTCCACCAGTATCATGCATTTGAACATCTGCAAGTACAGTTGGTTGTTGTAAAATGGAGACAACGCTTGATTGCCGAGGTCAGATTATCACGCAAAGTAGCTTTTCTAAAAATTTACCCACCCCATAAAAACACAGTAATCGAGTAGGAGGCTACCCATTAATTGAGTAGCCGACCTCTCACACCACCGTGCGTACCGTTCGGTACACGGCGGT
>CALWIZ010000010.1 GCA_944380885.1 uncultured Clostridia bacterium | reverse complement strand
AAGGTCCATTTCGGCGCCCCGTTTCAAGAGCGCCTGATTATAATACCACATCACAGCACCCTTGTCAACACTTTTTTGCAGTTTTTTTCAATATTTTTTTCGGTTGTTGTCGCACTACGGCGAATAGCACCATATATTGTATTTTTGTATTGCTCCGGCGCTCTTCCGCGAGAAAAAAATTTTTCGCTCAAAGCAGCACATCTGCATATTTTATGCCGTACCGCTTAAAAATTTTTACGGCGTCCTCATTTATTTTTTCGCCGCTTACCGCCACCGGAACCGCCGGAGGACAGCTCACCGCCGTTCTGCCGAGCACCCTGCCGGCGGCGTTTTCCGATTTTATTTTTTCGCTTTTTGAAAAAACCGCTTTTCTGATACTCATAACCTGTTCGGGCGGCTTCATATATAATATATCCTTTTTGACCGCCTGCCGCACTGAGGTTTTGGAAAAAAATTCCGCAAGATAGCAAAAATCGCTCTCCTTATTTTCGGGCGTAAACATAAAAACGGTAAAATCGGGGTCGGCATACTCACATTCTATGCCGTTCCCCCTTAAAAATTCCGCAAGCTCCCGTCCGTCATAGCCGCTTTTTGCCGCCTCGACAGTAAGTTTAAGCGGGTCGCTGTCATAAACGCTCCAGCCGGCCTTTTTAAGCTGTTCTTTAAGCCGCGATACTTTATCCACACACCTATTAAGTTTTTGTGGATAACTTTCCGCGATATATTTATTAGCGAGGTCAAGCGACTGCAAAATAAGGTATGAGGGACTTGTGGAACCGAAAAGCTCCATCGCGCCTCTGGCATTCACCGCGAAATACGGCGCCGCTTTTTCAGAAATATGAAGATACGCCCCTCCCGTCAGCACCGGCAGGGTTTTATGCGCCGAATCACAGCAGATATCGGCGCCGAGCCGCATCGGGTGGCAGGGTTCATCAAGAAAGGCAAGATAAGCGCCGTGCGCGTTATCTACAAGCAAGGGCGCCGAAAATTTATGCGCGACCTCGGCAAGAGCCTTTATATCAGCCGTACCGCCTAAATAATCAGGACTGGTCAGATATACCGCCGCCGGTTTTCTGTCAAGTCCTTTGAGTGTCCTTTCAAGCTGTTCCGGCGTTATTTCACAGCGGCAGAGCGAAAACTCCTTGTTTTCGTCCCACAGCCAGACTACCTCGAAATCAAGCAGCGCCGCCGCCTGCACAAACGATTTATGCACGTTTCTCGCCGCCACGACAATGGGTTTTCCTTCGCTTTCCGCCGCCGTGACCGCCAGATAAAGCATAGCCTTTACGCACTGGGTCGAGCCCTCAGCCGAAAAAAGTGTTTTTGCCGTACCGAAAAGGGAGGCGGCGTTTTTCTCGCTTTCCGCTATAATTCCGTCCGCCTCGTAAAGCGAGTCCGCTCCCGCTATTTCCGTGATATCGAGCCTCTCGCAGCCGAGTATTTCCGCTCCCTTATGTCCGGGCATATGAAGTCTCGCGCCGTTTCCCGCGGCGTACTTCTGAACATAATTATATATAGGTGTATCCATTAGTCTGTTTCTTCTTCAAGGCTCTCGGCTACTTTAAGCATAATGGCGCACTCCATACGCTTTTTAAAAAGGTCACAGCCGTACTTATATATACCCTTTACCGAGCCTGTCGCGTGATAGGCGTTAGCGGCGCAGCCTCCCGAGCAGTAGAGCTTTGCCCAGCAGTCGGCGCACTCGGGACGTTTATAAACATTGCAGGAGCGGAATTCCTCCTGCTTTTCCTTATTTGTGACGCCGTTCCAGATATCGCCCAATTTAAAATCCTCGTCGCCCACGAACTGGTGGCATGGATAAAGGTCGCCCCACGGAGTGACCGCCATATATTCCGTACCCGAGCCGCAGCCCGAAATACGCTTGTATATGCAGGGGCCTCCGGTCAGGTCTATCATATAGTGGTAGAAGGTAAACGGCTTGCCCGCTTTTCTGCGCTCAAGCATCTTTTCCGCCAGCTTTTCGTACTGCTCCATTACTACCGGCTTGTCCTCTTCTGTAAGCGCGTAGGAGTCTTTGGGGTCGCAGACCACCGGTTCCATACTAAGCTCCGTAAAGCCCAAATCAAGCATAGTTTCTATATCTTTAAGAAAATCGGGGTTGGCGTGGGTAAAAGTACCCCTCATATAATAATTTTTACCGCCCCTCGCCTTTACGAGCTTCTGAAATTTCGGCACGATTTTTTCCCAGCTGCCGTTTCCGGCGTAATCCACACGCAGAGCGTCGTGAACTTCCTTTCTGCCGTCAAGACTTAAAACAACGTTGCTCATCTCACGGTTGGCGAAGTCTATTACGTCGTCGTCAATAAGCACTCCGTTTGTGGTAAGGGTGAAACGGAAGTTCTTGCCATGTTTCTGCTCCACAGAGCGAGCGTACTCCACAAGGCGCTTTACCACGTCCCAATTCATAAGCGGCTCGCCGCCGAAAAAGTCAACCTCAAGGTTTCTGCGTGTGCCCGAATTTTCAATAAGAAAATCAAGCGCTCTTTTTCCGACCTCAAAGGACATAAGCGCGCGGTCGCCGTGATACTTGCCCTGGCTCGCGAAGCAGTATGAGCAGTTAAGATTGCAGGTATGCGCCACGTGCAGGCAGAGCGCCTTTACAACGTTTCCGCTTTTCTGCTTGAAGGTATCAGCCAGCGGCGCGAAAGTGTCCTCCGCAAACAGCTTGCCTTCGTTTTTAAGTGTTTCTATATCGTCTATACACTCATTTATATCATTAAGAGAAACGCCCGAGTCCTTATACTTCTCAAAAACCTTTGCGGCGATGTTTTCTTTTGTGTCACTGCCGTAAAGCGCGATTATATCGTAGGCCGCCTCATCGACCGCGTGAACCGAGCCTGAGCAGGTGTCGATAACTATATTGTAGCCGTTCAGCTTGTACCGGTGTATCATATTCTTTCCCCTTTATGTCAAAAAAAGAGACGGACAGCGCAAACCCTCCGTCTCTTAAAGTTGTGTTTCCGAGCCGAAAGCGACCCAATTCAAAAATTACTTGCTTTCCTTTGAGGAAGCGTTCTCGCACTGCTGATTGGCGATTCCGCAGCTTGTTTTGCAGGCTGACTGGCAGGAAGTCTGGCACTCGCCGCAGCCGCCGTTTTTGGCGCTCTCGCAGAGATTGCGTGTCTTTAAGGTTTTAATCATTTTCATATCTTTATCCTCCTGATATTGCTTTACGGTAAAGTAATTTTTTGCATACTGATTTTAACACATTTTTGCATAGTTGTCAACCGGACGCGGCAGATTTTGATTTTCTGTATTTTTGCACTTCTCCGGCATTAAAGCGGTCTGGACTTTTATTTGTTTTTGTATTAAAATTAAATAAACGGTATCCGCTTAAATTTTATATTCCGGCGGTGATATATATGTATAACAGATTAAGAGATATGCGTGAAGACCGCGACCTTAACCAGACTGCTCTTGCAAAAGCACTCGGCGTGCATCAGACAACTTATTCAAGCTACGAATCAGGCAAGCTCTCTCTTACTGCCGACCTGCTTGTAAAGCTCGCGGAATATTATAAAACAAGCGTGGATTATCTGCTCGGACTTACGGACGAGAAAAAGCCGTATCCAAAGCGGAAGTAAAATCCGCCCAACTATGCCGTATTTCTGTTTGCCGGCAGAGGACAGACATTGTAATGCGGAGCTCTGAAAGGAGAATAATATGACAGACGGAAAAATAAGCGCTTTCGCCGATATGATACGGGAAAGCGGAAACATTGTGTTTTTCGGTGGCGCGGGCGTATCCACCGAAAGCGGCATGAAGGATTACCGAAGTAAGGACGGGCTTTACAACACCGTAAGCCGGTACGGCGTACCGCCCGAAACAATACTAAGCCACAGCTTTTTTGAGCGCCGCCCCGAAATTTTCTACGATTTCTATTATAACTATTTTCTGAACACCGAAGCTAAGCCCAACCGCGCCCATTACGCGCTGGCTCAGCTTGAGAAAAAAGGGAAGCTGTCAGCCGTAATAACCCAGAATATCGACGGTCTGCACAGCCGGGCAGGCAGCGAAAACGTAATAGAGCTGCACGGCACGGTGCTTCGCCATTACTGCACCGTCTGCGGGCAGGAAATGCCTGCCGATGAGGTCAAGGCGCTGCGCGGCTCGGTTCCGGTCTGTAAAAAATGCGGCGGAACGGTAAGGCCGGACGTTGTGCTTTATGAGGAGCCGCTTGACCCGCAGGTCGTGCGGCGGGCTGTGGGGGCTATTGCTGCCGCGGATATGCTTATAATAGGCGGAACCTCGCTCGCGGTTTATCCGGCGGCGGACTATATCACATATTTCCGGGGAAAAAACACGGTGCTTATCAACCGTGACCCCACACCGTATGACAGCAGAGCCGGCCTTGTTTTTCACGACAGCATCGGCGGGGTTTTTGAAAGCGTTATGCGTCTTCTGTAAGCTATTGAAAGGCGTATTTTTCCACAACAAAAAGCGACGGTCCGGAAAACAGGACCGCCGTTTTTTTGTACTTTTGCTCCGAGCCGTTTTTTATGCCTGAACACCGGTGTATTTTTAAAATGACACGGCAATACTCCGCCGGAAATCCTTAAACCGATAAAAGCATTCGCACCGCGGACACGATTAAAAAAAACCCAACTGTCCCGAGCAGAAAAACCGCGGATATTTTCACGGCTTTTTTAAGTTCGCTCCGGACAACTTCGGGCAGTTTTTTCAGGGTTCCTCTCACCGTGTTGTAAGCAAACATATACAGCGCCGAAAACGCGTCATGCAGAAATGTGGCGGCAAGCGGCAGAAGCGCCGCCTGCGGCAATGAATCCGAAGATATCATTCCGAGCGCCGCCGCCAGAACAACCGTCTCGAGCGCCCGTGCTATTCCGGCTGAAAGTCCGGTAAGCATTACGCTCTCCCCTCAATTATATGATCAAGCCCCGAAATATCGGGTATCACCGCCGCCGCGCGGTCTTCAAGCTCTTTTCCGGCGGCACCTGAAGCTACGGCAATAAATTTCATTCCCGCGTTTTCCGCGAACCGCGCGTCGGTCAGCGTATCACCTACCATAACCGCATTCTCCGGTTTAATTCCATATGTTCTCAAAAATTCCACGGCGCAGTAAGGCTCCGGCTTGGGCGGCGTTATGCCGTCGTCGGTATATATCTTGTCAAAAAAGCTCTCAATTCCGAGAACTTTAAGGCATTTACCCGTTATATCGGCACTGTCTGTCGTAACTACGGCAAGCCTTATGCCGAGCGATTTAAGGCGGCTGAGCGTTTCTTTAACTCCCGCACAGCCCTTTATCCCGCCCTCGCCTGAATTTGCGGCAAACGCTTCTCTTACAAGCGCCGACAGCTTAGCAGATTCGATTTTTATTCCATATCTTTCAAGCACTCCGGCAAGCGCCTCGCCCGCCTGCTCATAGGTACCCTTACGAAGTATCCCGTTTACATCTGATATTCCGCCTCGCACACCAAACGCCTCAAGCACCTCACAAACCGGAACACTGTTTATTCCGAGCCGGTTCAGAATATCCTGAACTGCGCTTTCAGCCACTTTAACCCAGAACGGGTCAAACTCCATCAATGTGCCGTCTTTATCAAAAATAACCGCTTCCGCCTTCATACTCTCTTCCTTATTAGTCTGTCAAACCTTTTTTTCATCTGTCTGCGGTGCGCCGGCGGACTGTATCATTTCCCTTTTTCCCGATTCCTCTTGTGCTTTCTCGGCGTTTCTTTTGTCAATATCCGCCATCATCTGCATAAAAAGAAATCTTTTCTGCTCTTCTTCCTTTTTATGCTTTACCGCAATCACGATAATGACCGCCGCCGGAATACCGAAAGAAAACAAAAACGCAAAAATATACATTATTAAAACTATTATTGAAAAGCTCGCCGTTTCCACTATATTTCCTCCTTTTCAGGATTATATAATTCCGGTTTTTTCGCTTCAACCTTTTTTTCTTTATTATCTGTATTTTGTAAAAGGCTTATTTCCATTTTATTTATAAGTATTTCATTCAAATTTTCCGCTCCTGCGAGAAAAACTATTTTATAACCCGCTTTTTCTAAAACGGTTTTCACAAAATCGTCTCTCTCTTTCCTATCGGTTTGATTATGTGAACTGTCGTTCAGTTCTATTATTAACTGGGGAGATAGGTTTTCTCTTTCACACAGCATAAAATCTATGTGTTTTGATCTTATTTTAGCAAAATACTTAAAAAATTCTTTTGAATTTTCCGGCACGGATACTTCAATCAAATCCGCTAATCTTACTTTCGCTAAAACAGTGTAATTATTATCATCCGCAAATCTTTTTAAATGCTTATAAAAATACAATTCATTTTTTGTCAGTAAATATTTCGGTCTGTACGGAAGTTTAGCCGATTCTTCCTCTTTGTCCGTTTCGGGTGAAGATTTGTCTGATTCTTTAGCTTTCGCCATTTCAAGCATTGCCGCATAAAACTTTCTTTTTTCTTCAGCTTTTTTCTTTTTATAAGCTTCATAAAGTATTACTGCAATCACAATCACAATTACGGCAAATGCATAATACAGAACTTTTAAAATTACGCTGAAATTTTCCGTTTTTCTCACCCTCCCATATTATATTTTTAAATAATATGATTTAGCTTTGAAATTATATAATCACTCCGTATTTAATTTTTTCACTCCCCCGCGAGTTTTTTGGCGAATTCGGAAAGCTCGGCGTCATTAAAAAATTCAAGCGTAATAGTGCCCTTGCCGTTTCCGGCAGGGGTTATTTTTACCTTGCGGTGAAGCGAGTCCCTGAGCGACAGCTCAACCTCGCTGTAAAAGGTCGGTTTTTTGGTCTCCGCCTTTTTTCCGGCGGGTTTCTTCTTCGCTGCCGCGGCGAGCCTCTCAAGCTCCCTTACAGACGCGCCGTCCGCCGCCGCCAACAGCATTTTCGCCCTCGCTTCCTCATCGTCGCAGGAGAGGAGGGCTCTCGCGTGGCCGGCGGTTATGGTGCCTCTGCGGAGCGCCTCAAGCTCGTTTTCATTAAGCGCGAGCAGTCGCAGGGCATTTGTTACCGCACTTCTCGATTTGCCCATTTTCTTTGCCACTTCGTCCTGTGTAAGACCAAAGCTGTCTATTAAAGAGCGGTAGCCGAGCGCTTCCTCGACGGCGTTCAGATCCTCACGCTGTAAGTTCTCTATAAGTGCTATTTCCATTAAGGTCTGCTCGTCGGCGTCCTTTATTATTACCGGCACTTCATTGAGCCCCGCCATACGGCAGGCGCGCCAGCGGCGCTCGCCGGCTATTATACTATATCTTCCCTGTGCGGTAGGCTTTACCACAATAGGTTGTATAAGTCCGTGCTGTGCTATACTGTCCGCAAGCTCTGAAAGAGCGGTTTCGTCAAAGTCCTTTCTCGGCTGACCGCGGTTCGGCTCAATGTCATTTATGTTAAGTTTTACCGCGCCGTCTGAATCGGTCGCGTTTTCATTGAAAAGTGATTCCAGTCCCCTGCCGAGACCGCCTTTTTTGGGTGCCATATCAATTTCTCCTGTTCTTCTTCAAAAATTCTTTGGTTAAGTCGGTATAAGCGTCGCTCCCCTTTGAGCGGCGGTCGTAATACTGTATCGGCATACCGTAGCTCGGCGCCTCGGAAAGCCTCACGGCGCGCGGTATCACCGTTTTATACAGCTTATCCGCGAAATACTTTTTTATCTCGCTTACCACCTGTCCGGTAAGGTTAAGACGTCCGTCATACATTGTAAGCACTATTCCCTCTATCTCAAGAGTGGGATTATAAAGCCGCTTTACCTGCCTGACCGACGCCATAAGCTGTGACAGACCCTCAAGAGCGTAATACTCGCACTGGATAGGCACAAGCACTGTATCGCTCGCGTTGAGCGCGTTTATTGTTATCAGTCCGAGCGAGGGCGGGCAGTCTATGAATATGTAATCATACCGGTCTCTCGCCGCCGCGAGCGCCATTTTAAGCTGTGCCTCACGGTGTTCGATTTCAATCAAATCTACTTCCGCCGCGGCAAGGTCCATTGAGGACGGAACAATATCAACATTTTTAAAATCTGATTTTATTATAGCGTTATCGAGCTTGCCTGTGCCGACAAGAAGTTCATATGTAGTGGTTTTAACCTCTTTTTTGCTTATTCCGAAGCCGCTTGTTGAGTTTCCCTGCGGATCGGCGTCCACAAGCAGTGTTTTTTTGCCGGCAATTCCTACGCCTGCCGCTAAATTAACGGCTGTGGTGGTCTTTCCCACACCGCCTTTTTGGTTTACGATGGCAATAATTTTGCCCATTTTTAAGCCTCCTTTGGCTTTCCCGATGTTTCACGTGAAACATTTTTGTGTTACCTGTTTATTATACCAGCAGGGCGTATAAAAGTAAATAGCCGATTGCTTTTCTGAAAAAAATGAAAGAGAGCGAAACGCTCCCCTACAGGCTGTTGATAACACTATAGCTCAAAATACATCATACAAATGTTAAAGTTTAGGTCAAACCTTTTCAAAGGTTTGCGGTTTCCAAAGGCAGAGCCTTTGGACGCGTCCCGCAGGACGCGGAATCTTTTGCATAATAAAACGCAGGAAGGGGTAAAAAAACAGTCCGGTGGACTGTTTTCAGGGGAAACCCTCGTCGGGGGTTTCCCCTTTGACTGACTCTTTATTTGTACAAGTTTCCAATCAGAGACGGCTTTTTTTACTTAATTTCTTCTTCTAATCCCGCAAAGAAATCATCGTAAGAGCAGTTATATATTTTTTTAAGAGTTACAATTACGCTTGCTTTTATATTTAGTTCGCCCGATTCATATTTAGCGTAGGTTGTTCTGCCTATATCACAGCCTCTGCGCTGAAGCTCGGCGCACAGCTTTTCCTGTGACAGTCCCGACTTATCTCTGAGCGCACGCAGGTTAGCACCCATATTCAAATCTCTTCTTATTTTCTGTTCCATATCTTTACCTCGCAAATAGTTTTGACCGGTATAGTTTTCTATGTTTTAATTGTATTCCGCAATAAATAATTTACTGTTATGAAATATAAGCGTACCAATAATCGGCACGCTCAAAAGTGTCGAAAGATTCATCTTTAATTGGAAAATTGAACAAAGAGCAAGTTTAGGGGAAACCCCCGACGAGGGTTTCCCCTAAAAAACAGTCCACTGGACTGTTTTTTCACCCCTTCCTGCGTTTTATGAGGCAAAAGAGTTCCGCTTTCTGCGGAAAGCGTCAGGAGCTCCGCCCCTTGACCCCGCCGCCTTTTGAAAAAGGCGGGCGAAAACTTTTACATTTGTACAATTTGCTTTGCGTTTAAGGTTTATTGACAGACTGAAGCGTGCCGAAAAAAGGCACGCTCCCTTTTTATCTTTTATCCGTTCTGCCCAGCAGATAATCTGTTGTGGTTTTATAAAAATCCGCAAGCTTAACAACAACATCAACCGGTATACTGTTTTCGCCGGTCTCGTATTTTGAATATCCGGTCTGTGACATACCGAGATACCCCGCAACCTGCGCTTGAGTCAAATCGCTGTCTTCCCTCAAAGCCCTTATACGTTCATACATATTTTCACCGCATTTTTAAGAATTTAAGTTTTATCCCCAGGTCTGAACAAAAGCGCCATTAAATAACCCGATACTACCGCCGCCGCTATTCCTGCCGCCGTCGCCGTGAGTCCGCCGCACAGCGCTCCCATAAAGCCGTATTCCTTAACCGCCTCTTTTACTCCGCTCGCGAGGCTGTAACCAAAGCCGGTCAGCGGAACGCTGGCTCCCGCGCCGGCGAACTCAACCAGCGGCTCATAAACACCTATGGCGGTAAGAAAGACTCCTGCGACAACAAACGAGACCAGAATCCGCGCCGGCGTAAGCCGGGTATAGTCGATAAGAATCTGACCTATAAGGCAGATAAACCCGCCGACCAGAAAAGCATAAAGACAGTTCAAAAAAATTTCCATACGAAAACCCCGCTTTTAATGTTTCACGTGAAACATTTTTTATTAAAAGGATTTCCGTTTTTCTAAACTTTATACCTCTATTCCGTAATGTTCCGCAATTTCCCTTTTTACCTCTTCATAATCAAGATTGCGTACCCGTATACTGTCCGCACCCTCCGAACGTACGATAACCTTCGCCTTGCAGGTGCCGTGCCTCATATCCGGCGGAGTGCGTATCAGCTTTATTTCTCCCACTCTGTCCGCAGGACAGTAAAGCTCACAGGTGTTGAAAATCTTTACACTCCGCGCGTATACGTTTTTTCCGAGACTCAGCTTCCCGAAACGGTATTCAAATATGGAAAGATACGCGTAATACAGCACCACACATTCCGCCACCGCCATAAGAAAAAGTATCAGTCTGCCGAAATCGGGAAAAATCAGCGCGAGAACTAACGATATTCCAGCGGTAATCATAAAATATATGGCGGGAAAATATAAAAAACGTCCGCGTGAGGATCTGTCACGCGTCGGGTGAAGAAGCCTGCCGTCCGGCGCTAAAAACGGAAAATAAATTGAGAACTGACGCTTTATCTCGCCGTGCCTGCCCGACGGCACAATCACCGCCGACTCGCCCTTGGCACCTCCGTAACCTCCTACGCTTACCTTCATGGCGTAACGCTTGAATATACGCATCAGCGGAGTCTGGTCAATAAGCACATCGTTTACCGACTCTTTTTTAAAAGAAGTTCTGCTCCGCACAAAAAAGCCGGAGCGCACCTCTAACTTATCACGTTCAAGAAAAAGACTGAAATTTATATACTTTATAAACGAATAAATAAACGCCACAGCGTAAGCCAGCAGAAAAATAAGGCTGATTGCGTTCACAACAGGCGGAAAATAGGTTTCTATTTCACCCGAAACCTCGTTTATCTCATCTATTAGCATACGGTCTATTGCCACTCCGAGCAGATTTCCAGCCCGATTGATTATCGGAACGGCAATTATCATTCCGGTTACAGCCGACGAGGTAGTCGCCGCCATCATAGCGACCTTTATCACCGAAAAGCGTACCGCTGTGGGATTTTCCGAGCCGTAAAGCCGGCGTGAAACCTCAGCGCTGTCCTTACGGCTCAGCTTAAATTCAAAATCAGACCTGCCGCGTCTGCCCGCCTCGGTATTTATCCGGTAAGTGACCGCGCCGAAAACCGCGTCCAACGGATTCTGCACCGTCTGCACCGAGGAGAGCTTTGATATGCTCATCACCGACGAGGTGCGGAATATAACTCCGCTTCTGACAGTTACCGTCTTTTCGCCGCATACAAGGCGGAACGCGGCACATCTGATTCCGGCGAGCAGCGCTATCGCGGCGAAAAAAACAATCTCAAGCGTAAGAACGCCTGTTACCTCGGAACTCACAATATACTGGACTACGCCTTTTAACACCGGCAGAACAAGCACAAACAGAAACGGCCTCATAAGGCTTAATATCATAAGAGGGTGGGCACGGAACTCTTTTTTCATTCGCCGTCCTCCCTTGTAAGGTAATCTATAAAATAACGTACGTCCTTTTCGTCAAGCTCCGGAATAATTATTCTGCTTCTCGCCGCTTTCAGAGTCAAAGCGGACAGTCTCATTTTACGCGCTAAAGGAGTAGCCAGACTGTTAGCGCAGACCATACGCGAAAAGGGCATGATATGGGTAGTTTTAAGAAAAACGCCGCATTTGATTACTATCGCGCCTGACGGAAACAAAATCTCATAGCTGTGTAAGAGGGCGGGAATATACCATAAAATCAAAACACAGAAAACCGCCGCCGTAACTGCCGCCGCAAGGAGCAGCCAAAGCGTTAAGAAGCAGAGCGACGCCAATACCGCAACCGGAATCACAGCTATTATCGTTAATCGTATCTGCCATAGCGTCACGGTTTTTTCAGGCAGTGCGTTGGTTTTCAAGGCATTCCCTCCTTTTGGTTTACATAATACTATTTTTGATTTTTTATCCTGTCCCAGTATTCCTTATATTTTTGCTCGGTTTTATTAGGACCGTAGAGGTAATAATGCTTATCTTTTATTGCGTCCGGCAGATATTGTTGGTTTACATAATGATTAGGATAATCATGCGGATACTTATAATGCTGTCCCTTTACCTCGGCGTCTTCCCCGTCGAAATGCTTATTCTGAAGCTGACGCGGAATACTTCCTCCGATACCCCTTTCTATATCCGCCATAGCGGCGTTTATCGCGTCGTGCCCCGAATTGGACTTAGGCGAAGTCGCCACTAAAATAACCGCGTCGGCAAGCGGAAGTCTTGCCTCCGGCAGTCCTACCTGAAGCGCTATATCCACCGCCGCCTTTACAATCGGGATTATCTGCGGATAAGCAAGCCCCACGTCCTCGCAGGCGCATACCATAAGCCGCCGGCAGGCGCTCGGCAGGTCGCCCGCCGCAAGCAGTCTTCCCAGATAATAGACCGCCGCGTCAGGGTCTGAACCCCGCATCGACTTCTGATAAGCCGAAATTATATCGTAATGCTCGTCGCCCTCTCGGTCATACCTTACAGCGTTCGCCGCTAAAATTTCCTCCGCCGCGCTGTCGGTTATCTCTATACCGTCATTGCTTTCCCCCGTAAGCAGGCAGAGTTCCAGCATATTAAGGCTTCTTCGCACGTCTCCGGCGGCGGCACGGCTTATTTTCATCAGTGTTTCGTCAGAAACCTTTATTTTTTTGTTTTTTTCCGCCTCAACCACGCTTACCGCTCTTTTGACTGCCGAAAAAACGTCCTCAGCGGTAAGCGCTTTAAACTCAAACACGGTCGAGCGGCTTAAAATCGCGTTATACACATAGAAATAGGGGTTTTCCGTGGTGGAAGCTATAAGGGTTATATCCCCTGTTTCTATGTATGATAATAGTATCTGCTGCTGCTTTTTATTAAAATACTGTATTTCGTCAAGATAGAGCAGTATGCCGTTTTCCGAGCCGAAACCGCCTATTGAGTTTATTATTTCCTTAATATCAGCGGTTGAAGCGGTGGTAGCGTTTAAATAATGCAGCTTTTTGCCGCAGTTTTTGGCTATAATATTAGCGACCGTGGTTTTACCGACGCCCGACGGTCCGTAAAATATAAGATTGGGCAGTTTTCCGCTGTCAATTATTTTTCTTAAAACTCTGCCCTCAGCCAGCAGGTGACGCTGACCCGCCACGTCTTCAATTTTTTCAGGTCTTAACCTGTCCGCCAATGGTGACAACATAAAAACACCGCCGTAAACATTTTCTTTAGTTCATTATATTATCTTTTCCCGATTTTTTCAACTCATTAAGCGGTATGACGCAACATAATAATTACTGTGGGGAGTTGTTTGAATTGAGAAAGACACTTTTTATAAAAAACGCGCTTATACTTACCGTTTCCTCGCTTGTTCTGAGGTTTGCGGGAATAATTTTCAAGGTCTGGCTTGCCGCGCGCATAGGCTCCGAGGGAATAGGTCTTTATCAGCTGATTTTCAGCGTATATATGCTGGCGTCAACCTTTGCCTCGTCTGGAATATGCACCGCTGTTACCCGTCTTGCCGCGGAGGAGCTGGCGCTCGGCACAAAAAAGGGAACACTTAAAATACTGCGCCGCTGTATACAGCTTACGCTCATAATGGCGGCGGCTTCCGCGGCGGTGCTGTTTTTCGGCGCCGACATCATCGCTCTTAGGTTTTTAGGAGACTCGCGCGCGGTTATTCCTCTTAAAATACTGCCGCTGTCACTTCCATTTATGGGAATGACCTCCTGTCTTCGCGGATATTTTATCGCCCGGCGCAAAATAACGCCCAACGCGCTGTCCCAGATATTTGAACAGGCGGTAAGAATATTGCTTGTCGTAACGCTGGTAAGTAAATTTTCCTCAAAAGGGCTTGCCGCGAGCTGCGCGGCGGTGGTTTTCGGAGATGTCGCCGCGGAAACATTTTCTTTTCTTATGCTCTTTATTACCTGGCTTTGCGACCGGAGAAAGCTTACCGGACTTTCAGGCAGAGAGCGCCCGCCCTTCGGAATCGTTCGACGGGTCTTACATATTTCCGTACCTATAACATCAGGCAGATATCTGAACACGGCGCTTCGCACAGCGGAAAATATACTTGTGCCGAAAAACCTCGCGAAATACCCGTTTTCGGGGAATAATTCCCTTTCGCAGTTCGGAATGATAAAGGGAATGGCGCTTCCTATACTGTTTTTTCCGTCGGCTCTGCTCGGCTCTATTTCCACGCTTTTAATACCCGAAATGTCCGAGGCGTCCGCCCGTGGAAGAACCGCGCTTGTCAGTGCCGCAACACGCAATATACTTAAACTGACGGCGGTGATGTCCTTTATTTTCGCGGCGATTTTCTTCACATCAGGCAGGGAAATAGGACTTTTAATTTACAAAAGCGAGGAAGTAGGCGGACTTCTGCGCGCTTTGGCGCCGATAGTGCCGCTGATGTATCTCGACAGCGTTTCCGACGGAATTTTAAAGGGTCTTGACCAGCAGGCTTTTTCATTCCGCACAGCGGTAAGCGATTCGGCTATAAGAATAATTCTTATTATCGCTTTACTGCCTTTTTTCGGACTTCAGGGCTTTATATGGATAATGTATTTTTCAAATTTTCTTACCTGCGCACTTAATGTGGGAAGACTTATAAAAGTAAGCAAAGCGCGGCTTTATATTTTAAACGAAATAATACTGCCGCTTGTATCGGCGTTCTGCGTTGCCTTTTTGTCCGACACGCTCCTGCGGCTGTTTTTACTGCCTGATATTATATATGTGGTACTGCACTGCACGCTTTCCGCCGGACTCTACCTTCTTCTGATATTCCTGTTTGGAACGGTTAAGCCGGACGACATAAAGAATCTGATAAAAAAATAGTCCGGTTTTAAGTTGTTTTTATTATGTGCCGCTGTACTCCCCCTTTAAAGGGGGATTTTTAAACGTTTTAGAAAGAGCGTTTTTTTAGCTTGTTTCCCGCAGATTTTTAAAGAAATTCCGCATTATCCTAAGACATTCGTCCTCCATAATGCCGCCGTAAATTTCCGGCTTATGGTTATAGGGATAATCGCACAGGTTGACAACGCTGTCAATGCTTCCGGCTTTCGGGTCGTAAGCGCCGAACACCAGCGTTTTAATTCTCGCGTTTATAATCGCCCCGGCGCACATCGGGCAGGGCTCAAGCGTGACATACATTTCACAGCCGTCAAGCCGCCAGCTTTCAAGAACCTTACAGGCGTTATTTATCGCTTCTATCTCGGCGTGGGAAAGAGCGTTCTGTTTTTCCTCTCTGCGGTTAAAACCTGAAGCTATTATCTCCCCGTCCTTTACTATAACCGCGCCGACCGGAACCTCGCCCCTTTCACCCGCCTTGATTGCCAGCGCTATTGCCTCTCTCATAAATTTGCTGTTCATATCGCTTCTCCGAATAATTTTTTATAAAAACAAAGCGGTCCAGAAGACCGCTCAGACTTTCAATTAAAATATTAAATAAAAAATCCCTCATTAAAAGTTTTCGCCCGCCTTTTTCAAAAGGCGGCGGGGACAGGGGCGGCGCCCCTTGTTAGCCGGGTTTTTGCTTTCATATTATAATTTCTGATTCATAAACCTGATATTTTCCCAAGGGTCGAAAACAGGCTGTCTGTTTCTAATAACAAAAAGGAAAATGGGACTTAAAAAGCTGAAAAACACCGAAAGCACCGTAAAGAGGGTGGCGTTCCTGTAATCGAAAATCGCGAAAATTCTCCACTGCGCCACATAGAAAACCGCAAGATACGCGACTGATACCGCCATAACGATTATATAAAGCAGTATCACCGGAACAAGCGACGAGAACATATCAATAGTCATTTCCGCCGACATTTCATATGCCCCGGAGGCGTTTTCAAGTATTTCGGATACCGCCTCAAGCGAAAAATACGCGAGCAGTCCGCCCGTTACAAGCTCCGCTATGTTAAGCGAAACGAGCGCGGCGGCGAAACCGCCGGTTTTCCTGCCGTCCTTTTTTGTGTACTTCTCGGCAATCCTGCCGAAGGTATAGGAATTGACAACCGGAATAAACGCGAGCCACGGTCTTGTTATGCCCGACGCGCGCGCCATTTTGAAAACGCCTGCCGCGCGAAGTATATAAAGCGCCAGACCTATTATGCCGAATACCGCGGTATATATCTTCATCATTGAAAAAATCGCGTCAAGTATCTGCGGATTTGCGCCGCTTTCGATAAGTTCCTCGTAGATTTCGCCGAAAAACATTATTTTACCCCTTTCGTTACGAGAAGTACAGCAGTGACTGAAGCACGCACACCACCGCAAATATTATTATTACCGGAGAAGAAATGAACCACTTACATTTTTTTGAAAAACTGCTTTCGGTTGTTTCCGGTGAAAAGCTCAGAATTTTCTTTCCCGAAACAGCCGCCGCCGCGATTCCTATTCCGAGCGCCGCCATAAGATAGAGCGAATAAATAAGATTCTGTATATCGGCGCTCAGCGGAGAAAGCAGATAGGTGAACGCCACCGAGACAAAATTGTTCGTGCCGTGCACCGCAACCGCTATCCAAAGCGAATTTGTCTGCACCACTATATAGCCGAGCGCAAGACCCACCATAAACGCAAAAGGCATCTGGTCAAAATTGCCGTGCATAAGTCCGAAAACGACCGCCGTCATAAGTACGGCGAAGCCGTCGCCGTATTTTCTCAGTATTCCCATTATAAGACCGCGGCAGGCGAATTCCTCCATAAACGCCGGAACCACCGCCGTAGCAAGGAAAGAAAGCAGAAAACCGAAAATTCCGCTTGGATTTTCTCCGTAATCAACATTATAGTTTATGCCGAAACTGCTGAAAAAATATCCGGCGTAAGAATTGGCTATATTAGCGAACGCGCAGAGCGATAAGCCTATAAAGAACATCGCCAGCCTGTTTCCCTTTTTCGGCTTTCCGAGAGGCACCGTTTCGCTTATATTTATATGGTTTGCCTTAAAAACAATTATAAACGGTACCGAAAACATCAGCGTAGATATTATTATCTGCACAACCTGCATTACCGCCGGATCGGATACAATTTCAAGCGCTCTGTTGTAATCGATTCCGAGCCTGCCCATAACAAAGAAATACGCCGTTGCCCAGAAAAACGATACACCCATAAGAATAAGCACCGAAAGCCCTATAATAAGTGCGGCTTTTCTTATGCCCTTTTTCTCCTCAAAGGTTTTGGGCGTAAACCCGTACGGCAAAAAGCTCACATATTTCTGATCTACGTACCCAGCTTGTTGATAATTATAATTTTCATTACTCGCGAATGAATTTTCTTCGTGACTTTGCGTTTCCTGAGCCGCGTATTTTTGATCCGCGTACCCGGCTTGCGGGTTATTAAAATTCTCATTACTCGCGAATATGGTCTGCGTTTGATTTTCAGTTTTCTGAGCCGCGTATTTCTGATCCGCGTACCCAGTCTGACCGTTATTGTAAGCTGTGTCGCCCGCGAATGAGGTCTGCGGATTACTCTGATTTACCTGCGCGGCTTGCTGATTGCTGTATTTCTCATTCTCATTCAACGAAGCCTGTTTCCTATTCAAAACCCCGTTTTCCGCCTGCGGATTATCATTATTCGGATTATTTTCAGACCCGTTGTTCGGATTGTTAAATTGAGCGTCCATATTTTAACCTCTTAATTTTCGGAAGTTTCAGTGTCACCGTTTTCCCGCAAGGTTTCTTCAGAAATTTCCGTATTTTCGGTATTTTCACTGCTCTCCTCGAAATCCGTTTCAGAAGCTCCGGCGTCCTCATCGGGTGCGTCGGGCATTGAAGTCGGTTCCTCTTCACTGTGCTCGGTAACCGCTACCGAAAGCACCTTTTCTCCCTCGCCTACACGCATTACGCGCACGCCCTTGGCAGGACGGGCAAAGGTTGAAATATCGCCGCTGTAAATTCTTATTAAAATTCCGTCAGACGCTATCATAATGATATCGTCATTATCCTCTATCTTAAGCACCGCCGCGACATCGCCGTATTTATCGACTCGGTAGTTTGTAAGACCCTTTCCGCCTCTTGACTGAAGCCTGTAATCGCTTATCGGGCTTATTCTGCCGTAGCCGGTCTCGGTTATGGTAAGCAGTCTCGTATTTTCGTCGGTTACTTCCATAGCCACAACGCTGTCGCCCTCGCGCATTGTGATAGCCTTTACGCCCCTTGCGGATCTGCCCATCGCACGGACGTCGGTTTCCTTAAACTGTATCGCCATACCTTTCTTGGTGGCGATCATCAGATTATCGTTTCCGCCGGTCAGCTTAACAAAGGTCAGCTCATCGTCCTCATCGATTGAAATAGCGATAATTCCGCTCTTTCTCGTATTTCTGAACTCGGACAGCTTGGTGCGCTTGATAGTGCCGTTCTTGGTTACCATCGTGATGAACTTATCCTCGTCAAGCTCGGAGGCGGGAAGTATGATGTTTATTTTCTCGTCCGGCATAAGCGGCAGAATATTTATAATATTCATACCCTTTGAGGTACGGCTGCCCTCGGGAATCTCATAAGCCTTTATGCGGTACATTCTGCCGAGGTTTGAGAAAAGCATTATATAATCGTGGGTCGAGCAGATAAACATATTCTCAACCGTATCGTCTTCTCTTGTGGTCATGCCGGTAATACCTCTTCCGCCCCTGTGCTGGACATTGTAGGTATCCGCCGGAAGACGCTTGATAAAGCCGTTTTCGGTCTTTGTAAGCACGCACTGCTCCTCGGGAATAAGGTCTTCAATATCAACATCTCCGGCAACATCGGTAATTTCGGTTCTCCGGTCATCGGAAAATTTATCCCTTAAATTAAGCGCCTCTGTTTTAATTATATCAAGTATTTTTGCGTGACTTGCGAGAATTGCCTCACATTCTTTTATAAAATCAAGTTTTTCTTTTAATTCGTCAAGAATTTTCTGCTTTTCAAGACCTGACAGTCTTCCGAGCTGCATCTGCACAATGGCTGTGGTCTGAATATCGTCAAGCCCGAAGCGCTCAGACAGCGCCTGCTTGCTTTCGGGTATTGTCTTGCTTGAACGTATAATGCTTATAACCTCGTCGATAAAGTCGAGCGCGATTTTAAGACCCTCAAGAACATGGGCGCGCTCCTCCGCTTTGCGCTTGTCATACTCGGTGCGGCGGCGGACGATATCGCACTGGAAATCAATGCTGTTCTGGAGCATTTCCTTTAAGGTAAGCACCTGCGGCTTACCGTCCACAATAGCGAGCAGTATAGCGCCGAAGGTGGTCTGCAAAGCCGTATACCTGTACAGCTTATTAAGCAATACCTGCGGATTGGCGTCCTTTTTAAGGTCAACTACTATCCTGATACCGCCGTCACGCTTTGAGGAGTAGTCCACAACATCGTCTATTCCCTCTATCCTTTTATCGGCGGCAAGGTCGTAAATGTTTTTAACAAGGTCCTTTTTTCTCACCTTGTAGGGAATTTCGGTTATAACTATGCGGTACTTGCCGTTTTTGGTCTCCTCAATCTCGGTTTTGCCGCGGAGCGTAATTTTGCCTCTGCCCGTAGCGTAAGCCGCCCTTATACCCGATCTTCCCATAATCGTGCCGCCGGTCGGAAAATCAGGGCCTTTTATATACTGGCATATTTCCTGAAGCTCGGCGTCGGGGTTGTCTATAAGACAGCACATACCGTCGATAACCTCGCCTAAATTGTGGGGCGGAATTTCAGTCGCCATACCTACCGCGATACCCGAAGCGCCGTTTACAAGAAGCTGCGGAAATCTTACCGGCAGAACCTCCGGCTCCTTTAAGCGGTTATCGTAGTTGTCTACAAAGTTTACGGTTTCCTTTTCTATATCGTCAAGCATATGAAGAGAAAGCCGGTTCATTCTTGACTCTGTATACCTGTACGCCGCCGCCGGATAACCGTCGATATTACCGAAGTTTCCGTGACCGTCTATAAGAGGGTAGCGCAGAGAAAAATCCTGAGCCATACGCACCATGGCATCGTAAACGCTGGCGTCGCCGTGGGGGTGGTATGAGCCCAGCACATTTCCCACGGTGTCCGCGCACTTTCTGTACGGCTTATCCGGAGTCAGACCCTTTTCGTACATTGTATAAAGTATTCTTCTGTGCACGGGCTTAAGCCCGTCCCTTACATCAGGGATAGCTCTGCCCACCAGCACCGACATCGAATACTGGAGCATACTGCTCTTTATTTCGTCAACGATTTCTACCGGAACAATATTGGTTTCTTCGTTATCCGGCCAGTAAACGTTTTCCTGCTTAGCCATTTAATACACTCCTTAAATATCAAGCTCGGTCGCGAAGACTGCGTTTTCCTCAATGAACCGTCTTCTCGGCTCGACTTCCTCGCCCATGAGTATTGTAAAGGTCTCATCGGCAAGCTTTGCGTCGGACATTGTAACTCTGAGCATTGTCCTGTGCTCGGGGTCAAGCGTGGTTTCCCATAACTGCTCGGGGTCCATCTCACCGAGTCCCTTATATCTCTGGACATTGTAATTATCTCCGAATTCGGCTACGTATCTGTCCTTCTCCTCATCGGTAAAGGCGTCATAATACCGCTTGCCCTTTGAGACTCTGTAAAGCGGCGGCTGAGCAAGATATACGTGTCCTGTTTCTATAAGCTCGGGCATATAACGGAAAAAGAAGGTTAAAAGCAGTGTCCTGATGTGCGAACCGTCAACATCGGCATCCGCCATAATAACAATTTTGTCGTATCTCAGTTTGGTGATATCGAAGTTTTCGGCTATTCCCGTGCCTAAAGACACTATTACAGGAGTCAGCTTTTCATTGCTGAAAACCTTGTCTACTCTCGCCTTTTCAACGTTGAGCATTTTACCCCAGAGCGGTAGTATCGCCTGATATGTGCTGTTTCTTCCCTCAACCGCCGAACCGCCTGCAGAATCTCCCTCGACTATGAAAATTTCGGTCTTGGTCGGGTCGTCCGAAATGCAGTCGGTCAGCTTTTCTGGCATTCTCGTCTTTCCGCCTATGCCTGACTTGTTTCTCTGAAGCTCTCTCGCTTTCTGCGCCGCCTCACGGGCGTTTGACGAAGCGATAGATTTATCGAGTATTATTTTAGCCTCGGCAGGGTGGTCCTCAAGATAGTTCATCATCTTTTCAGCGACTATATTGTTTACCAGCGTGCCGATAGCGGTATTTCCGAGCTTCGCCTTGGTCTGCGACTCAAACTGCGCGTCGGTAAGCTTTACGCTTACAACCGCCACAAGACCCTCATTTATATCCTCGCTTTTAAGGTTGGCGTCACTGTCCTTAAGAAATTTAAAGGTTCTCGCGTATTTGTTTACCACTCTCGCGAGACTTGTCTTAAACGAGCTTTCGTGGGTACCGCCGTCCACCGTGTGAATGGTGTTTGCGAACGACATTATCTTTGTGTCATATCCCGTGCTCCACAAAAGGGCTATTTCCGCCATAGAGTCGCCTGATGTTCCACTTAAATAGATAACCTCTGAATTAAGCCTGTCCTTTTTGCTTTTTTCAAGCAGGTATTCAACATAGGATTTTATACCGCCCTCATAATGGAGGTCTTCCTCTCTGCCGGGAATATCGGCGTCGCTTCTTTCGTCCTTTAAAACTATCCTTATTCCGGCGTTCAGAAAAGCCTGCTCGCGGAGTCTTTGAAGCAGAATGTCAAAATCGTATCTTGTCGTGTCGGTAAAAATGGTCGGGTCGGGCTTGAAAGTAACCTGCGTGCCGGTTTTATCGGTCTCGCCTATTACTTTAAGGTCGCTTACGATATTTCCCTTTTCATAGCGCTGCTTATATTTCTTGCCGCCGGTATGAATTTCCACTTCCAGCCATTCAGACAGCGCGTTTACAACAGACGCTCCCACTCCGTGAAGACCGCCTGATACCTTGTATCCGCTTCCGCCGAACTTACCGCCCGCGTGAAGAATCGTGAATACAACGCTTACGGTAGGTATGCCCTTCTGCGGATGTATTCCTACCGGTATTCCTCTTCCGTTGTCGGTAACCCTTATAACTCCGTCGTCAAGTATCTCGACAAGAATTTTGTCGCAGTAGCCGGCAAGCGCCTCGTCTATTGAGTTATCCACAATCTCATAGACAAGATGGTGAAGTCCTCTTTCACCCGTCGAACCGATATACATTCCCGGACGCTTTCTTACGGCTTCCAGTCCCTCAAGGACCTGTATGGAATTTTCGTCGTAGCTTTCCGTAACAGGCGCGGTTATGTCATTACTCATTTGTACCAACATTCCTTTCAATCCTAAAAAAATTAACTTAGAGTGAATTTATAAAATCGGAGCGTTTAAGCAGGGTTGAGGAGGCAAGCTGTGAAATATAAACCGTCTGCTTTTTGTCCTTTCCGGCGCAGACCGCAAAGGATTTCGGCAGCTCGTAGGAAACGGTCACAACCTCCCCTTTTTTCTCGGCTTTTTCAAGAAAAACGCGTGTGTTCTTTGAAACCGTGGTGCTTTCTATATCAAATATGCCCACAATCTCGCCTGACGGCACCACCGTGCCCTGTCCCAGATGAATATACATTATCTTATCCGTCCGTTTTCTATATAAATTATCCTGCCCTTTTCAAGACTCGCCGTATTCGACGGGTCACAGCAGGTTATAAAGGTCTGTATTCCCTTTACCCGGTTTAAAATATAGCTCTGCCTGTCAGGGTCAAGCTCGCTCATTACGTCGTCAAGCAGAAACACCGGATATTCCCCCGAAATATTCCTGATTATCTCCGCCTCGGCTATTTTTAATGAGAGAGCGACGCTCCTTTTCTGCCCCTGCGAGCCGAAGCTCCTTGCCGACATTCCGTTTATCTTGAAATCAATATCGTCCCTGTGCGGCCCCGACGAAGTTGAACCGGTCATCATATCGGCTGTTCTCGCCGCCTTAAGCCTTTCTTTTATGTCATCAGTCGCAGATGGCATATAAAATGTCTCAAGGCTTTCCTTTCCCGATGAAATTCCTCCGTAAATTTCCGGCAGTATTTCCTTTAAGAGCGAAATATACCTTGCCCTGAATTTTACTATCTTCACGGCCTCGGCCGCTATTTCCTCCTCAAAGGAATCAAGCATAATCTCAAGCGTACGGTCATACCTGTAATCCTTTATAACGCTGTTGCGCTGTATTACCGCCCTTGTGTACTTTTTAAGTATCCCGATATACGCCGGATAAAGCTGGCCTATCGCCGTATCGAGAAACCTCCGCCTGACCGCCGGTCCGTCCTTTACTAAAGAAAGGTCGCCGGGCGAAAAAACCACAGCGCTGAACTGCTCCGCCAGCTCCGACGCGGCTTTCAGCTTCTTGCCGTTCAGAAAAGCGGTCCTTCGCTCGCTTATCTCAAGCCTCGCGCTGTTTCCGGTGCCTCCCGAAACAAAATCAAGCCCGTTTACCGCTTTTTCACAGTCTTTTTTTACAAGCTCCGAATCCCTTGAGCCGCGAAAGCTCTTCATTCCGGTGAAAAGCCATATGCCCTCAAGCATATTTGTCTTGCCCTGGGCGTTTTCGCCGCATATGACGTTCATTTCCTCAAAGCCGTCTGCGTGAATATCCTCGATGTTGCGGAAATTCCGGCAGGTCAAAGCCTTTATAATCATACTATAACAAATCCCTGACCGTCATACACCGACATATCTCCCCTGCGGAGCTTTTTTCCCCTCGCCGTGCAGATTTCACCGTTTACCGTGACCTCGCCGTTTTGTATGACCGTTTTCGCGTGGCCTCCGGTCGAGACAAAACCCGCCAGCTTCATCGCGCTGTCAAGCCTTATAAACTCCTCTTTTATAGAGAGCTTTTTATATTCCATCATCTCAACCTCATAGGCATTATCATATATTTGAAATCGTCGCTGTCAAGCGCGGTTATTACCACGCCGGCGCCTGAGCCGTTGAAAAGTATCTGGATCTGCTCCTCGTCAACCGCGCGCAGAGCCTCAAGCAGATAACGGCTGTTAAGTCCTATTTCAAAATTTTCGCCCTCTAATTTTGTGTTGAAGGTTTCGGTCGCGCGTCCTACCGAGGTAGCGCAGGTGAATACGACGTTAAGCTCGTTGAAATAGCACCTTACCGGAGTTGAGAACGACTCGCTTATAAGCAGTGATACACGCTCTATTGTGTCGGTAAGCTCTCTTGTGTTTACTACAACTCTCTGCTTATGCTCGGTCGGAATGGTCTTTTTATAGTTTACAAACTCGCCTTCAAGCAGTCTTGAAATAAAGGAGTAACCGTTTATATTGAAGCTGATAAGCCTTTCGCTTACGTTTATTTCAACGTCCTCGTTTTCATCGTCAATCAGCTTTACAGCCTCTCCTACCGCTCTGCCTGAAATTATAAAGGAAAAATTATCGTTTATGTCAACCCTGTGCTTCCTTATGGCGAGACGGTAGCCATCAATCGCGACAAACTGCATAACGCCGTCCTCAATCGTGACGTTGATACCCGTAAGTATCGGCTTTGCGCCTTCGGTCTGAGCCGCCGCGAAAATCGTTCCCTTTACCATATGGGAAAGAACGCCGCCGTTGATAACCACGGTTTTGCCTGCTCCCACAGAAGGCATTTCCGGAAAATCAGCCGCCGCCATTCCCATTATGTCAAAGGTAGCCTCTCCGCACCTTATTGAGCAGTTGAGCCGGTCGTCAGCCGATATTTCAACCTGTATGCCGTTCATGCGCCTTAAAATGTCCGCCAGCAGACGTGCGCTTAATACAATGTCTCCCGCTTCATCGCATCTTGCGTATATTTCCTTTTTCATTCCCATTTCGAGATTGTATGCTATAAGGGTCAGCTTTCCCTGCTCCGCTGATAGAAGTATACCCTCAAGCACGGGAACGGAGGTCTTTGAGCCTACCACGCGCTGAAGACGTGAAACCGCCTCAAGCAGTTCAGAACGCTCAACTGAGAAAATCATAATTTTTCCTCCTAAATAAAAAAATAAAAAATAACAGTCATAATATAGGGTGTTAAAACGGTGGATAACTTGTCTTACCCTGCTTTACAAAAGGATTTTTCGTGTTTAAACCGGATTGGATAAAAAGTTTAAAAAATTTACGTTTTTTATTTATCAACAGCCGGTTTAATAACTGCCATGTTAATTAAAGTGGATAAGACTGATAACTTTATATTCAGTAATCGGACGCGTCGGCGGTCAGATTTTTGATTATGTCCTTTACAAGCTCACGTTCATACGGCTTGTCCTTTAAGAAATTCTCGATGTGGTTTACGTTGTAAAGCACCGTTGTGTGGTCCTTGCCGAAGCTCTCGCCTATCGCTTTATAGGAAAGATTTGTGGTTTCACGCGCTATATACATCGCAACCTGCCTTGCAAGCGCAAGCGATGAAGTGCGGCGGTTTGAAAGAATGTCGCTCTCGGATACATTGTAGGTTCTCGCAACCTCGGCGATTATCTTTTCAATCTTTACGGGCTCCGGCTGAGCGTCGTTTATAATGTCCCTTATAAAGCCCTGTATAACAGCGAGGGTCGGTATCTTATTCTGTATCGACATATACGCCTGAACCTTTTTGACTACGCCCTCAAGCTGTCTGGTATTGCCTTTTATATGCTCGGCAATGTAAAACACAAGGCTTTCATCTATCTCAACATGCAGCTTTTCGGATTTTTTCTTTATTATTCCCACTCTTGTTTCAAAGTCAGGCAGAGTGATATCCGCGAAAAGACCGCTCTCAAATCGGCCTCTTATGCGGTCGTCAAGCGTTTTTATCTCTCTCGGCGGACGGTCAAGCGTTACTACGATCTGCTTATTGTTCTGATAAAGAGTGTTGAAGGTATTGAAAAACTCCTCTTGAGTCTGTTCCTTGCCGGCGATAAACTGAATATCGTCTATCAGCAGCACGTCAACCCCTCTGTACTTGCTGCGGAAGTCCTCAATCGAGCCGAGCCCCAGCTTACCGTCCTGAAGCGCCTTTATAAGCTGATTTGTAAAATCCTCGCTTCTTATATACTCAATCTTTTTGAACGGAAAATTCTTTTTCATCTGATTTTTTATAGCAAGGAGCAAATGTGTTTTTCCCACTCCGGGAGGTCCGTATATAACAAGCGGATTGTAGGTAATGGCGTTGTTGTTGGCGACCGCCAGCGACGCCGCGTGAGCAAAACGGTTGGTAGAACCGACAACAAAATTTGAAAAAGTAAAAAAATCCTCAAACGTAAGCCCGTCGCTGAACTGCTCCGCCTTTAAAATATTTTCCTCGTCGTCCTCAAAAATAATTTTAACCTTTATATCAATGCCCATTACGGCTTTGATAGCGTTTTCAAGTACCTGCGTATAGTTCTGCTCCACCACGCCGCGCATATAATCGTTGTTTATGGAGAGAATAAATTCGCCGCCGTCAAGCGAGACAGGCTTTAAATCCTTTAAAAAGCAGTTGAAAGCGACCTCGGAGATGGTCTTTTTGCACTCTTCGCAGACGGCTGCCCAGATGTCCTCAATAGAGCCTATCGGCATTTTTTTTACCACCTTAATATATATAATAATCTAATATAGTATATCATAATTCCTGAGCTTTTTCAACTTTTTTAGAGCAAAAAAGGGGATAATTAAAAAAAACGGAAAGGAAAAGGTCAATGACGGGAAGAACAGACCTGGCGCTTGAGCTTACAGAGTCGGAAAAATATCCGGAAAACGGGGTTTTGAAGGAGGAAAGGCGCAGCGGAGATATAACCGTAACAAGAATAGAGATAGTGTCTGAGGAAGGGGAAAAGGCGCTCGGAAAGCCTGCGGGAAGGTATATAACGGTTGAATTTCCTCCGGTTACCCGCATTGCCGACTGCACTGAGCTTGAAAAAAACCTTGCGGACGAGCTTAACAAGCTTATTCCTGAAAAAAAAGCGCCGCTTCTTGTGGCGGGACTCGGTAATACCGACATTACACCCGACGCGATAGGTCCTCTTACCGCCGGAAGACTGCTTGCCACCCGGCATATAAGCGGACAGTTTGCCAAGGAGCTGGGACTTGAAGGCATAAGAAGCGTTTCGGTGATGTCGCCCGGGGTTTTAGGACAGACCGGAATAGAGGCAAGTGAGCTGATAAAAGCGGTGGTAAGCGCAGTTAAGCCCGCCGCTGTTATCGTGATAGACGCCCTCGCCGCAAGAAGCACAGGGAGGCTTTTTACCACGGTGCAGATATGCGACACAGGAATTTCTCCGGGTTCCGGTGTGCAGAACAAAAGAAAGGAATTAAGTGCCGCCACACTTTCAGTGCCGGTGATAGCTGTCGGCGTTCCCACCGTTGTGGGGGCGGAAATAATGGCGGAGGAGCTTACAGACTCAAAAAGCCGTTCCTCTGAAGGCCTGTTTGTAACCCCTAAAGACGTCGATATGCTGACAGACAGGATAAGCGGAATTTTAGCGCGGGCAATAAACTCCTTTTTACAGCCCGAAATAGAGCCGGATATTCTCTCCCAGCTGGTATAAAGAAAGCACCAAGGGCATAGAATAATGGTATGGGAGGCGGTAAAAATGGGCAGATATTCGGCAATGGCTCGGCTGGCGTGCGTTTTTACCGCCTGTCTTGCGGTAATAGCATACAATGTTTTCGGTAAGCTGACAGAGACTGCGGGCGCCGGTGCGAATATTTTTGAGACGCCGTCCGTCAATGCAGACGGGGAAACCTCACCCGCGGAAAAAGAAGAAATTTCATCTGAAAATACCGAAACCGGAGAACCGCAAAGCTCATCTGAAGCAGAGCAAAGCTCGAAAGAACCGGAAAAAACGGCAGAAGGCGGCTCCTCGTCCGCCGCCGCGTCGGTTTCGGGAAATGTTAAGGGAAAGATATTAAGCCAGTATATCTCGCCGTATAACGCCGGGCTTTCATACAGCAATGTATATCTTAAAAACGGAACGTCTCACAAAATAGATATAAAAAGCCTGCTTTCGTCTTCTCTGAGCTTCAAACTGAAGAAAAACGACGAGCCGCAGGTGCTGATAATGCACACCCATACCACCGAAACCTTTATGGAGGACGACAGCGAATACTATACCGACGCGTTCACCTCACGCTCCCGTGACAAAACCAAAAATATGGTAAGCGTGGGCGAGATAGTGGCGAAAAAGTTGAATGACGCCGGAATAAAGACCCTGCACGACACCACCGAGCACGACTATCCGCAGTACAGCGGAAGCTACACGAGAGCTGCGAAAACAATAAACAGCTATCTTAAAAAATATCCGAGCATAAAAGTAGTGCTCGACCTACACCGTGACGCAGTAAGCTCAGGAGAGAGCGACAAGGTAAAGCTTGTGACCGAGATAAACGGCAAAAAGGCGGCGCAGGTAATGCTTGTAATGGGTTCGCAAAGCGAGGGCGAGAGCGGTTTTCCGAACTGGAAAGAGAATCTCAAGCTGGCGGTAAGGCTTCAGCAGACATTAGAGGTAAAATATCCTACTCTTGCGCGTCCGATAAGCCTTACTACGGGAAAGTACAACGAGAGCCTTACAAAGGGTTCCCTGCTTATTGAATTCGGCACCGACGCCAATTCCCTTGCCGAGGTGCATTATTCCGCCGAGCTTGTGGGAGACGCGCTCGCAAGCCTTTTCAACACGCTTGTTTAAAAAAACAGAAAAAATACATAAATAAAAAAAGGACTGATAAAAATAAAAAGAAAAACCGCTGTTTTTTTCAAATCCCTGTATCTTTCGTCAGTGATACTGTTCTGTATTTTTTTCGGTGTATACGGCGTCTGCCGGGCATATGAGGAAATACGGAAAACAGGCTTCGGCGAGTACCGCAAAGCCGTTGAAATAGAGGAAGACGGCATAAAAATTTTCGATTTTGAGTTCTGAAATTTTGTTTTTTAATTTACAAGGAAAACCGGCGCACAGCAATTTTACTGTGCGCCGGGTCAGCATTTCAAAGAAGTCAATCGGATAAAGCGGAGAAAAGTTTTCGCCCGCATTTTTCAAAAGGCGGCGGGGTCGGGGGCGGCGCCCCAGCCGCTTTCTGCAGAAAGCGGAACCGTTTTTGTATTTGGTGTAGTTTTATTTCAATTTTTTATTTTTATTAAAACATTTTTCAGAATTTATGAACATACACCCATTATGACATTTTCAATTATTATCTCTATCACGGCAAATTCCTAAAAGTTCACAATCCCAACAATATTTGGGAAGATATTTCCACTTCTTACGTTTTTCTTTATCGGCAAACAGCCATTCAAAAAAATCAAACCAAAGGTCAATAAAATCATAATGTCTCATACAATACACCTCAGATGTTATTATACAATCTTCAGGTTAATAAAGTCAACCTAAAGATGCTTATAATTCAACCTGAAAATCAATATACTAAAACCATAGGTGATAGTATGAAAAACGATGATTTAAAAAGTATCGGTATCCGTATAGCCCGGCAAAGAAAAAAATTAAATTTGACGCAGGAACAAATTGCAGAATATATGAATGTATCAATTCAGATGATTTCAAATCTTGAGCGGGGAAACAAAGCAATAAAAATTGATAATTTAATAAAACTGTGCAGTATACTTAAAACCAGTACTGATTATATTCTGACGGGAAAGCATTCAAATAATGATATTGATAAATTGACAGATAAAATTTCAAAATTAAACGAATGTGATTATGAAATGATAGAAATGATAATTGATTATCGTTTGAAAAATTTATAAACACTGAAAACAAAAAGGTATGAGGAAAAAATTCCTCATACCTTTTTCAGTCTGCCGATAAACCTTAAACAGGTTTTGTATATAAGTCATAATAATTTTCTTTACCGGCAGGCGTCCGAAATTATTGAAACAGGTTAAGAAAAAAACAGCGGTGTTTTCCGTTTATATATCCTTATATCAGACAGCGCGGAAAAAATCATTCGTACCAGTCGAGCGATATGCTCGCCCTTATTATTGATTCAATGCCGTCTTTTACGGCTTCTTTACGGCTGATATTATAAAACATAATAAATCTGATAATATTTTCGCTGTCGTTAAAGCATACGCAGCAGCAGTTATCCTCATAAACTTTTTCTCCGGCGCAGACCGTGGCTATCAGAAATGAACCGAGGGAATTTCCACTGTCGCTCCGGTCTGGCATATCAGTATTTTCCCATATACTGCCCTTGCGTTCGGAGTAGTCTTCCCCATTGTATTTAATATCAAGGGCGAAGACGGTATGTGACGCGCTTTTCAGTGTAAAAGCGGCGTCATTGTCACGGTAGCTGAAAGAAATTATATCGCCGCCGCCGTGCTTTGCGAAGCTTTCAAAAAATATTTGTGCTTCTTCTCCGCCGTTGTATGAAACATAATCGCCGGTCAAATAGGCGTCCGCCGAATCGGTTCGGCGGACGCCGGCGTTTTTAAAAAACAGGTAGGCAAACGGAGCCGCTGCAAGCGCAATAATGAATAAAATTACCGCGGCAAGCAGGCACAGGGTTCCGGTTTCGATCTTTTTGATTTTCACATCGTCATCGGTCATTTTCTGCGCTCCCCTTTCAAAAATTGCGGTTTTAATGTTCTTCGGTGATTTTATCTGCGGACTGGACCTGCCCGCTTTTTTCAATTTTTTCGTTGAACTGCGAGTAATAATCCGTATCCGTAATGCGAAGGTCATGCGCGCAGGCAAGACCGTTTTTTTCCGCGAACAGGATATCCTCCTTTGTAGGGTTTATAAAGCCTGCCAAATTTTCATGCCCGACCGAGTAAAACCAGCAGATATTTCCTTTGAAAAAGGCCAGATCCTGCGGGTGTGAAGGACAGGTCCAATCGCTCAGCTTTTCTACTTTTTTTAAAATTTCCTTCGCTTTAGGGTCATTACGGTAAAATACAATCTTGTACGTCGTATTTCTGCTGTAAGTGCCTAAAACTCCGGGCCATACGGGTTTGGAACGGCTTTTTACCTTGTATTTTTCCAATGCAGTTCTGAAATTTTTCATTATTTCAGTGTAACCTTTACCATAGTAGTTTACATATACCAGCATAAAATAATCCGATTGTGAAAAAGCGTAGTCCAGAAAATCACAGTAAACCTGCCCTTTGCATAAACAATTTTTCTGATCCGGATTTTTAAACATCAAATCGCTTTCCATATAACCGAACTCCTTAAAAGGTAAAATCAAGACGTTTGAAACAGGACGTCTGCCTTGTTATTTGAAATCGTAAAATCCATTTTCCTGCATAACGAGGGTGCCCGCCTGATTTTCACTGATGCTTTTAAAAATTTCCTCCGGTATCATCAGTTTAAAGGTTTTGTTATCAAAGGTTTTAAAAACAGCGTAAAAGGCAATGCCGTGCGTGGGAAAGTTGGGGCTTCCCCCGTTTACGATTTCGCTGTGCTTGGATATCACAACCGCGTTATGAGCGGTAAGCTCCGGCTCCTGTACAGGTTCGTCCAGCTCTTCGTAGAGCTTTTTGTCCGCTCTGCGCTGAGCCACGCAGCTTTTGATAAAGAAAAAAAGCAGAACCGCAAGCAGCAGAAAAACCAACAGCATACATATAAAATCGGAAATGTCCGTAAAAACGAGGCTTCCGAGCCTGAACAGCAGCATAAAAACAACTCCTTTGCCGGCTTTTGGGGTTATTTATCCTCTATATGCGCGAGCTCCGCATTTTTGACATAATTTCCGTTTTCATCTTTAATAAAAGGGAGCACGTCTGTTACCGCGTCATTGTTTATGAGTCCGTACACGTGGGGATAGGCTCTGCCGCAGTTGTCAGAATCTTCGTAACGGACTTCCGATTTAAGACGGGCTTCGTCTATGCAAAGCAGCACAAGCTCTTCTTGGATTTTTATGAAATTAGGGGCGACCCGCCAAAAAAGTTCCGGCGACGAACAATGAATAAAACCGTCAGCCTCAATATTTCGGCCGCCCCACTCTGCTTTGTTCTTTATTTCTTCCCAATCGGTTTTTCTCATACAATGCAAAATCACGTATCATCATCTCCGTAATTTTTTTCCGGACAGGCGCGGGAGCCGTTACCGGTTTTTCTCGCTCTTACAATAATAACAGCCGGAAATTCTCTGTTATTTCCGAAGCATTCCTCGTAAAAGCCGTCCACAACAAAACCGTTTTGAAAACAAGTGTTAAAAATATCCTGCAGCGAACGGTGATAATAGCACTGCTTTTCCGGCTGCCCCTCGACAGCCTCGCCGTAATAGGCGTGGGGCGTCATATATCTGTCTGTCAGCGTGACAAAGCAGGGGTGCTGTGTGGCGAATACGAATATCCCGCTGTCGGCGAGCATTTGACCGACGCAGCGGAACAGCTCCCCTATTTCCGTCATATCCATAACAGCCATATTTGAAACCGCTTTTGTAAACGGCTTCGCGTGTTTCAGCCCAAGCAAACTTTCCCTTTTGGTCGCGTCTGCCACACAAAACTTTATCCTGTCCGCAAAACGCGACTGACGTTTCCGAGCCAGTTCAATCATTTTCGGTGAGAAGTCAAAGGCGACAATGTCCGCTCCCCGCTCCGCCATATAGGCGGAATAGTTACCGTTTCCGCAGGCTATGTCCAAAACATAATCGCCCGGCTGTATATCCAATAACTCGCTGACCTTCGGACGCACCGTCAGCCGGTGAAATTCATTGGAATTGTCCCCCATGTATCCGTCCCAGAATTCCGCGTTAGCCTCCCATGCCTCAAGACTGTCCTCAAGCGAGTAATTCATTTTTCTTCTCCTGCCTCTCAATTTCTATTTTTCGTTCGCTTTTCACGCCCTGCAGAAAATCAGAAAAGCATGGAAATCAGAAACAGAAAGAGGTAAAACGCGGCGAGTCCGGCTAAAAAGACAAGGCAGTTTTTTACGGTCTTTAGCATACTGAGCTTTTTATACATAAGATATTCTTTTATTTCCGCGTCGTCAAGGCCGGCCGGAGTCACCGTGTAAAACTCATCGGGCAAGGAGCCGTTAAGGTACTCGACGGCAAAAACCCCTTCGGGCAGTGAGCCTCCCTCTTTGAGTATTTGCTTGTATTCTTTAGTCTCTTCCTTTGAGCAGGGCGTTTTGCAGAGAACGCCGAAATCGATTTTATACGACCTTAGACATTTCTTCAATTCGTTTTTGTCATTTGACATTTTTAAAACCCCCTGTATTTTTAGCGTTTAATCCGCCGGACGTTTTTTCAAGCGGTTTTTCTATATAAAAATTATACGGTTAAAAAAGCCGTATGTCAAACAAAATAAAGCCGGCACGGAGAAAATATAATCTTGCGGATATGAATGTGATTGATAAGCCTCCTTTATGTCCCAATATTTAAAAAATGCAAATAAAAATACCACGAATTATTTTTTTCCGCGGCGATGAGCCGCGTTTTGTTTTTTCGGCGGGAGGCACGTCGGGGAAAACCGTTATAAGCCAAAAGCCGTTTTCTCTTTTCCCGGGCAAAATTCGGCGTACCGTAGCGAAACCTTTTTACGGTCAGAACTTGAACAAATTAAGACCGATTTTCTCGCTGAACAACCTGTCGACGTTTCCGTCAATTATTCTTATGATAATCTCGGCGGTGGCGCTTACGGCGGCGCGGTTGAGGTGGCCGCCCGACACTCTGCCGTTTTCGTCGCCCGCGGAAAAATGCAGATGCAGGTAAGGCTCGCCGTCCTTTCTTGTGATAGTGCCTGAGAGAGAGACTATCTCATAAGCTCCGCTGAAGCTGTTTGAGAGGTATTCCTTTGTAACGGTGTTATAGACGCCCACAGTAAAGCTGTTTACCGCGCCTATTCCTGAAATTTCCGCAAGAGCTATGTTTTCCTCCCTCGCGGCGGCGGCAATACTTTCGCAGATTTCTTCCGGCGGGTCAAGCCGCAGAACAAGCGTGTTTCCGAAGCGTTTGTATTCCATATGAAAAACTCCTTTTTTTACCGGCGCGAAGCGCCGTACTGTTTTAAAAAGCGGCGGCAGAAATTGTATTCAGCCAAATTTCAGAAAAAATATTTTTTTCCGGTTCTGTACGAAGCGTATGCGCCGGTCATCAGCCGCGTGAGCATAACCGCCTCGTCAATTCCGCAGGGGGCTTCTCCTCCGCCGCAGCAGCTCGGTATGCTCAGAGGTGGCGGAGGTCACGCATATACCGTCGATTTCCGGGTCGTTCAAAACATCTGATATGTCCGGAGCGAAGGGCACGCCGAGTTTTTCGGCGGCCTGCCTGCCGCGGGCTTGGTCGCTGTCCCACAGACAGCAAAGCTCGGCTTTCGGGTTTTTAATAATGGCTTTTGCATATTCCGCCGTGTGGACGTGCCACGCGCCGGCTACTGCTATTTTCATAATCGGTCAGTCCTTTCAGCGTGTTTTTCAATTAATAATATACTCGGCTTTGAGGGTTACGCCGCGCGGTATTCCGGTGCGGCGGAGAGGCGGATACGTATACGTCTGCCGCAGTATACAACAAGCATAACATATCGTCTGCTTTTCTGCAAGTAAAATGCCGGGTCAGGGACTTTTTTAAAAAAAGACGCAATATAGCGTTTCAAAAGCGGAGAGTCCGTATATTTTTCTTATAAGGTTTTAAATTTTTTTAAAGCCGATTTTGACAAGAACGGCTCACAGGTTGACAAAACGGCGGCAAGAGGTTATAATTTCAGATGAGAACGGGAGAACGGCAAAAGAGAGCATGACAGCTCTTTTTTGCCTTTTTGTATATATAGCCGCGCGCGGCTTATGAGTTGTGAACTGAGTGCTGAAATGGATAAAGATGAACTTTTAAAAAAAATAAAGCTGTTTCTTTTCGATATGGACGGAACGCTTTATATAGGCGACAGGCTGTTCGATTTTACGCCCCGCCTGCTTGAGGAAATAAAGCAAAACGGCGGAAAATATATGTTTCTTACCAACAATTCCTCGAAAAGCGTGAACGATTACATAAAAAAGCTCGGCGGAATGGGCATAAAAGCTGTTTATGACGATTTTCTGACTTCGTCTCAGGCTACGGCGTATTTGCTTAAACGCGACTATCCGGGAAAAACGCTGTATGTGTGCGGCACGCGCTCGCTTGAGGAAGAACTCGAAAAGGAGGACTTTTCCCTGACCCGCGACACCTCCCGCGCCGAATGTATAGTTATGGGGTATGATACGGAGCTCACTTATCAGAAACTGTATGACGTGTCGTATATGCTATCAACCCGCGATATACCGTATATTGCCACAAATCCCGATTATGTATGCCCTACCGAATTCGGAAGCGTGCCTGACTGCGGAAGCATATGCGATATGATATTCAACGCTACCGGTAAGCGTCCGGCAGTGGTCGGCAAGCCTGAGCCGCTTATGCCGCTGCTCGCAATGGAGCGCGCCGGCTGTCAGCCCCGCGAAACCGCCGTAATAGGCGACAGAATATATACCGATGTCAAAAGCGGAATAAACGCCGGAGCGGTGAGCGTACTTGTTATGAGCGGGGAAACCACCCCTGAAATTCTCGCCAAATCAGACATAAAACCCGATATCGTCCTTTCCTCCTGCGCCGCTTTTCTGAGCCGCGCACAGGGCAGAAACTGAACCATACAACAGAATTCACGCGGCGAAATCTTTTTGAAACTCAAGCCGCTTTTCTGAGCCGCGCATCGGGCAGAAACTGAACCATACAACAGAATTCACGCGGCGAAATCTTTTTGAAACTCAAGCCGTTTTTCTGAGCCGCGCATCGGGCAGAAACTGAACCATACAACAGAATTCACGCGGCGAAATCTTTTTAAAACTCAAGCCGTTTTTCTGAGCCGCGCGCCGGGCAGAAACTGAACCATACAACTGAATTCACGCGGCGAAATCTTTTTGAAACTCAAGCCGCTTTTCTGAGCCGCGCGCCGGGCAAAAACTGAACGATACAGCCAAAGTCACACTAAAGAGCTTTTATAATAACACAGGTTTTTCCGGTCCGCGACCGCTCTCGGGCTTCGGCGTATTGAGAAACTGTACATTTTCGCAAAATGAATGATTGATAAATATTCTGCGGTTTAATATAATTTTCCCGTAATATAAAATATACCTGCGAACGAAAGGATTAAAGCGCCATGATATCAAAAATGAATTTTTGCGGACAGGACGAAAAAATAAAGAAGTATCTTATGCCCGAAAAACTGCTTTTCAAGGCCGGAGACGTAAGCGGAGAGGAAAATATTTTCGTAAAAAAGGATATACAGATATCCACGACCGAGCCGGACTGTCTTGTTATGAGCAATTCCGTAGGCGGGGAAAACGCGGTTGTTCTGCTCGATTTCGGATTTGAGTTTTCGGGCGGCGTAAAAATCCTTACCGAGGTGTTCAGGTGCGACGGCGGTATACCGGAATTCAGGCTTGTGTTCGGCGAATCGGCGCGAGAGGCGATGAGCGATATCGGCGAGAAAAACTCTACGAACGATCACTCGATGCGCGATTTTACGGTAAGACTGCCGATGTTCAGCGATATGGAGTTCGCGCAGACCGGATACAGATTTATCCGCATAGAGCTGCTCAGCAAAAACACCATGGTAAAAATCAAATCGGTGCTCGGCGTCTTTACTTACAGGGACATACCGTACCTCGGCAGCTTTCGTTGCAGCGACGGGGAGCTTAACAATATTTACGATGTGGCGGCGTATACCTGTCATCTGAATATGCAGGGAATGATCTGGGACGGCATAAAGCGTGACCGGCTGGTCTGGATAGGGGATATGCATCCGGAAATGCTGACCGTGCGGACGGTTTTCGGAAACGACCCGTGTATTCTGAGGGGACTTGATTTTGCGAGCCGCAACAATCCGCTGCCTATGTATCCGAATAATATGGTCACATATGCGATGTGGTGGCTGCTGATAGCGCGCGACTGGTATTTCTATACCGGAGAGACAGATTTTGCCGTATCCCACAGGGCGTATATTACAGGACTGCTTGAGCAGCTCTGCTCTCTGGTTGAGAGTGACGGCGGCGATAGGCTCGGTCAGCTTGATATGGGCTATTTTTTAGACTGGCCGACCTTTGGCAAGGAGGAGGCGAAAGCGGGAGTCCGCGCGCTTTTTGCAATATCGCTTAAGGCGGGAGCGGAGCTTTGCGATGTAGCGGGCGAAAAGGCGCTTGCGGATAAGTGCCTTGAAAAAAGCAGGCTGCTCGGCGGCAGGGTTCCCTGCGTAAGCGAATTAAAGGCTTCCGCCGCTTTGATGGTGCTCGCAGGGCATACGGATCCCGTCAGCGCCGCCGAAAAAGTGCTGCTGCCCGGCGGGGCTAAAGGCTTTTCGACCTTTATGAGCTATTATATGCTTTCGGCGCTTGCCGACGCGGGAAAAACATCCGACGCTCTCTCGATACTCAAAACATATTACGGCGGTATGCTCAAGGCTGGAGCCACCACCTTCTGGGAAGATTTTGATATCGACTGGCTTAAGGACGGCGCGTCGCTTGACTCACTGTCGGGACAGTACGATATTCACGGCGATAACGGGGCGCACTGCTATGTCGGGTACAGGCACAGCCTGTGTCACGGCTGGTCGTCGGCGCCTGCCGCGTTTCTGGCGGAAAGGGTGCTGGGAATACGTATTCTGGAGCCGGGCTGCCGCAGGATAGGCATTTATCCGGAGCTTGGCGGCCTTGAGTGGGCGGAAGGGAAATATCCGACGCCTTACGGAACCGTGAGCGTGAAATGCAGAAAAACAGAAGACGGCGGTATCTCGGTTGAATATAATGCCCCCGAACAGATCAAAATTGAAACCGGCACCGGCGTATCTTCCTGAAGTTCGCCGGAATACTGAGACGGTTACGGTTTACGGCAACCGGAGCCGCGTCCGGCATATGGAAAAAGCGGAATAATAACAGCGATTTCTTATAAATATCGTCCGAATCCGCAAAAAATATCCTCACATTACCGTAATATCAAACGGTTTTGTGAGGATTTTTTCATTTTGACGCAGAACACAAGGGGACGGAAAAAAGTCAGTTTTTCGTTTGCTCCGCCGTTATTTTTCGGGATTACGGTTGTTTTTTTCAAGCAGGTAAATAATTCTGCCGCCTATAAACGCTATCGCGATAATCGCTCCCGCGTCAGGAATATTGAGAAGTCCGCCGAAAATCAGCGTGCCGGCAAAACCGAGGCACAAAGAAATAAGAACCGTGAAAATGTCCATTTGAAACTCTCCTTATCCGAATTATTTTACAGATGTCGCTCATTTTGATTTTGCCGCTTTTTCCGAGATGAATATTACCGCAATATCGGCAGCAATACGTTTTGCCGGAAAAAGCAATTCAGGTGTTTTCGTGCCGTCTCTTCGGCGGTCAGGTTCTGCGCAATTTATTGTAATTATATAATTTCAATAAAGAAATTTCATTTTCGGAATTACATGATACCTGGGTGACATCGGATTTATTCGCATATGCTGTTCCGTCATAATTTCCGTACCTGTCTATCTGCTTTATAATAAACCGATTGCCTTTTGCCGAATCCGCGAAACCCGTAATATCGTCGTAACCGCTGTGCAGCAGTTCAACCGACACGATAAGTTTTTTCTCTTGGGCGTAAAGCAAAATCTGAGAAATCAGGTCATCGGAATTAAAGTGATATTCCTGATTTATAAAATTCCCCGCGAGTATTTTCATTTTTTCAGCGTATTCGGTTTCGACGCAGATTTTTATTATATCATCGGTCGGCTTTAACAGCAAACCGTCATAATTGCCGGACGGTGAGATAAGCTCCGCGATAAAAAACAATTCATCGCAGGCAACTATTCTGCCGAACGCGAATTTGCTTATATCGGAGCTGTCGGTGTAAATTTCGGCAAAATCGCCGCTGCTCATCAGTTCTTTAAGCAATTCTGTCATTTTTTATCCCCTTTTCACAAACATAATTACCGTTCCTTGGCATACTGAGAGATAAAATCAAAAAATGATTTCAAACTTTAATACGCGCCTGCCGTTTTCGGTGAACTCCTCTGTCAGATATCCGCCGTTGTTTATTATGGTCCTAACCGCCGCCGTGAACCGTCTGTTTATATAATATCCGAAAGCAGGGCGGAACGCAAGCAAAAGACAAAAACTCCGGCTGAAAAATCAGCCGGAGTCAGCCTATCGATAAATCTTAAGCGGAAAACAAATTAAACAAACGCAAAAGTTTCGGTCAAACCTTTTCGAAAGGTTTGCGGTTTCTAAAGGCAGAGCCTTTGGCCGCTTTCCGCAGAAAGCGGAACTCTTTTGCGGCGAAGAGCCGAGTTTTTGTTTTTCCGGAGCCGAAAATATATCCGTCGGTTAAAATCAGGCGGCTGAACTGTCTGACTGTCCGTTGACTTCCGCTTCATCGCCTGTCACGTCATTGTCCGCCGTATCGCCATCGCCGACGTTTGCCTGTTTATCGGCTTCAATCTCATTAGTGCCGCTTTGCATATCCTGACTGCCGTCCTGTTCAGTGCTCTGTCCGGCGTTTTGTCCGCTGTCCGGAGCCGGAAAAAGTCCGGTACTGCCGTTTTCACCGTCTGCCGGAGTCTCTGAGTCAGTACCGGAAGCGCCGGTACCTGAACCGTGCAGTCCGGTTTCGTTATTGCCCGCTATGCCGCCGGCGTAATTCCCGTCGCTCTTTTCTCCTATTTTGGAGCCGTCTGTTATAAGCTCTCCCGCGTCTTCAGGCGCTGTTCCCCAGCAGGCGGTAAAGGTATAATAGCCGCTGTTTTCGGGGACATACGAAAATGTCATGCTTCTGTTTTCCTGCTCCTGTATATTCGCAGTATAAAGCGTCACATTTCCGCCAGAAATTTTACAGTAACCGTTTTTGGCGTTTCCGTCGCCTGTAAGCGTTATGCTGTAAGCGGTATTTCGGTCAAGTGCGTAGCTGCCGTCCGAATCCGGCCAGACCGGTTCATCAGCTTCATTCTTCACAGTTACCAAAACGGAAAACTGCGCCGCTTTAATCGTGTTTCCGGTATTGGACAGCCCCGCCTGAAACCATGCGAAAACGGTAGCGGAATAACAGATAATCCCGACACCGAATACAACACCCGTAATTATTATTTTCTTTAACAGCTTATTCGAATCTTTTTCCGTCCTGTGCCTCGCTTTGTAAAAAAGCATTAAATTTCACCTCCGGATTTATCCGGAGAATCGGTTTTCGCCTGATTCTCCGACACCGCGTCCTGAAGCTGTGCTTTAAGCCGCTCCAGCTCCTCCTTCATTTTGCGCGCCTCCTCCAGCTCTGCCGCCGCTTCGGCGCGTTTGGCGTCAAGCTCCGCCTGCTGTTCCGCCCTGTACTGCCTTACAAGCCTGAAGAATTTCGCGCCCTGAAGAGCGATAAGCACAAGAAACGGGATAAGTATTACCGTGACATATCCAGCCGGAGTGGTGAGAAACTCAAAGAAATATCCCATTTTGGGGAGCCTGAATTTATACTCGCCTATAACATTGTCAAACGGTACGGGATAGCTGTCGTCCACGCCGGTGGTGGTACCGTAGGTCACAAACGCCGGCTCGCCCTCATACTCGGTTATCTCGCGTATTTTATGCGTGATCACCGAGCCGTAATTTGACGGATCTATCGAGGTAAAGGTGATTATATCGCCCGGTTCGAGCGTTTCTGGGTCTGCCTGCGCGCTTACTGAGAGATCGCCCACAGCAAAAGTATCCTTCATTGAGTCGGAAAGCACGATGTACGGCTTGTAGCCGAGAAAATCCGCGTCCTTGCCGACAGTATTGACCGAAATAACGGTAAATATCATTACGCAGACCGAAAAAATCAGAATGACGGTTGTCATTATTCTTACTGCGATATCAAGAGCTTTTTTCACTAAGGGTTCTCTCCTTTTGTTTTTTTACGGACTATATACGGATATCAAAGAGCGCGATAGGCTCGTGCCCTTTGATATCCGCTCCCGCCCCGTGAAGGGGAGGGAGCGGATAAACGCCCTGCTGTATTATAATTACGGTAAGTAATCAGGAAATATAATGTTATATCTGTTCCGGGATAAGGCGTAATCGGGAATTGCCTGTCTTTATATCAAAATAAAGTTTTTATTCAGGCACAACCGTATACCAGATATCTCCGTTATCCTTTTCCTCGGAAATGACCTTATATCCGTCAGCCACAAACTTTGCCTGAGGATTTTCGGTACTGCTCTTTGACGGGTCAAAATTCACAAATGTTCCGCCGTAAACCGTAATGGTCGCCGCGCTGTCATCAATCAGATTTAAAAGCCAGTAGGTTTCTTTCCAATCAGTGAGCGCTTCAAAATGTCCGCCGTATATTTCAACACTCGAATTACCGCCTGCCTGAACACAAGTAAGTCCGGCTATAAATGTGCCTCCGTCTATTCTGACCTTTGAATTATCGCCGGCTCTTAAAAGATAGCCCAACTTGGAATCAAAAGTCTGATTCAGGGTGCCTTCTCCCGAAATGGTGAGTTCAGATGAACCGTAAAGGTCGAAAATGCCATCATCCACCACGGTTATTTCTGAATCCTTTTCCAGCGAAAGAACAGATTTTGTATCTCCTGTCATTGTGACAGCATCGCTCCACTTAAAGGCGCCGGCCGCCGTAACCGTTCCGCCGTTTTTAAGCGATGTAACAAACTCTGTATTTGTCGCTGCCGGATATTTGGCCTTCTCGTCGTAATCGCTGCTGCCGAAGCCGTCTTCCTCGTATGTATACTGCTTGGCGAGTATTGTCACGTCGGCAGTGAAATCCTTTTCCTTATACTCGTTGCCGGCTTCCTCGTACATTCCGTAAACAAGAATGAACTGGAGCGTGTCGCCCTTGTTTATTATCGGAAGCTCAAGCGCCTGTGCCACTGCGCTGAGCGTATTCATCGGACGCTTCTCAAAATTACCGGTAACCGCGCCGCCGTTCTCAACCTTTACAAAGTCGAACCAGAGCGCGTTCGTCAGCTCTCCCGAGGTCTCAAAGCTGAGCTTTATTTCTGCCGCTAACGTACCCTCGTTTTTCACCTGCAGGAGCTTCGCGCTCGACTTGCCCGGCTCCCACAGTGTCTCGCTTATTATCGGGGTATCGTCGTCGGTTTTAAGGTCCTGCGGGGCGGCTTCAAAGGTGAATTCTTCACCGCCGTTTACGCCTTCGATCGTGAAGCTATCGCCTGTGCCGTCCATATCGAGGTCATAGGCGTAAGCGCCGATTTTAAGATTGCCTGCCTGAATTTTGTTGCCCTTGTTTGTCACACTGTCGGTAAACCACGCGAAGGTGGATCCTGCAAGCAGCGCCGCACTGACAGCGAGAGAAAGTCCGCTTGCCAAAAGGGATTTTTTCGTAGTTGTCATTTCGGATCCTCCTTATACTTTATTATTTATATTTTGTTATAATCCACATCCTGAAAATTGTCTGCGACATCGCCAGCGATTTTAAATGTAACATTGCTCTGAGTCAGGCCCTGAATCTCTTCGGGAAGGGGCCAGTCGAAAGAGCTATACAGGATGCCAACCCCCACTCGAGTGATAACAGCATCAGAAATATTGAGCGATTTCACATACTCAATAGTTTCCACCGGCCCAAGGGAAGCAACTGCGGTTGTCTTATATTCACCACCGATAATCGTTGCATCATCATTACCGAAATACACTGCCGAATATCCCTTGGCGTCTACTGTCACATTTTCAAGGACTGCCTTCTTTGCACGGGTAATATTAATAACGGCATTGCTGCTATAGTAAGGATTCGTTTCGGTTACGGATATTTTAGCCTTTTTGATAATAATTTTACCTGTACTCACATCATTAATTACCAGGCTACCACCAGGATATGTGTTCTTATATGTACCGCCGTTGATCATAATATCACTGTTAACCCCGAAGTCTGTGCCAATAACGGCAGCGCTTTTATTATCAGACTCAATTACAAAGTCGTCTCCGGCGTTGATGGTCAGAGAAGCGTTGCTTTCTACATAAATTCCTCCGCCAATAATCTTACCATTGCCCTCAATTGTAAGGGAATCAGATACGTTTATCCAGGACACATCGGCTTCCTCAAAAGTGATGTTCTGCCCGTTCATTAAAAGAATCGCCGGTGCAGATACGGTCAGATTTTTGCTTAATGTGATTGGCGCTGTCAGATTAACGTTATATCCAGCATTCAAAGCGGAAATCAGCGATTCCTCTGAAGCAATATCAACAAAATACTCGGCATCCGCATCATACCGATCGTTGTCGAAGCCGTCTTTCTCATAGGTGTACTGAGCTGCCAAGATGCTGACATCAAAGCTGACACCTGCGCCCTGGTACTCGTTCCCGGCGCTCTCCTGCATCTTGATCACTATGGTAAAGACTTGCGTGTCACCGACTTCTGCACCATTGACCGTGCCGGTCTGACCTTTCGGAGCAAGCACCGCATCCTTTGCTGCAAAGGAGCCCGCCGCCATCAACTCTGCCATCGTGCCAAGCTTTGTCGCGCCGGTCAGGTTCGCAGCGCCAGCCGCCACAGTGTAGACATCCAGAACCTTGGTGATATCTGCATCTACACCCTCCGCGTTGTCAAGCTTGACATTCTCAAAGCTCATGGTGTACTTCAGCCACAGAGAGCCTTCGTTTGTTACCTTTGCCGTTGCCTTCTGGGACCGTCCCGGCTCCCACAGGAAATCCTCGCTGCTGAACAGAGCGGTATCCGTTCCGTCATTAAGCGCGATCTCCAACGTTCCTGCCTGGATCTTGTTCCCCGTGTTTGTCACGCTGTCGGTAAACCACGCGAAGGTGGAGCCTACCATCAGCGCCATGCTTACCGCCAGCGAAATTCCGCTTGCGATAAGGCTTTTCTTTGTGCTTTTCATTGTTTTCTCCTCCCGGAATCACTTATAAATTTATATTGATAAACACTTAAGCAGCCGCACTGCTACTCAAATGAAATATCCTGATTGTTTTTCGCCTGAACCGCGTCGGCTGTTATATCAAAGGTTATACCGGCGTCCTGATATGTGTTTCCCGCGGATTCCTCCATTTTCACAACCGCCGTAAGCGTGTCGGTTTTGCCCGCCTCAAGAACCTTGCTGTTGATACAGGGAGTCTCGCGCGTAAACTCTCCGGCGCTTCCGCTGAATATGAGACGGTCGCCGTCGTATATCTCAAAGCTAAGCGCGTCTGTCAGCAAACCGCTCACGTTTTCAAGGTAAAGACGGTAGTAAACATCCGCCGTACCCTTGTTTTCTACTGTGAAATCCTTTTTTGCCGAATAACCCGGCTCAATATTCATATCAGAGCCGTCAAAAACCGGCTTTCCGCCGTTGAGCTCTATATCCACCGTGCCGGTCTCAAAAATATTGCCGTCTACTCCGACAATCGCTGAAATAAGCGCGTATGTAGTTATCGCAAGCATTGTAAAAAGGATAATTACCGCCGCGATACTGCCGTAAGCCTTTTTTTCGGTACTGCTACGCTTTTTCACGTTTTTTATCCCCCTTCCGGTAAACCGGCAGCAGAATTATAAGCGCCGCCGATGAAGCCGCAAGCAAAGCCCACAGCACCGTAATGCTTGTATCACCCGTTCCCGGAGACACAAGCCCGCTTTCGTCCTTTACAAACCATTTGAAATCCGCCGTGAGCCCCGCAGCCTGATATTCGTTGCCGACAGAGGTATCAAGCGAAACATCGATACGGTAGTAAACATCGGTTACTCCGGCAGTGTTTTCCGCGGCCTGCGTTTTATATTCTTTTCCGTCCGCTTCTGAGAACGGAAGGTCACACAGCACCGTATCCTCGCCCAATCGGGTTACCTTTATATTAAGCACATCGCCAAGCTGCTTGGTCTGTCCGGTTACGTCGGCGGAGAAATACAGGTCGAGCGTCTCTCCGTGATTTATACGCACGCAGAAGTACCGGGTGACAATATCTCCCGGAAGCATATTCTTTACCTCAAATTTCTCATTGTCCTCCGGCTTGCTTTTATAAAGCTCAAGAAGCTCTGCCGCGGGCTTGTCCGCACCGGCTGAACCGCCCGTTTCCGTGTCTTCTGAGCCCGGTACGCCCCCGCTGCCCGCCGGAACGCTTTCTCCGGACGCTGCGCCGCTCTGCGTATCTTCTGTTCCGGAGCTTTCGCTGCTGTCTTGACCGTCTTCCGTACCGTTGCCTATTACATTGTCAGGCACGGTGACGCTTGCCCTGTCAGAAGCAAAAAAATTATCGTAAACATATTTTGCCGCGAGTCCGCCGGCACTTAAAACAAGCAGAACAGAAAGTATTATTATCAATACTTTAAGCCGCGGTGAATTTTTTGTGTTTCCCGGAGTTTTTGTGTCCATCTGAACCTTCCTCTTCCGTAAAATACCGCCGTGTTTTTGAATTGTTACCATAGTTAGGCTATGATAACATTATATGTATATATATTATATCATTTATTTCTTTGTTTGGCAACATTTGTTTTTAATTTTAAAAAAACCGTAACAATTGACAGAAATCTCAGCTAAAAAATGCTCAAATCCGTTCACACATATTGCGCAAACGGATTTGAAGTTTATATTATATGTATATATCAGTGTCTGTCAAGACTCTTCATCGCTTTTTTTCTCAGCGCTGTCCCTTACCTTTACGGTGATTTCATGCGCCATAAGGTCATCTGCGTCGGTCACGGTAACGGTAAGATTCTGATAATCAAAGGTGAAGCCCTTTTCGGGTATGCTTCCTATAAGCTCGATTATCCAGCCGTTGACGGTGGTCGCCTCGGTATCCTCGTCCGGCTCAAGAGAGAAAAACTCGAAAAAGTCCTCGATATAAGCCGAACACAGTACCCGGTAGGTATTGTCTCCGAGAGCAACGAAATCCTCTATCGCCTCGTCCTGCTCGTCCCATATCTCGCCCACTATTTCCTCAAGTATATCCTCCATAGTGACTATTCCCGCGGTCACTCCGTATTCGTCTACTACCACTACTATATGGTTATGCTCCCGCTGCATCTCTTTGAACAGCACGTCAAGATGCACCGTTTCGGGCACAAAGGTCGGCTGGAACATCGCGTCTTTCGGAGTAAAGCCGGGGCGTGAATGCTTGAGAAGGAAATCCCGCGAGTAAAGTATTCCCACGATTTTATCAGCTGATTCCGAATAAACCGGAATTCTTGAATAGCCCTCCTCCTCTATTATACGGAGTATCTCGTCCGTTCCGGCGCCTTCAGGTATCATAACGACCGATTTGCGCGGCGTCATAACGTCCTCGGCGGTCATTCCGTCAAGCTTGAAAACATTTTTTATATATTCTATGTCATTCTGATTGAGACTGCCTTCATCTGCTCCGGCGTCAAGCATGAGCACGATATCCTCCTCGGAAACCGGCTCTTCCTTTTCGTTCGGGTCTATTCTGAAAAGCCGCAGCACTCCGTTTGTCGAAACGGTAAGAAGCCAGATAATAGGCTTGAGCGCAGCCGCCAGAAAGGTTATTATTCCGCATACCGCCTCGGCAAGCTGCTCCTTGTGCTTCATGGCGATTCTTTTCGGCACAAGCTCGCCGAGCACCAAAGTGAAAAACGAAAGTATCAGCGTGATAACAATAACCGCGACGGTATTAACCGCGCCCGAATATCCCGCCGGAATATCAAAGGTGCTCACAAAAAAGCCGGACAGCTTTTCCGCGAAATTATCCGCCGCGAAAGCCGACGCGAGAAAGCCCGCTAATGTTATTCCTATCTGAATGGTCGAGAGAAACCTTGTCGGCTCCTCGATCATCTTGAGCATTTTAACGGCTTTTTTGTCGCCGTCCTCCGCTCTTGCCTTAACCTTTTTTTCGTTAAGCGAAATTACCGCTATTTCTGTCGCCGCGAAAAAGGCGTTCAACAGAATGAGCGCCAACTGAAGTATTAACTGCTGTATTATTTGTGTCATTTATTTTCCTCCGGTTTTTAAGTATGTTCAGGTCTTTTGCGCGTCCTAATTGAGGTTGACCGAAAAAAACCGGTAGCGGCACTTGACGCGCCGAAGAATCATACCTGTTTCCGAAGGTTTGCGAAGAGCCGTAAGGCTTCTACTTCGCGGAAGCGGGTCCACAAAACCATCTCCTTTCTTAAAATAATATTATATAATGTATCGGCCGTACAGTCAAGTATGAAACGCTGTTTCCGAAAACTTCGCAGAAACGCTGTTTCCGAAAACTTCGCCGAAAGGTAAAATTTAAGGGATTGACAAAGCCGACGGAGCACATAATAATAAGAAAGAGCCGCTCCGCCCAATTACGGCGACGCGCATACGGCAAGATTGTTTCAAGGAGAATGGTTTATGACCGTACAGACGGAAGAAAACAAAGCTCAAAAACACTCCGCAAAAAAAAGGATAATAACGGTTCTGTCGGCTGCGGCGGCGGTTGTGCTGCTTATAACCGCGGCGTTTTTCATTATAATAAAAAAAGGTGAATCAAAGCTCCGCAATCCCTCTTTGAACAACAGCGCCGGTCTTCCCGCCGACGATGGCGCGGAAATACCGGAGGACGCCGACGCGTACTATGAGGGAAAGGCGTACAACTACAACGACCGGCTTATAAACATACTGCTTATAGGGGTCGACAGGGTGTCTCCCGGTTTAAACGAAAAGCACCAGGCAGACGCGCTTTATCTTGTATCGCTCAACACCGATACCGACAGTGTAAATATTTTGCCCATATCCCGCAACACAGTGACAGATGTCGATTCCTATGATATAAACGGAGACTTTTTTGCGACCTCAAAACAGCAGATATGTCTTGCTTATACCTACGGGAGTGATGACAAAATGTGCTCTGAAAACACCGTAAAGGCGGTCTCGGATTTCCTGTACGGCATACCCGTAAGCGGATATTACACGATTTTTATGAATTCGCTTGAGGAAATAGTGGATTCGGTGGGCGGCGTACCGGTGACAGTAACCGAAGATATGACGGCGGTTGACCCGCGGTTTAAAAAAGGCGCCTCGCTGACCCTTACGGGGGATAACGCGCTGGCTTATCTGAGGTACCGTAACGACAGCAACGCCCCGCGCCTTGAACGGCAGAAGGCGTTTATCTCCTCTTTTATCACACAGGCGAAAAAGGCGTGTCTTAAAAACTTAAGCCTGCCGGTAAAGATGTATGACAAGTTAGCGTCAAATACCGTGACCGATATTTCGGCGTCGAGCGCGGCATATCTCGCCACCGAGGCGATAGGCGCGGATTTCAATATGTTAAGCATAGCCGGCGAAAGCGGAAACGACGGCAGCTATGAAACCTTTACCGCCGACGAATCCGCTCTTCATAAGCTCCTTATTGAAAACTTTTATACCGAAGCAACCTCCGCCGAAACGGAGGATTAAATAGAAAATAAAACGCCGCAAAAAATTGATTTTCAGGTTTATTGACGGTCTGAAGCGAGGGGTAACCCTCGCTTTTACTGTTTTGGATTTTTCACTCGCTTCACTCATTCAGAATGACATATTGCTTTAAATTACACTGTTATTCCGAACACAGCCGAAAAATACAATTACGCATTACGAATTACGCATTACGAATTGATTTTGCACTGCTTGCCGGTATGGTCTATCGTATAATTTTCCTTTAAAATAAGGTCGCTTATAAATACGAACTCGTAGCCGTCGTTTTTAAGACATTCAAGTATTTCCGGAAGGGCGGCGGGGGTGTTGTCGGCGTCGTTGTGGAAAAGCACTATGCTGCCGGGGCAGACCTTTTTAAGCACTCGGTCGCATATGCTGTCGGCGGTCGAGGTGTCCTTCCAGTCAAGGGAGTCTACCGACCACTGTATCGTATACATTCCCATTTCCTCAAGCGTGCTTACCAGCATATTGTCGTAATCGCCGTAGGGCGGGCGGTGGAGTGTCGGACATACGCCGGTTATAGCCTCTATTTTGCTGTTGCAGCTTTCTATTTCGTTTATCATCTGCTCCTTTGAAAGCTGCGGCATATGCGGATGGGTGTTTGAGTGGTTCTGTATCTGGTGACCGGCGTCGGCGAGCGCCTTTACAGATTCCGGATACTTATCAACCCAAGAGCCGACCACGAAAAAAGTGGCCGGAACATCATATTCGGCGAGAATATCTATAAGCGTCTGCGTATCGTCGTTGCCCCATGCGGCGTCAAAGCTTATCGCCACCTGCTTTTTGTCGGTTTCGACGCAGTAAATCGGCAGCTTGCGGTCGGTTCCGGCGAATGCCGACACTGAGCCCGCCACCACTCCCGTAAGCGCTAAAAGTCCCGCTATCGCGAGCATTATCTGCTTTTTTGTTATTATTATAAATTTCATTTTAAAGTCCCCTTTTTGCTTTCTATTAAAAAATATGTGGGGCGGCTTGTATACTATTCGGATATTTATCAATAAAAAATTGAAAAATGGGAATATTTGTGTTATACTGATGTCAAGTATATTTTATTTGCTCGGAGGAATATAATGTCGGCTAAAATTTACAGACTGGCGGACGGTGCGGAGGGTCTGTTCATCAAAAACGAACGGTTCAACACCACCTCGGTCTCATTCAACTTTTACCTGCCCCTTGCCGCCGAAACCGCGGCGGCTTACGCACTGCTTCCCTTTATACTGACCACCTGCGGCGAAAAATATCCCGATTTTTCGGTGCTCAACTACAAGCTGGCAAAGCTCTACGGCGCACAGCTTGACGCGTCGGCGGAAAAGCTCGGTGATTACCAGCTGCTGCGTATGCGTATTTCGGTGATAAACGACAAGTACACCTTTGAGAGCGAATCGCTCTTAAAAGAGGCGACCGATATGCTCACAAGCCTTGTTTTCGAGCCGGCTGTATCGGGCGGCGCTTTCGGCGATACCGATCTGCGCCGTGAAAAGCGCAAGGCGGCGGAGCATATAAAGGGCGAGATGAGCGAAAAGCGCATTTACGCCAAAAACCGCCTTATCGAGGAGATGTATAAAGGCAGCGCCTACGGCGTTCAAAAATGCGGCACGCTTAAAAGCGTTGAGGCTATCACGGGCGAAAGTCTTTACAAAGCGTGGCAGGATATGCTTAAAAAGGCGTATATCAGAGTTCAGGTGATAGGCGCCGCATTGCCTGCGAGACTTTTTGAGGATATTTCCGCGAAATTTGAGCAGATAGAGCGCGCGGATATTACCGACTGTAAAATAAACGAGCCTACCGCCGCCGTGGAAACTCCGCGCACGGTGGAGGAGCGTATGGCGGTGCAGCAGGGCAAGCTTGTAATGGGCTTCTCTAGCGATATGCATGGTGACGACGACTGTTCTCTGCCGCTTATGGTGATGACCGACATTTTCGGCGGCGGCCCGTATTCGCGCCTGTTCGCGAATGTGCGTGAAAAAATGAGCTTGTGTTATTACTGCTCGGCGTCGTCGGTAAGGCAGAAGGGTCTTGTCACGGTAGAATCGGGCGTAGAAGCCGAAAACGCCGAAAAGGCGGAAAAAGAGATACTCGCCCAGCTTGACGCGGTCAGGAAAGGTGAATTTACCGATTTTGAGTTTGAGGCGTCGCTTAAGAGCATACGCGACTCACTCGGCACCTATAACGACAGTCAGGTAGCGCTTGACACGTGGTACGCGCTTAAAGCCTGCAATGAAAACGTGTACTCGCCAGACGAGATAGCCGAAAAGCTGTCCGGAATAACACGCGATGATGTTGTGAAAGCCGCGGCGGGCGTAAAGCTCAACACGGTTTACAAACTGCTGCCTGAGGAGGACAGATAATGACAAGACAGGTTTTTGAAAGCGAGATAGGCGAAAGCTATATAAAGGCGGTACACCCGTCGGGACTTAAAATATATATACTCGAAAAGCCGCAGTACAACTCGGCATACGCCGTGTTCGGCACAAAATACGGCTCTATTGACACCTGCTTTACCGTAAAAGGCGAGGAGACAAGGGTGCCTGAGGGCATAGCGCATTTTCTTGAGCACAAGCTGTTTGAGAGCGAGGACGGCGACGCTTTTACCAAGTACGCCGCCACCGGCGCATACGCCAACGCCTACACCTCATTTGACCGCACCTGCTATCTTTTCTCCTGTTCGGACAGATTTTACGACAATCTCGGAATACTGCTCGACTTTGTGCAGTCGCCCTATTTTACCGAGCAGACCGTGGCGAAAGAGCAGGGCATCATCGGTCAGGAAATAAGAATGTACGATGACAGCCCCGAATGGCGGGTTATGTTCAATATGCTTATGAATATGTACCACCGCCACCCGGTAAGGATTGACATTGCCGGAACAGTGGAATCGATAGCCGAGATAAACGCCGACCTGCTTTACAAATGCTACAACACATTTTATAACCCGTCTAATATGTTTGTCTGCATAGCCGGAAACGTAAACGCCGAAAAGGTGCTCTCTCAGATTAACGGAGCGGTAAAAACAAACGCTCCGCTTGAGATAACAAGGAACTTTGAGGAAGAGCCGGACAGCGTGGTAAACAGCTGCTGCGAGCAGAAGCTGGCTGTGGCACAGCCGCTTTTCTGCTTCGGCTACAAGGAAAAAACTGAAAATCCCGAACGCACCGTAAAGGAAAAGATATGCACCTCACTGCTGCTTGAGATAATCGCGGGGGACGCTTCTCCGCTTTATAAAAAGCTTATTAACGAGGGCCTTATAAACGACGAGTTTTCCTCCGAATACTTCACCGGCAACGGCTATGCCGCGGTAATATTTGAGGGCGAGTCCTCCTACCCCAAGCGCGTAGCCGATGAGATAAAAGCGGAGGTTGAGCGGCTTAAAGCCGACGGAATAGATAAAAAGCTCTTTTCGGCGGTACGCTGCGGAATGTACGGCGACGCTGTACGGGCGATGGGCAATGTTGAGAGCATAGCCATGCAGCTTGTAAGCTGCGCTATGTCGGACAGCGGTCTTTTCGACGAGCTTAAATACCTTAAAACCGTAACGCCCGACGATGTTTACAGGCGGCTTTCACTGCTTGAGAGTGAAAAAACCGTGCTTTCGGTCGTAAATCCGCAGGACGGGGAGGAATAAAAATGAGCTATGAGGTAGTTATATTCGGCATAAAGCTGACGCTTTCGCCGGTGGCGTTTACAATTCCGCTCGGCTCCCGCCACTGGGATATTTACTGGTACGGCATTATAATCGCGGCAGGATTTCTGCTGGCGCTTATTTACGGTATAAAAAACGCGTCCCGGTTCGGGCTTAATACCGACCGTATGCTTGACGTGGTGCTGGTCGCGACTCCGGTCGCCATACTCTCCGCGAGGGCGTACTATGTGATATTCGACGGAGAAAAGCTGACCGGAATAGGCGACTTTTTCGGCTTCGGCAATTCGTCCGGCTTTTCGGGGCTTGCCATTTACGGCGGCGTGATAGGCGCCTTTGTTTCGGGCGCGGTAATGTGCAAAATACGCAAGGTAAACATACTTGATATGTTTGATATCGGCTCGGTCGGTTTTTTAATCGGGCAGGGCATAGGCAGATGGGGCAACTTTGTCAATCAGGAGGCATACGGCAGCTTTACCGGCAGCAGCTGGTGGGGTATGCAGAGCGACAAAACGGTAGCCGAAATGGGCGAGGGGCTTGTCCATCCTTGTTTTCTGTATGAATCCCTTTGGTGCATAGCCGGATTTTTCATTCTTAATCATTTAAGTAAAAAACGCCGTTTCAGCGGCGAAATCGCCCTTATGTACTGCGTATGGTACGGCTTCGGCAGGGGCTTTATAGAGCTTTTAAGAACCGACAGTCTTATGCTCGGAAATATTAAGGTATCGTCGCTTCTGTCGTTCCTGCTTTGCATAGCGGGAATAGCGGCGCTTGTCTTTATGCGCGGCAGAATAAAGGAAACCGCCGGCGCCGCGGAATATCATACGGTTTTTGCCGGAGATGAGCCGCAGGACGGAACGGAAATTTCTGACGAAAATTCAGAAACACATGAAGACGGCGCAGAGACTCCGGAGGAAAATTCAGAAATACAGGACGGATTTTTGAGCGGCACGCCGGAAGCCGGCACAGAGTTTTCTGACGAAAATTCAGAAACCGAGATCAAAAATACAGAAACAGAGGAACGTAAAAATGAGCAGACTGATTGACGGAAAGGTAATCTCCGCAGCCGTTAAGGAGCGGGTAAAAAACGAGGTCGCGCAGCTTAACGGAAAGGGAATTACCGTAGGCCTCGCAGTAATAATAGTGGGAGAGGACCCGGCTTCTAAAATATATGTGGCGAACAAGAAAAAGGCGTGCGAGGCGCTGGGCATAGTTTCGGAGGAGTACGCGCTGCCCGAAAGCACAACCGAGGAGGAGCTGCTCGGACTTATTGACACATTAAACTCCAAAAGGAGCATAAACGGCATACTCTGCCAGCTTCCGCTGCCGCGTCATCTTGACGAAAAGCGCATAATAAACGCCATTTCCCCGGAAAAAGACGTGGACGCGTTCCACCCGGTAAACGTGGGCAGAATAATGATAGGGGATTACGATTTTGTTCCCTGCACTCCGGCGGGAATAATGGAAATGCTGGCGTATGAAAATATCGAGACAGAGGGCAAGAGATGCGTTGTTATAGGCCGCTCGAATATCGTCGGCAAGCCTATGGCGATGCTGCTGCTGCACAAAAACGGCACGGTCACGATATGCCATTCAAAAACAAGGAATTTAAAGGAAATCTGCCTTGGCGCTGATATTTTAGTGGCGGCGGTCGGAAAGGCGAAATTCGTCACCGCCGATATGGTAAAGGAGGGCGCCGTTGTAATCGACGTAGGTATGAACCGCGAGAACGGCAAACTCTGCGGCGACGTTGATTTTGAGGCGGTAAAGGAAAAGGCTTCAGCAATTACCCCGGTGCCGGGCGGCGTGGGTCCGATGACCATAGCGATGCTTATGCAGAACACCCTGACAGCGGCAAAAAGACAAAACGGAATAGGCTGACATCGCCTTTCCGCCGGATATAAAGCCGCGGATTTAAACCGCGGCTTTCTGTCTGTCGATAAACCTTAAATGGAAAACAAATTATACAAATATAAAAGTTTCGATCAAACCTTTTTAAAGGTTTGCGGTTTCTAAAGGCAGAGCCTTTAGCCGCTTTCCGCAGAAAGCGGAACTCTTTTGCAGGATATACGCAGGAAAGGGTGAAAAAACAGTCCGGCGGACTGTTTTTGAGGGGAAACCCTCGTCGGGGGTTTCCCTTTAACTGACTCTTTATTTGTGCAATTTTTCAATTACAGACGGATTTTTTTACACGCTGAAAGCCGCGGTGTAAATCCGCGGCATTTTTTATTCAAAACTCATTTTAAAAACGGGTGATTTTTTTGTTAAGAAAAATTTTCTGCGCGGCGGCGGCGCTGATTTTGCTTGTGCTTCCGGTATCGGCGGCAGGCAGAATCACGCTCAAAGCCGGCGATGAGTTCTCGGTTTACGGAGAGGACAGCAAAAAGGTTGCGGAAATCCTCGGAATGAGCGAGACTGCGCTTAACGAATATACACAGCAGAATAATATCGTTTACCTTGCGGTAAATGATGACAACACAAAGCAGATACGGCTGACTGTTGACGCCACCGCCTTTTCGGAAAGCACAGGCAACCTTTCCCTGCTTTCCGACAGCGAGATAAAGAAGCTTATCCCCGACATCACCGGCGACAGCGCCGTAAAAGGCGAGATAATCGAAAACGGCGGACAAAAATTTGTGCTTTCAAGGGTTTCGTCGGAGGATTCGGGCGGCGGCTACACGCTCGCGCGCTATTTTACAGTTGCCGGGGATAATGAGTATATACTTTCGTTCTACACTTCAGACGGCGTGTCGGAGGACTATATCGCCGAGGTTTTTGAGAGCTTTAAATCAGACGATTTTTACGGAGAAAATGACAAAAACCCGTATTCTTATATAGTAATCGCGGCGATTGCTGTTTTCAGCGCCGGAGGACTTTTTATAATTTACACTATAATAAGGGATTTAACGGTAAAGCGCCGCCACGGAGCTCCCGAATCCGCTCCCGACGATTTTTCAAATCCGCCCGAGGACGAGTGACGGCGAATACAAAAATCTAAGTTTTTGTGTTTTTGAAAGCAAAAAACACAACAAAACCGTCATGCTATGTTATTACTACCGCTTGCTTTGATGTCTGAGGCTTCGTATATAGCAGACTGTATATGTTTCCAACCCCGCTATTAAAGCAAAAATTACGAAATTTAAAACAACTGACAATAACCCATATATCTGAGCAAATCCGAAATTAAGCAGATACATCGCGATTACCGCGAGCCAAGCTGCTATGAGCAATATTCCCTTCCTTCGGTTCGCAGATACAAAAACATTTTTAAAAAAGTGCAGTGCGGCAAAAGCCATACCTGCAATGCAGCATACTTGCATCAGCACAAGGAAAAAAGGTCTGAAGCCGACGGTGTACGGCGTCAGAATCGCTGTCGGAGCCAACGCCGTCCAAATACACCAATACAAAGCCCGCTGTTTTAAGAAAATACAAATCATACCGCAAATAAGCAAGGCGAGCAAAACGGGAACCATAATAATAAAATCGCCTTCGTTTCTTCCCCTGAACAAAAGCAGCAATCCTGCTGAAAATGACAGCGCAAAAAGAATGTACCCGAACACCTGTTGAGTGCGCGCAGGAAGACTGGAAATTTCAGTCTTTCCGGGCTCTGCGTTCGTGCCGCCGGTTCTTCCGATTAATGCGTCCAATGTCACCTCAAACACATCGCACAGTTTCATTAGCTTATCCAAGTCCGGAACAGCCGAATCCGTTTCCCATTTAGAAACAGACTGGCGCGACACATCTAACATATCAGCTAAAGCGCTTTGCGAGAGATTTTTTGACATTCTCAACTCGAAAATCCTGCTCCCGACACTCATAAATACAGCCTCCCTGTTATTTTTCATTTTCATTATACTTTGAATTTATATATTTTACAACCAACACGCCTTTGAACTTCGGCAACCGGCAGTTGCAGATGTTCTAAAACCGCAGTCAGTCCCTGCGGTAATCCTGCAACAAGTTTAAAACACAGACGGAGCGCAAGCATACACGACACAAGGGAACGGTTCTCCTGTGTTGACAATTCGATATGTAATAATATTTAAGGGTAAAAAAGAGATACCGCCAACCGAATTAACGGTTTGGGGCGGCTTCGGGAGTTTCGCCCTGCAAACGGTATCTCTGATAAAATTATATGCAATAACCCTTTTAAAGTCAAGACTTAATAAAACGGCTTTAATCGGTAATCCGATTACCGGCGGACAAAAGAAAAAGAATCCGTGATTGACTGAAAGCTAATAGGCTGCACTTGCCGCCCTACAATTTCAATACGGATTCTATTACTATTATACCACAGAATAATTAAAAAGTAAAGTTTTTTAACTTAATCCGGAGCATAACAGAACCGTCCCATGTGTTCCGCATATTTTCTTATCGGTCACTTGTTTTTTTCTGCTGCTGTAAAACATTTGCTGTAAACCTATACACCTTTTTTCGTCATAATTCGATATTTTTGGTTGACATAATCCAATAAAAATGATATATTTAGTGTGTATGTTTACAGTTTATTGCGGCAAAAAGGAGAAAAACAATGAACAAAGCAGCAAAACCCATATCATTGCTTTTATCGCTTGCGATACTGCTTTCAGCGGCTTATTTAAGCGCGCTGCCGCTGTCCGCCGCCGCGCAGCGGGCGTATATTGACGCTACCGACGTTAATATAAGGGCGGACGCCACTACGAACAGTAAGTCCTACGGTAAGATTTCAAATGATTTCGTGACGGTAAACGGTCAGAAAAAAGGGACCGACAATTCATATACCTGGTACAATATCACCTACGGCAGCATTACCGGATACATAAGGGGAGATTATGTCACACTGATAAGCGACCAGACTGACAAAACCTTTGAGGAGCAGATAGCGGAATTTCCTGAAAGCTACCGCCCGTTTCTGCGTGAGCTGCACGCGGTGTATCCCAACTGGAAATTCTACGCTGATAATATCTCGATGACACTTGACGAGGCGGTACAGCTTGAAATTACAAGAAAGCTGGTACAGAACACATCAAGTAAATCGTGGCTATCAATGGGACTCGGCGCTTATGACTGGAACACCGGAAAATGGGTGCCTCAGGATACAAACTGGTATGTCGCGTCGCGCGAGGTCATAGAATATTATATGGACCCCAGAAATTTCCTTAACGCGAGCTATATTTATTCGTACATGCAGCTGAATTACGACCCGTCGCGTCAAAACGAGGACGGAGTCAAGAGCATTATAAAGGGCACCTTCCTTGAAAAAGGCTATTCCGACCCGAAAGACACCGCCTACGGCGGCTCTTATTCAAAGGTGATTATGGCTGCGGCCAAGTCTTCGGGGGTGAATCCTTATGTGCTTGCCGCCACCATAATACAGGAGCAGGGTGTAAACGGCACGTCAAGCCTTATATCGGGCAAGTATTCAGGCTATGAGGGCTATTACAATTTCTTCAACGTGAACGCTTCGGGCAGTACAACGGCGCAGAAGATCACAAACGGTCTGTCGTACGCTAAAACCAAGGGCTGGAATACACGTTCTGCCGCTATAATAGGCGGCGCGGCTTTCTGCGGCAACAATTATGTTTCCGCCGGCCAAAACACATATTTTTATATGAATTACAATATAAAGGACCCCGACCGTATCTGGCACGAATATGCCGGCGCGGTGCATAACGCGGCTTCTTCGGGAAATCTCGTGTCGAAAACCTATAAGGATTTAAAGAACGCAGAGCTTGATTTTCTTATCCCGGTGTATGAGGATATGCCGTCGGAGCTGTCGGCGCTTCCTGCCAAAAACTCCAATCTCAACAATTATTATTTCAATTCCATATCGGTGTCGGGACTTACTCCGTCGTTCTCAAGGTTTACATACAGCTATGACCTTAAGGTGACAGGCGATACTACCGTAAAGGTAACCATGCCTTCGGGAGCGTCCTATGTCTCCGCCAACTCATATGCGCTGGGTGCCGGAATCAATACGATAAGGCTTAAGGTAAAATCCCAGAGCGGATATACAACCGACTATGTAATAGACGTCAATGCCTCATCGGCGTGCACGCTCTATATCGATTCCGGAAAAGGAATAGTTCCGGGCGAGCCGGAAGAACCCGAGACTCCGGATCCGGTACCCGATCCGGACCCTGAGCCTGAAGATCCGCCGGCAAAGATACTTAAGGGAGATGCAAGCGGAGATGGCAAAATATCTCTTATAGATCTTGCTATTGTACAACGCTATTTGCTTGGACTTGTAGATTTAACGGGAAACAATTATATCGGAGCGGACGCAAGCGGAGATAATAAAATATCTCTTATAGACCTTGCATTAATACAGAGACATTTGCTCGGGTTAATAGTACTTTCCTGATCTTTGACGAAAAGGAGATAAATATGAAAAAAATTATAAGTAGAATTACGATTTTAAGTATGCTTTCGGTACTGTTATTAAGCTGTTTTGTTTTCAAGGCTTCTGCCGCAAGAGCCAGCATAGCCTTCAACGATCCGAAGGTAGGAGACTCAGTAAGCGTAACGGTAACAATAACAGATTCTGCCGGATTAGACTCAGTGTCTTTTTCGCTTATTTACGATCCGGAAATACTTGAATATAAAGAGAGCGAAAATGCTTCTGGTGGTGCAGGCATAGTAAAAGTTGCAGTTTCATTTAGTTCCACAACCAGTAAAAGATTCACCATAAATTTTAAGGCGTTAAAAGCAGGAATCTCCGGTATAAAAGTCACAAATGGATTCTACACTGCTTTGTCTTTAGGGCTCGAAGAAAAGCCGTTTGACGATGTTTCTTATAATATGACTGTTTCCGACGCCTCGAAATCTGACAACGCGAATTTAAAATCGCTTTCTTTAAGCAATGGCAAGCTTTCGCCCTCTTTCTCGGCTTCAAGAACCAGCTACACAGCGACGGTGGCAAACTCGGTTACACAGTGCAGGGTTTACGCCACCGCTTCGGACAGCGGCGCAAAGGTCTCGGTTTCGGGCGATTCGTCGCTTAAGGTAGGAAAAAACACACGCACCGTTACAGTCACAGCGCCGTCGGGAGCGCAGAAAACCTACACGATTACAATAACAAGGTTAGCGGAGAACGAGGAGCCGACAGATTCTTCCGACACGTCGGGCACCGAAAGCACAGAGGAGCCTACCGGCAATCCGCTTGAAACCACGGTAGACGGCGGCACCTTTACTGTCGCCACCGATATCGCGGGCGTTACGCTGCCGAAAGGTTTCTCCGTTTCCTCCGCCGACTATAACGGCGAACAGGTCGCGACCGCGTCGGACAGCGGCGGAAACTTTGTGATATATTATCTTTGCCCGGCTGATTCAGATGAGCTCGTCCCTTATGTGATGAATGAGAGCGGCACAGCCTTTGAGCGTCTTAAATACGCGGATTTCGGCGGAAATATATATATATTTACGGATTTTCCGGAGGATATGTCGGCGCCTGAGGAATATTACGAGACAACAGCTCAAATAGGCGATTTTGATATGCCGGCATACGCCAGCACCGAGGACGGATATTCGGATTTCTACTATTTGTACGGCTTCTTTGACGGCGGCTTCCGTGTATACCGTTACGACAGCGCCGAAAATATGCTTCAGAGATATCCTGAGTTCAAGCTGACAAGCAGCAGCGCTGAAACGGAGCTTGCGCCCGACGCCGGAGTAGTCGAGCGTTTCGGCTCTCTCTCGTCAAACGCAAAGGTTATAGTTATCGGTCTGATAATCGCCGTAATAGGCGCGGCGGCGCTCGCGGTTCTGCTTATAGTAAAGCTCGTAAGGAGCAGGAATACGCTGCCTGATGATTACGAGCTTGAGGATATGTTCGCCAACAGCCCCGATGTTACCGGAACGCCGAGCGGCGGAAAAAGCAGGGAGGATACAGAGGACAGCATGTATCCCAAAAAGTAACGGCGCCGGAAACGAACGGATAAACGATGAAAAAATAGGGCATTTGCTGTAAGATAAGGGCGCGGCTTTTAAAGCCGCGCCCTTTTGATGTCCGCGCAGAAAAATACGTTTTTTTCGTCAGTGGGCTGTTATGATACAATAGATAGGTAACATTAAAAACAGAAAAAACAACTCAAATGTGTTAAGATGAAAGTAACGACACT
>CALWIZ010000009.1 GCA_944380885.1 uncultured Clostridia bacterium | reverse complement strand
GCCGCTTAACAAGTGGCTTTTCAAGGGTACAGGGGTGGTATTGGCGGAGCTTAACAAGCGATTGCCGCCAGTGGCGGAATAAAAGAGCTTGTTATGGCGCCGCGGTCGAAAAAAATACGCGCTTAGGGCGTAAATTTTTTTCGGGTACCGCAAGAGTAGGGAGTGCAGTCCGAAAATCTTTGATTTTCGAGCGAACGGCATTCCCACGGGGGAGAGTGTCGACTTTTTCGACACTCTCAAACAGTCCACCGGACTGTTTTTTTTACCTCTTCCTGCGTATATCCGGCAAAAGAGTTCCGCTTTCTGCGGAAAGCGGCTAAAGGCTCTGCCTTTAGAAACCGCAAACCTTTAAAAAGGTTTGACCGAAACTTTTATATTTGTATAATTTGTTTTTTATTTAAGGTTTACCTATAGACTGACAGGCGGTTTTTACGACCGCCTGCTTTGTTTTTTTGCGCCTGAAAGCCGTGAATTACGGTGTCAGTCAAACAGCAGCCTTATAAAAAGTCCGCCCTGAACGGTTCGGTTCCTGAAACTTACCATTTCGGAAGTGTCCGCATAGTACCAGTCGGTCATCGGCACCCTTGAACGCATTGTATTGTAGGCGTTCCATAAAAGTGAGATGAAAAACTCAAAGTCTTCCGGTTTATCGGCAAAGCACGCCGCCCACACCGTCCAGTCGGACTTTGTGTACTTTTCCCTGCTGTCAAGCGGCACGCCGTAGGGCAGCGCCTCTTTTCTGTACCGCGCGGTCTCTCCGTCAAAAAAGCTGTCGGGGAAAAGTCCTGTTTTCCACAGCTTATCCCAAACCGCGTTGTACTTGAGACTGAAGGTGTCCGGACGGTCATAGGCAAGCCTGAAGCTGCCGTCGCCGTTTGAAGCGCGGGTAATAAAGGAGCGCGCGTATTCCGCCGCCTTTGCCGAAAGTATACCGGCTTTTTCACTCTCTCCCCCGCGCCTTAAAATATCGGCGTAGCCTGCCATTCCCATTATCGCTTTCAGCGAAAGGTTGCAGTTGTGCGCCATATGACCGGCAAAATCGTCGGTGCAGAGCTGATAATCCGGGTCAAGCCCGTACTTTACAAGATATCCGCTCCACATTTCAAGCAGGTCGGAAAAGCTGTCGGCAAATTCAGTGCTGCCGTCAGCCTTTGTTATGGCGGCGGCGAGTATAAGCATATTTCCGCATTCCTCAACCGGCATCTGTCCGTCATAGTTTGAGGCATATACCTGTCCGTTGAGTATAGGATACTGTCCTACGTCGTGCGGAGCGAAATCGTATTTCCACATACCGCTGCGGCAATATTTTATGATCGGGCGCAGCATGCCTTTGAGCAGCTCGGTATTGTAGCGCAGGAAAAGCGGTGCCGACGGGTATGTAACGTCAACCGTGGCGGCGCAGCCGTTTGAAAAACATTCCTTTGATATAAAAATATTATTTCCGTCGCTGTCCACCGCCAGCTTGTGCGCCGCCATTACCTGACGGTATGCGAGAGTCAGCAGCTCTGCGTATTTTTCTCCGCCTTTCCGTTTAGCCTCGGCGTACATCGACTCGCTGAATTCGCGGCAGCGGCGGGTGATTTCGTCATAATCGTCAAACGCCTCTTCTATTGCGGCGGTTATGGTCATACCGTCCTTTTTCCAGTAGGCATTTACCGGCTCGCCGAAATATATAAGGCTTGATATATCGTCATAGGCAAAGGCGAAAAGCAGGCTGTCTTTAATTTCAGCCTGAGCCGAAACAGCGTAGAGTGAGTCTACGACCTCGTTGCGTGTAACTCCCTCGCTATTTACGGCAAGATAGCAGTAGCCCCAGTCAATGCGCACATCGTCCCCGCTGCGGTTCAGCACCTGCTGCGCGCCGCTGCCTATCCGCACGGCGGTTCCGTTTGAGAGCGGCACGTCTTCAGAGTATGCCCTGCCCTCGCCGGCTTTATTCAGCACAAGCTCCTCTGTGACCGTGACCTTGGCGGTGACTTTATGCTCAATTCCGTCAAGGCTCTCGTATGACAGCTTTAAATATGAAACGGGACGTGAAACATAATAAAGGTCGGTTATAAGCAGCGGGGAGGTGAAAACGGCGGTAAGCCTGATTTTTTCGTTCTCAAATACCGCATAGGTCGACATTGCGTCAATATCGAGCGATACCTGCTTTATCGGTTCGGCGCCGCAGCCGAGGAAGGAAAAAACCTCCCCGTCTATATCAACCGTTCCGTGCAGTGTGTTGGGGCTTCCGGTCCAGTGAACCGTGCCGCAGCGGTTTATTTCGTCCCTGCTCCAGACCGAAAAATACGGGTCTGCCGTGATGAGCGGTACAAGTGGGATTCTCATTTTCATACAAAAACCTCCGTTTACTCGGTTGATTATTTTTTATATATGAAGTATACTGTTTACGGAGGTACTGCACAAGCGGATATTCAATTTAAAAAGTGAGGAATACAATTTGAAAGAAGAATTGCTGATACTTTCCTCGTGCGGCGCTCTGCCGATAGGCGCTGAGCTCGCCGGCATATCCTACTGCGACGGCAGTTATTTTATATCAAGGGTAAAATCAGACGTAACGGTGATAGAGTACGTGCTTAGCGGTGAGGGTACAATTAACTGCGGAGGAGCGACTTTCACGGCAGGCGCCGACACGGTGTATATACTTAAAAAGGGGTCGGCTCACAGCTACCGCTCCTCGACGGAGAACCCGTGGGTGAAAATATTCATAAACCTTTCGGGCGACCTTGCGGTAAAGCTTCTTGAGGAATATAATATCGGGGATAAAACAGTATTCTCAGGCAGCGGCGCAAAAAGCCTGTTTCTTCGTGCGGCATCATTGGTAAGACGCGGGAAAAGCGACCTTTCGGTTCATACCGAGCTTGCGGCGCTGTATCTGAGGATAATAGCCGTTCTCTGCACAGCCGGAGGAAAAACCGGTAACGAGGAGGCGGCAAGGCTTAAAAATTACCTTGACGGAAATCTTAACCGCATAGTAAAAAACAGCGAGCTTGCCGCGTCGGTTTACCGCTCGCCGGACTATACGGTAAAGCTGTTTGCCGCGGAATACGGAACCACGCCGTATGAGTATCAGCTCAGGGAAAAAATGAGTACGGCGAAGCGGCTGCTTAAAAATACGACAATGCCGGTTTCAGAGATAGCGGCGGCGCTTGGCTATAACGACCCGCAGTACTTCTCGGGTCTTTTCAGGCGCAGGTGCGGAATGCCGCCGAGCGTTTACCGGAAAAAGAATAAGGCAAACGGCGCCTTTGATTAAAGCCGTGAGCGGCAAAGATACATTTTGTGTTCTGAAAGATATTATACGAGGAGTGTATTTATGAAATGCAGCATATGCCCGAGAAAATGCGGAGCGGAGCGAGACGCCGAAAGCGGCGGCGGCTTCTGTAAAATGCCGCTGTACCCTAAGGTGGCAAGGGCAGCTCTGCATTTCTGGGAGGAACCGCCCATAAGCGGGAAAAACGGCTCGGGTACGGTGTTTTTCAGCGGCTGCGGGCTTGACTGCGCCTTTTGTCAGAATTATGAAATATCCCACGGCGGATTCGGCAAAACGGTAAGCTGCGAGCGGCTGGCGGAAATCTTCTGCGAGCTGGAAAAAAAGGGCGCGCACAATATAAACCTTGTCACCCCGACCCATTTCGTGCCGGCAATCAAAAAGGCGCTTGATATACACCGCCCGAATGTGCCGGTAGTGTATAACTCGGGCGGATACGACACGCCTGAGCTTATAAGGTCGCTTGAGGATTATGTCGATATTTACCTTATGGATTTAAAATACCTCACACCCGAACGCGCGGCAAGGTATTCGGGAGCGGAAAACTATCCGGAATATGCCTCTGCGGCGATAAAGGAATGCGTAAGGCAGCAGCCCGACTGCGTTCTGGAAGACGGAATTATGAAAAAGGGCGTTATAATAAGGCATCTTTTGCTGCCGCAGGGAACAGCCGAGGCAATAAGGGTATTTGAATGGGCGCTCGAAAACGCACCGGGGGCGTATTTCAGCATAATGAGCCAGTACACGCCCTGCGGCAGAGCGGAAGACTTGCCCGAAATCAACCGCAGGGTAACAAAGCGGGAGTACGAAAAGGTGCTTAACCATATCTGCTCGTCAAGTGCGGAGAATGTGTTTATTCAGGAGCGTTCGAGCGCGGACAATGAATATGTGCCTCCGTTTGACCTTGAGGGAGTTTAGACATCTTACAGCAGGCGTAAAGGAGCGCGGAAAGGTTCTTTTACGCCGCTTTTTTATGCCTTTTTTGCAAAAAAGAATTGTTCATAAAAATGTCTTTATTTTTAGCGGCGGCTGTGGTATAATTCATAATGTATTTTTATGCGCGGAGGTGACGGAATGAAAGTAAAAAGGATTGCCGGGGCGGCGGTTTCACTGCTGCTCACATTTTTACTGTGCGGCTGTGAGCTTTTTACCGCGGATACCGCGGAGCTTTTGAGGCCTCCGGCACTGTCGGGCGACCTCGCCCCGATTTCGGACGCTATAAAGGAAAGCGCCGGCGGACCCTTTACCCTTAAATATCCGTCAGCCGGAAATTTCCGCTCGGCGGTCATACAGAACGATATCGACGGGGACGGGCTTTTTGAGGCGTTTGCCTTTTACAGCACTCAGGGGAGCGACTCTTCGGTGACGATGCATATGAACATAATATGCGAAAACGACGGCGTCTGGAAATCCGCGGCGCAGCAGAGCATTGTGGCGGGCGGGGTAGACAGAATAGATTTCTGCGACCTTGATTCGGACGGTATACAGGAAATACTCGTCGGCTGGGAGATATACGGAACCAGCAAAATGCAGCTCGGCGTTTACAGCTTCGAGGACGGCAGAATAACCCAGCGAATGCTTGAGGAGTACACCCGCTTCACATACTGTGATCTTGACTCTGACGGAGTCAATGAGGTATTCATTATAAATCACAATCCTACCGAGCAGAAAAATTCCGCGTCGGTGTATGTGCTGAACGATACCGGAATAACACAGATATACCGCTGTGAGCTTGACCGTACCGTGCAGAGCGTAGGCGAGCCGGTGGTGTCGCACCTGTCGTCGGGCAGACCGGCGGTTTATATAGACGAAGTAAAGGGTATAGGCGCCGTGACCGAGGTGCTCTTTGTTGAAAAAAATTCCCTTGTGAATCCCATGCTCAGCACCGAAACCAACGAGACTCTTGCCACGCTGCGGCCGGTAGGCATTACCGTTACCGATATAAACGGCGACTCGGTTCCGGAAATACCGGTTCAGGAAAAGGTGCCTAATATCGCCGCGACGGACAGCGGCGAGCGGCTTTACCTTACCAACTGGTGCTCATACAACGGCGAGACGCTCACGGTACAGCTCACCACCATGATAGACAGCGACGAGGGCTATTACTATATTATTCCGCAGAGCAAAACCGGTCAGATAGCGGTGCTGAAGGACAGTGAGAGCGGAGCGAGGAACATATACGCCTACAACCGCGAAACGCTGTCCGCCGGAGCGAGGCTTTTCACGCTGGTGAAAACGGAAATGGCGGAATATGAGGAAAAAAAGGCGGATAACTATTCCGGCTTCGAGGAAATAACCAACGACGGGATATATGTATATCTCTGCCAGATAAGCGACGAGGGCGCTTCGCTCGGGATAACGGTCGAGAGTATAAGAGAGAATTTCAGGCTGATTGACTGAAATAAAAAACGGCGCGGCGTATTGGCCGGTCGGAACGGAGGGAATAAAATGAAACGCATAATGGTAGTCGAGGACGAAACCGCTATAAGAGAATTTGAGGTTATAAATCTTAAAAGGGTAGGCTACACAGTAGTCGAGGCGGGCTCGGGCGAGGAGGCGCTTGACATTTACGACAGTGACGCCGAAGGCTTTGACATTGCGCTTTTAGATATTTCAATGCCCGGAATGGACGGATTTACACTCTGCAAGGAGCTGCGCCGCCGCAGTGAGACTTTAGGCATAATAATGCTTACGGCGAGAACGCAGGAAATGGATAAAATAAGCGGACTTATGTTAGGGGCGGACGATTACATAACAAAGCCGTTCAGCCCGACAGAGCTGTTAGCGCGTGTTGATTCGCTTTACCGCAGGGTCGAGATGCACACGGCAAAGCCGGAGCCCGAAAGTTCAGACGATATAACTTTAGGCGAGTTTACGCTTAATCTGCGCCGCAGGACGCTGCTTAAAAACGGCGTAAATATCGAGCTTACGCAGGTTGAGTTCCAGATGATAGAATATTTCTTTACCAACCCCGACGTTGCGCTTGACAGGACCGATATACTCAACAAGGTATGGGGCACCAACTATTTCGGTGAAGAAAAAATAGTTGACGTAAATATAAGAAGGCTCCGTATGAAGATCGAGGATGATCCGTCAAGACCGAAGCACCTTGTGACGGTTTGGGGCATGGGATACAAGTGGAGCACGAGATAAGCAGGTTTTCACAATAAGCAAAGGGAGGGACACGCCGTGCAGCTTGAGATAAAGTTCAAGAGTATAGCCGTAAGATGGTTTTTCAATATGTTTCTTATAGTAGTGCTGATAGTCTGCGCGGTAGTGATAGGCTTTATAGCGGTGGTAAACTCGCTGTATACCGAAAAAATAGCGATGTATGCCGCTGATATAACCTATGAATTCAATTCCCTTTCCGAAACCACGCCGGCAACCTTCAGGGATACCGCCATTGATATGGCGGAGAATTTCGGCTTTAAGGATAAGCTGGAGGTGCAGGTCATAGACCGCGACGATAACGTGGTGGTCACAACTACCGGTTTCCAGCCGTCGGACGGTAAAATGGCGGACTACGAGCAGGCAAAGCTGACCGGCTCGGCTGTGGCGGACAGCAAAACATCAGGAGGCGAGCATGTGCTCGCCGGAACGACCGCTCTGTACGATTCGTCGGGCAGATACATCGGCGCGTACAGGTGGATAACCACCCTTGAAAATGCGGACAGAAGAGTATCCGGACTTATTATCACGCTTGTGGTGACAGGTCTGCTGGTGCTTGCGTTCTGCGCTTTTTCGGGACTTTTCTTTATTAAATCGATAGTGACGCCGATAAGAGACGTCAGCAATATCGCCCGCAAGATAGCGATGGGCGATTTCGGCTCAAGGATAGAGATAACAAAGAACGACGAGATAGGCGAGCTGTGCGACACAATAAATTATATGGCGTCGGAATTAAGTCAGGCGGAGAATATGAAGAACGACTTTATATCGTCGGTATCGCATGAGCTGAGAACGCCGCTTACGGCGATAAAGGGCTGGGGCGAGACGGCAAAAATGTCGATAGGCACCGATGAGGCGCTTGTCAAGCGGGGGATTGACGTGGTGCTGTCCGAGGCGGACAGACTGTCAGGGCTTGTCGAGGAGCTGCTTGATTTCTCGCGTATGGAGACAGGCAGGCTTTCGGTGGTGTCGCAGCCGCTGAATATTTCAGAACTGCTCACCGAATCGGTGGATATGTATATAGAGCTTGCGAGACAGCAGGGCATCGAGCTTGTGTTTACTCGTCCGGCGGAGGACGTCACGGTATCGGGTGACCCGAACAGATTAAAGCAGGTCTTTATAAATATAATTGACAACGCGGTGAAGTACACTGAAAAGGGCGGTCAGGTGCTGGTTGACCAGATAACCGAGGAGGGCTGCGTGAGGATAACCGTAAAGGATACCGGCGTAGGCATTCCGGCGCAGGATATAGACCGTGTAAAGGAGAAATTCTACAAGGCGAATAAAACGGTCAGAGGTTCGGGTATCGGGCTTGCGGTGGCTGACGAGATTATAAAGCAGCATAAGGGACTTTTGTTCCTTGAAAGCACGGAGGGTGTGGGAACTACGGTAACGATAGTTCTCCCGCTTACCGAAAATACCGATGAGCCGGAGGAACCGGAGCAGGAAAAGGAGAATTGAATTGGCAAAATACACTTCAATAGGCGGTCAGGCGCTGATAGAGGGCATTATGATGAAAAGCCCGGAGAAAACCGCGCTCGCCGTCAGAATGCCGGACAAATCGATAGACATAACCTACCTTAACGGCAAGGGCATAAGGGAAAGGTACAAGATACTGCGCGTGCCGGTAATACGCGGCGTCGCCGGTTTTGTGGAATCTATGATACAAGGGTATAAGGCGATGATGATGTCGGCGGATAAGTCGGGCTTTACCGACCTTGAGGAAGAAGACGGCAGGAAAGGCAAAGCTGAGACGGTTAAGGAAACCGCAGAAATCGCAGACGAGCCGGAAACCGGAAACACCGCGGTTCAGCAAGCCGAGACAGAGCAGAAAGCCGAAATAGAAACAGAAAGGGAAGTCTGCGACAAGCAGGAATTAAATGCCTCCGGCGCACAGGAAGTTTCCTCTCAGCAGAAAGCTCCGTTCGCCGGAGATCAAAAAAACGGAGATCAGAAAAATGCTTTGATGAGCGTTATAATGGTGATAGCCACAGTGCTCGGCGTGGCGCTCGCCGTAATACTTTTTATGCTGCTGCCGAGGCTTGCGGTGTCGGGGTTAAGGCTTCTTACCGGCACGGATTTCAGTCCGGTGGTGCGCTCGAGCATAGAACAGCTTTTGAAGCTCGCTATATTCGTGGCGTATGTCTGGGCGGTATCCTATATGAAGGATATTAAACGTGTGTTTATGTATCACGGCGCCGAGCATAAAACCATTTTCTGCTACGAAAAGGGTCTTCCGCTTACGGTGGACAACGTAAGAATACAGCGCCGTTTTCACCCCCGCTGCGGAACATCTTTTATGATACTGATGATACTGATAAGCATTGTGTTCTCAACGCTGGTGCAGATAATATTCCCCGCCGTTTACAACGCGGCGTGGCTGTGGGTGGTAATAAAAATACTGCTTATACCGCTTGTCTGCGGCGCCGGTTTTGAGGTGCTTAAAATATGCGGAAAGTATGACAATCTTGCCACACGCATAATTTCCGCGCCGGGGCTGTGGCTTCAGAGGATAACCACAAAGGAGCCGGACGACGGTATGATAGAGGTCGCGATAGCGGCGCTCAAAGCGTGTGAGCCGAAGGTGCCCGACGTTGACCGCAGTGTGGACAGAGTTGAAAATCAGCCGGAGCAAACCGGCGACAAGGCGGAATAAAACAAAAAAATGAATATTTTTGAAGCGTACAACAGTACAAAAAAGGCGCTCGAAAAGGCGGGCGCCGATGACTATGTGTTTGAGGCAAAGCAGATTATAAAGCATATAACCGGCTTTTCAAACGCCCAGATACTTATGAATTATACCAATCAGTTAAGCGACTATCAGCAGAACCGGCTGACCGCGCTCTTAAAGCAAAGGGAGCTTCGCTACCCTCTTCAGTACATTTTCGGGGAATGGTCGTTTTACGGCTACGATTTTTTTGTGGGCCCCGGCGTACTCTGCCCGAGGGCGGACACCGAAACGCTGATTGACAAAAGCCTTGAGCTTTTAAAGGAAAGAAAAAATCCCGATGTTCTCGACCTGTGCGCCGGGAGCGGCTGTATAGGAATAACGCTTGCAAAGCAGGTGCCGGAAGCGGCGGTCACAATGGTGGAAAAATTCCCCGAGGCGGCAAGATACGCAGAAAAGAATATTGTCCGCAATTCGGCGGATAACGCTGAACTTGTTACAGGCGATATTTTTGAGTCAGCCGGAGCGGATAAAAAATACGACCTTATAGTAAGCAATCCGCCGTATATTCCTGAGAATGAGATGGATACGGTCTCGCCCGAAACCAAGTATGAGCCGGAAACGGCGCTTATAGGCGGAAAGGACGGACTCGACTTTTACCGGGCAATTATAAAAAACTACAAATTATCGCTTAAAGAGGGCGGTATGGCGGCGTTTGAGGTCGGAGCCGGAGAGGCCGCGGCGGTGCAGTCGCTTTTTAAGGACGCCGGCTTTAAAGATACAGGCACCGTAAATGACTTAAACGGAATTGAGCGCGTAGTTTTCGCGTCGCGATAGAATTATCCGATGTGTGAACTATTGATTTTCCGCATACCAAAGTATAATACCGGTATCATCTAATGTCTGATATCTAAAATCTAATGTCTATATTAACGGAGGTTATAAAATGGCTCAGAAAGCAACGGTTAAATCGCCGGCTAAGGTGTCGGAGACCGAAGGAAAGGAAAAAGCTCTTAAAACCGCGATGGAGCAGATAGAAAAGCAGTTCGGCAAAGGCGCTATTATGCGGCTCGGCGAAAATGTGGGTATGAATGTAGAGGCTATACACACCGGCTCGCTCACGCTTGATCTTGCTCTCGGAATAGGCGGTATACCAAAGGGCAGAATAGTAGAGATTTACGGACCGGAATCGTCGGGTAAAACCACCGTAGCGCTCCACTGCGTGGCGGAAGCGCAGAAAGCGGGCGGAACCGCCGCATTTATCGACGTTGAGCACGCGCTTGATCCGGTTTATGCCGCTAAACTCGGTGTGGATATAGACAGCCTTCTTGTTTCCCAGCCTGATTCGGGTGAGCAGGCGCTTGAAATTGCCGAAGCGCTGGTGCGTTCGGGTGCTATCGATATAATAGTAATCGACTCTGTGGCGGCTCTGGTTACCAAGGCGGAAATTGAGGGCGATATGGGCGACTCTCACGTCGGACAGTTAGCGCGCCTTATGTCGCAGGCACTCAGAAAGCTGACCGGAGCGCTTGCCAAAACCGACTGCGCCGCGATTTTTATAAATCAGCTGCGTGAGAAGATAGGAGTTGTTTACGGCAACCCCGAAACCACCACAGGAGGAAGAGCGCTCAAGTTTTACGCGAGCGTGCGTATAGACGTCCGCAAAGGCGAGCAGATCAAGGACGGCAGCGAAATAATAGGCGCCCGCACAAAGGCGAAAATCGTTAAAAATAAAGTGGCGCCGCCCTTTAAGACCGCCGAGTTTGACATTATGTACGGTACCGGAATTTCACATGTCGGCGAGCTGGTAGACGTGGGCGTTGAAACCGGCGTTATAAAGAAGTCTGGCGCGTGGTTCTACTACGGCGAGACAAGGCTCGGTCAGGGCAGAGACAATGTAAAGAAACTCTTTGAGGAAAACAAGGAGCTTGCCGCCGAGATAGAGGAAAAAATATACGCGGCGGTAAAGTCGGGCGGCGAGACGGTTGTTTCTTCGGCTGACGATGAGCCGTCGGTAGAGCCGGTAGCTCCAGAGGATATAAAACCCCGCAAAAAAGTGGATATTGATATAGCGGTTGACGAATAATGATAATAGTATCAGCCGAAAAACAGAAAAAGCACCTTACAAGGCTTGTTTTCGCTGACGGTGGCGAGATACTGCTTGACAGCGGCGTGTGCGATAACCGTGCTTTAAGAGCGGGCACCGAAATTACGGAAGAAAAGCTTAACGAGCTTAAGTACGAGTCCGAATACGAGAGAGCAAAGGAAAGGGCGCTTTGGTATCTTGACCGTGCCGACCGCACCGAAAAGGCGCTGTTTCAGAAACTTGTGACCGCGGGGTTTGACAAAAGGGCGTCTGCTGAGGTCATAGCAAGGCTTAAAGAGCTGGGACTGGTAGACGACACGCGTTTTGCCGAAAATTTTGCCGGACGGTGCCGCGACGCCTGCGTATCGCCGCGTGAGGCGGTCAGTAAAATGCTCGCCAAAGGCGTGCCTTATGAGATAGCTAAGGCGGCGGCGGATAATTCTGACACCGACGAGGAGGAGCAGCTGCGCCGCCTTATAGAGAAAAAGTACGCGCGTAAGCTTAATGAGGAAAACGGGGTGCGGAAGGTTTACGCCGCGCTTATAAGAAAGGGATTTTCCTTTTCGGCGGTGCGGAGCGTTCTTAAAAAATACAGTGAAGAGCTTGAATACTGCGAGGAATAAAGATGTATAAAGTAAGTATGGTATCGCTCGGCTGTCCGAAAAATCAGGTGGACGCCGAAATGATGCTGAAAAGCCTTGCCGACGCCGGTTATGAAATCGGCACGGAGGAGGCGGAGGCCGACGCCATAATAATAAACACCTGCGGCTTTATTGAGGACGCCAAAAAGGAAGCAATCGAGAATATACTTGAGGCGGCGGAATATAAGAAGACCGGAAAGTGCAAGGCGCTTATAGTGACCGGCTGTCTCGCCGAGCGCTACCGCGACGACGTTACAGAGGAAATTCCCGAGGTTGACGTCTGTGTGGGTATAGGCTCAAACGGGGATATTGCCGGGATAACAAAAGCGGCGATAGAGGGCGAACGCAAAAACCGCTACGGCGAAAAAACCGCGCTTGACCTTAACGGGGAACGGATTTTGGGCGGCTATCCTTTCAGCACCTACCTTAAAATAGCCGACGGGTGCGACAACTGCTGTACCTATTGCGCCATTCCGAAAATAAGGGGCAGAATGAGGAGCAGGAAAATAGAGGATTGCGTTGCCGAGGCGAAAAGACTGGCGGCTGGCGGCGTAAAAGAGCTTACCGTAGTCGCGCAGGACACTACCGCCTACGGCGAAGATATCTACGGAAAGCCTATGCTGTCGGAGCTTTTGCGTGAGCTATGCAAAATAGAGGGACTTCACTGGATAAGAACGCTTTACACCTATCCCGACCGCATAACCGACGAACTGCTTGAGACAGTAGCGGCGGAGCCGAAGTTAGTAAAGTATTTTGATATTCCGCTTCAGCATGTAAACGGCGATATTTTAAAGCGAATGAACAGAAAAGGCGACCGAAAGAGCATTTCGGCGCTTATAGATAAAATAAGGGAAAAAATTCCGGGAGTCACCTTACGCACCACGCTTATAACAGGTTTTCCCGGGGAAACCGACGGGCAGTTCTGTGAGCTTGCCGAGTTTGTAAAGGAAAAGCGGTTCGACCGCTTAGGCTGTTTTACCTATTCGGCTGAGGAGGACACCATAGCGGCAGGCTACCCCGACCAGATTGAGGAGCAGGTAAAGCAGGACAGGGCGGATAATATAATGGAACTTCAGATGACCATTGCCGCCGAGAAGAACGAAGAAAAGGCAGGCACTGAAACAGAAGTGCTGATAGAGGGCTGGGACAGCTATATAAAATGCTATTTCGGCAGAACGCCTGCCGACGCGCCGGAGGTTGACGGCAAGATATTCTTTATGTCCACAAGACCACTCCAAATAGGCGAATTTGTAAAGGTCAGGGTAAACGACTGCGTAGATTACGATTTGTTGGGAGAATTATGCGAATGAACACACCTAATAAGCTGACAATAGTGAGAATAATCGCCACACCGGTATTTATGGCGGCGCTGATGATAGAGTTTCCGTATCACTATACCGTGGCGCTTCTGCTTTTCGCAGGCGCGTCGCTTACGGATATGATAGACGGTAAAATGGCGCGCAAATACGGGCTTATAACCGATTTCGGAAAGTTTCTTGACCCGCTGGCGGACAAAATGCTCACAACCGCCGCGTTTTTGGGCTTTATTAAAATGGGAATCGGCTGGCAGGTTACGTGGATAGCCTTTATAGTGCTGTTCAGGGAGTTTCTTATTTCCTCACTGCGGCTTGTCGTGGTGTCAAGCGGAGGCAAGGTTATAGCGGCTAATATCTGGGGCAAGTGCAAGACTGTAAGTCAGATGGCGGGCATAATTTTTGCCCTGCTTGCCTACGCGCTTATAAGCGATTTCGGGATAAACGGCTCAGGATTTGTGCTTGCCTGCGATATAATCATAAGTATACTTTTCTGGGTTTCCGCCGTATTATGTATTATATCGGGGGTAATTTACCTGCTTGACAGCAAGGATTATATCGACCCGTCGAAATGAGTCTTGGGAGGTTATTCGTTTGTTTGACAGACTTCGTGAGGATGTAAACGCGGTGAGGGACAGAGACCCCGCCGCAAGGAGCTTTATTGAGGTTATGCTTCTTTATCCGGGCGTAAAGGCTATAAGAATGCACAGAAGGGCGCATTTCTTTTATGAGCACGGCTGGCTTTTTTTAGCGCGCTGGATATCCCAGAGAGCGGCGCGAAAGACCGGCATTGAGATACACCCGGGCGCCAAAATAGGCAGAAGACTTGTAATAGACCACGGAACGGGCATAGTAATAGGAGAGACAACCGAGATAGGCGACGATGTGCTCATTTATCAGGGCGTAACCTTGGGCGGTACCGGCAAAGACACCGGAAAACGCCACCCGACGATAGGAAACAATGTTATGATAAGCGCGGGCGCGAAGGTGTTAGGCCCTTTTAAAATAGGTGACAATTCAAGGGTCGCCGCCGGCGCGGTGGTGCTTGAGGAGGTTCCGCCGAACTCTACGGTGGTAGGCGTTCCGGCAAGGGTGGTAAGGCAGAACGGCAAAAAGGTAAACTGTTCCGAAAGCCTTGACCAGATACATATACCCGATCCGGTTAAAAATAAAATGGAATGTCTTGAAAAACGCATACGCGAGCTTGAAAAGCTGGCGGGTGTGGAAGAAGAAGGAGAAACGGCAGATGAAGATATTTAACACGCTGACAAGGCAGAAGGACGAGTTTGTGCCGATAAAAAAGGGCGAGGTAAAGATTTACGCCTGCGGACCTACTGTATACAACTATATTCATATAGGCAACGCCCGTCCGCTATGCGTTTTCGATACACTGCGCCGCTATCTTGAGTGGCGTGGCAACAAGGTGGATTTCGTTCAGAACTTCACCGATATAGACGATAAGCTGATAAAGCGCGCGAATGAGGAAAACACCACGGTGCCTGATGTCGCCGAGCGTTATATAAAGGAGTTCTGGACTGACGCTAAAGGTCTTAACATTAAAGAGGCGACCGTTCACCCGAGGGCGACAGAGAATATTGAGCAGATACAGAATATTATAAAGACGCTGATTGACAAGGGCTACGCCTACTGCTCGGGCGGCGATGTTTACTACCGCGCAAAGAAGTTTTCGGAATACGGCAAGCTGTCGCACCAGCCGCTTGAGGAGCTGGAGGCGGGCGCGAGAATAGACGTCACCGAGATAAAGGAAGACCCGATGGATTTTTGTCTCTGGAAAGCGGCAAAGCCGGGCGAGCCGTTCTGGGAGTCGCCGTGGGGCAACGGCAGACCGGGCTGGCATATAGAGTGTTCGGCTATGGCGGGAAGATATCTCGGCAAAACCATAGACATACACTGCGGCGGTCTTGACCTTATATTCCCGCATCACGAAAACGAAATAGCGCAGAGCGAGGCGGCAAACGGCTGTGAGTTCGCCCATTACTGGATGCACAACGGATTTATCAATGTGGATAATCACAAGATGTCAAAGTCGCTCAATAACTTCTTTACGGTAAGGGACGTCGCCGAGCGCTACGGCTACGAGCCGATACGTTATATGATGGTATCCTGCCATTACAGGAGTCCGATCAACTACTCGGCAGAGGTTATAGAGCAGGCGAAAAACTCGCTTGAGCGGCTTTACACCTGCCGTGACAATATAGATTTCGCGCTTAAGAACGCTCCAGAGGGCGGCGAGGTTCCGGCATTTGTCGAACAGAGGAAGCAGGAATTTACCGACGCTATGGAGGACGACCTCAACACTGCCGACGCGCTGGCGGCGGTATTTATGCTGGTAAGGGATATAAATACTGCGATATCCGCGGGAGCCGGAAAGCAGGCGCTTAAAGCCTTTGCCGAAGTTTTCGATGAGCTTACCGGCGTGCTGGGACTGGTCTACAACCGCAAAACCGAAACGCTTGACAGCGAGATAGAGGCGCTTATCGCCAAGCGCACCGAGGCGCGGAAAAATAAGGACTTCAAGACCGCCGACGAAATACGCGATAAATTAAAGGAAATGGGCATAATTTTAGAGGATACGCCGCAGGGAGTGAAATGGACGAGAAGCTGATTAAAAAAGAGCCTCTCGGAAACGGATTTTTCGTTTACGTTTCACCCCTCCACACCTTCGGGACCGACGCGGTGCTGCTGGCTGATTTTTCGGCGGCAAGGAAAAACGACCGGCTTGTGGACCTCGGCACCGGCTGCGGCATAATCCCCTTTCTGATACTGCGAAACGGCTGTCTTTCTTCCGCTGTCGGAGTTGATATAAGCAAAGAAGCGGCGGAGCTTGCTCAGCGCACCGAAAGTGAGCTTAAAACAGGAAAATTCATCGTTTTAAACGCCGATTTAAAGGCGCTTAAAGGACGGATAGAATTCGGCTGTAATACCCTTGTTACCTGTAATCCGCCCTATAAGGCGCCGGGAGCGGGGCTTAAAAATCCGGACAGTATAAAAGCCGCGGCGAGACACGAGACCGAATGCACGCTTCGTGATATAATAGAGGTTTCGTCAAAGCTGCTTCAGACCTCGGGCAGACTTTGTATCTGTCACAGACCGGAACGGCTGGCGGAGCTTTTCTCGCTTATGCGTGAGTACAAACTTGAGCCCAAAAGGCTTAAGCTCGTCTGTCAGAAAGAGGGCAAGGAGCCGTGGCTTGTACTCGCGGAGGGCAGGAAGTGCGGAAATACCGGAATGAGGATAGAGCCGCCGCTTTATATCGAGAAAAACGGCGCATTATCCGACGAAATGATAAGGATTTACGGAGCGTATAAGGAGGCGTACCTTTGATGAGCGGAAAACTTTATGTTGTAGGCACGCCGATAGGCAATCTCTCGGATTTCAGCGAGCGGGGCAGGGAAGCGCTTGAAAAAGCGGACTTTATCGCCGCCGAGGATACAAGAGTTACCGTAAAGCTCCTCAATCATTTCGGAATAAAAAAGGAAATGATTTCCTATTACGAGCATAATAAGCGCGATAAGGGCGAATTTATAATAAACAGGATTTTAAAGGGCGAAAGCTGCGCGCTGGTGTCAGACGCCGGAATGCCCGCCATATCAGACCCGGGCGAGGAGCTGGTGAGGGCGGCGCACGAGGCGGGAGTTACGGTTGAGTCGGTTCCGGGGCCGAGCGCCCTCGTGACGGCTCTGGCGATTTCCGGTATGCCGTCGGGCAGGTTTTGCTTTGAGGGCTTTCTGTCGGTCAATAAAATAAGCCGCCGGAAGCACCTTGAGGAGCTAAAAAACGAAAAGCGGACAATGATTTTCTACGAGGCGCCCCACAAGCTGCCGGCGACTTTAAAGGATATGCTGGCGGCGTTCGGCGACCGCCGCGCGGCGCTTGTAAGGGAGCTTACAAAAATACACGAAACGGTCTTCCGCACCACATTAAGCGGGGCGGCGGAATACTATGAGCAGAACCCGCCCAAGGGCGAGTTTGTTCTTATAATTGAGGGGAAACAGGAAGCAGAAGAGGTCTGCTCATTGGAAAACGCGGCGGAGCTTGCTAAAAAGCTGATGGAGGGCGGAAGCAGTCTGTCCGCGGCGGCGAAAGAGGCGGCGGAGTCGACCGGAGTTAAAAAAAGCGAAATATACAAAATTTTACTTGACAGTAAAAAGGCGGATGACCGGGAAAAATAAAAAAGCGGAATTTTTTTAAATCGGGTGTGAATATGGAAGATAACAGAGATTTATTCGACTTTACAGGTGATGACGCGTATTCATCGTTTAATCAGACTCGGATTGAATACGAGGACATTGTAAGCGACAGCAGATATAAGGGGAGACATTACAAAAAGAAGCGCCGCGGCAATGCCTTTACCAAATGGTGGGGACGCCGCAGAATATGGCAGAAAACCCTTATGGTCTGCGCGCTGACACTGGTTATTGTTGTGTCGGCAGGATTTGCGGCTATACGGATATTGTTTGATTATAATTATAATGACATTTCAAAAAATCCGGAAGATTTAGGCTTTGAGAGCGTTATCAACGACAAAATCGTTAATATCGCCCTCTTCGGTATTGACTCAAGGGACCCTGACTCATTTACGGGACTGTCGGACAGTATTATGATAATGAGCCTTAATACCGAGACCAAAACCGTAAAGCTGGTCTCGGTAATGCGTGACTCGCTTGTTCCGATAACCTACGACGGAAAAACGCGGTACGCGAAAATAAACAGCGCTTATTCAAAGGGCGGACCCGAGCTTGCGATAAAGACCCTCAATACCATATTCGGACTTGATATCTCTGAATATGCCACCGTCAACTTTTACGGAATGTCGGATATAATCGACGCGGTCGGCGGCATTGACGTAACCCTTGCCGAGGGCGAGATAAACGTTTACGGCTACGAAAACGGAAGACGGGTAAACTGGGGTATAAACGGCTGTATTGCGGAGCAGTGCGCCTATATGGATCTTGATCCGGAGGATTATTATATAGAAGACGCCGGACCGCAGCATTTAAACGGGGTTCAGGCGGTAGCATACGCGAGAATAAGGCATGCCGCGAATATTGACGGTACTACGGACGATTTCGGCCGTACCGACCGTCAGCGCTATGTTATGGAGCAGCTTTTCAACAAGGCTATAACTTTAAGCAAGACCGAGTATGTAAAGCTTGCGCGCGCTCTTATTCCCTGCAGTGAGACCTCGCTTTCCTATTCGGAGATAATGAGTCTCGCGGTAAGCGTGCTGCTCTCGTCTCCGACCTTTGAGCAGGAGCGTGTTCCGATGTATGAGTATCTTATGGATTCAAAGTATGTCTCTGGTGTGGGTTCCTGCGTATACTATGATCTCGATTTCGCTAAAAAGCTGATTCACGCGTTTTTCTATGACGATATAACACCTGAGGAATATATAGAGCAGTTTGGCATTGAGCAGAACGACTGGTACACGGGCTCTTCAGGCGGTTCGGGCGGCTCAGGCGGCGGAGGCTCCACCTCGTCGTATACAAGACCGTCGGGCGGAAGCTCATCCTCACATACAAGCAGCTCTGATACAAGTTCGGGAGATACAAGCACGTCAGAACCCACTGACTCGTCAGGCGATACCACCACCGAACCGTCTGAGCCGACCGATTCGTCAGACTCTTCGGGGTCATCTGATTCCTCGGGTTCTTCCGATTCGTCCGGATCGTCTGATTCTTCCGGTTCTTCGGGTTCATCTGATTCATCAGGCTCGTCGTCTTCAGGCTCGTCGTCTTCGGGTTCATCTTCCTCCGGCTCATCTTCCACACCCGCGGGCGGCGGTGAAACCGAGAACGGCGGCAACGCGACCGTCTGATAAATCCGGGAGGTATTTCTGTGCCGCAGAATATTTACGAAGCAGTATGGATATTTGTAATTTACGCCTTTTTAGGCTGGTGCTGCGAGGTGATTTTTGCCGCCGTAACCGAGGGACGCTTTATAAACCGCGGCTTTTTAAACGGTCCGGTATGTCCGATATACGGCTTCGGTATGCTGATGACCGTCTTCTTTCTATGGCGGTTAAGGCGTAATATTATACTTTTCTTTCTCGGCGCGGCGCTTCTTACAACGCTGCTGGAATTTTTTACCGGTTATATACTTGAACGTTTTTTTCACACCAAATGGTGGGATTATTCAGACAAACCGTTCAACATAAAGGGCTATGTTTGCCCCGAATTTACAATAATATGGGGGCTTGGCGCCTGTATGGCTGTCGGGGCGGTGCACCCGTTTATATATATGTCGATAACAAAACTGCCGTTTATACCGGGCGTAATCATGCTGTCGGTTTTTGTATCGGCGTTTATTGCCGACACCGTAATAACGGCGGTAAACCTTGCGGGACTTACGCGCAGGCTCAACAAACTGCTTGAGCTTGAAAAGGGACTTCGCATAATATCCGACAAACTCGGCGAAAATATAAGTGATAAGGCTTTGGCGGCAAAGGAAAAGGGCGGGGAACTTATTGAGGAAGGCAGACCTAAGCTCAAAGAGATTGCCGCCGATTACGAAAAGAAAAAAGCAGAATACAGAAAACTGCTTGAAAGCCGCAATATAGTTCACCGCCGTATATTAAAGGCGTTCCCGAAGCTCAAAGAGGGAAGATACAAGGCGGCGTTTGAGCGGTTTGCCGAAATAAAGAAAAGAACGACGGAGAGGAAAAGGAATGGGAAAAACCGCCTGTGAAAGCTGCGCGAATTATGTTTACGACCCCGAAAGCGACTGTATGTACTGCGAGGCGGAGCTTGACGAGGACGAAATGATGAGGTTTTTATCCTCAAGCACGGACGACTGTCCGTACTACAATTTTTATGACGAATACGGCATTGTCCGCAAACAGAATTAGGAGGAAAAAATGGCGGTTTACATATATCTTGTGGCGAGCGCGGCGCTTGTCCTTATTTCTGATATTTTTATGAGCGTGTTTCGTGAGCCTTACTCGTGGTGGCTCGTGCCCCTGCTTTTTGTGGGCTTTTTTATCGCTCTTGTCGCCGTCCATATGATTTTCACCTTCGCGTGGATAATGACCATAAACACAAAAAAGCCCACCGGAAAGCGCAGGGCGTTCAGAAAATGGATCACCGTGACGATTGATATGCTGATGAAAATAGTCAGGGTGAGCGTTAATACGTCGGGCACCGAGAAGGTACCGGCGGACAGAAAGCTGCTTTTTGTCTGCAACCATCAGCACGACCTTGACCCGATTATGATACTTTCGGTCTTTCCGGATAATGAAATAGGCTTTATAGGCAAAAAGGAAATTTACAAAACAATGCCGCTTATAGGCAAGGCGATGCACGGACTCGGCAGTCTTCCTATTGACCGTGAAAATAACCGCGAGGCGGCGAAAACCATAATCGAGGCGGCGCATATGCTTGGTGACGGCAGGTTTTCGATAGGGCTTTTCCCCGAGGGCTATGTAAGCCGTAGCTGCGAGCTGCAGCCGCTTAGAAACGGCTCGCTTAAAATCGCTTACCGCGCGAAAGCGCCGATTGCCGTCTGCGTTATAAATAATACCCGATCTATTCCGAAGCGTATGTTCTTTCGTCATACCGAGGTGGAATTAAGGGTAATAAGGGTAATGGAATACGAGGAATACGCCGATATGAGCACGCAGGAGCTTGGAAATCTTATTCACGACGAAATGAAAAAAGAGCTAGATGAAATACGAGGCGCGCAGAAGCAGTAATGATTTTTTTGCGGCATAGCATTTAATTTTATATTTATATCTTAAACAGTCTCAGAAATGAGGCTGATTTTTTTGCGCCGCAGAACGGATTTTCGCTTTCGGCTTCGTACCCGCATATGTAATTCCGCATTGAGCATTCCGAATTACGCATTTAAAAATATGTCGGTGAATGTCGGGTTCCTTAACGGTATAATGTGGGCATAAGGAAACGGCAAGCGAGGTGAGCGAAAACGGAGGACAATATTGCGGAGAGGGTCGTTAAGCTGGAGGCGGACAATAAAAATATATTTCATCAGCTGACAGAAATAAAGGAAGACGTGCGTGATATACGGCAGCTTACCGCCGCGGTAGAGAAAATCGCCGTTAAAACCGATGAGACCGCCAAGAAGCTGGACGGTATTTCAGAGCGTATCGAGGCGGTGGAGAGGCTGCCGGCGGAGGATATGCGCTATTACAGGCGTATGGCGGTAAGCTGTATTATTACCGGAGTAATAGGAACGGTTCTGGGCGCGGTTCTGGCGCTCATATTAAATTAAAGGAGCAGAAAAAATGGTAAACATCAGAAGAGATATATGTCCGTCGGATAAATGGGATATAAAATGTCCGTACAAAATGACCCCGACAAGGATAGTAATACATAATACCGCGAACGACGCGCCGGCAAAGAACGAAATCGCTTATATGAACAAGAATGACAATGAGGTTTCGTTCCACTTCGCGGTGGACGATACCGAAATCGTGCAGGGAATAGAGCTTGACCGCAACGCGTGGCACTCCGGAGACGGCAACGGAAAGGGCAACCGTGAGGGCATAGCGATAGAGATATGCTATTCAAAATCCGGCGGCGAAAGATGGCTTAAGGCGGTGGAGAACGCCGTATGCCTTACGGCAAAGCTGCTTGATGAGCGCGGCTGGGGGATAGACAGGGTGACAAAGCATCAGGATTACAGCGGCAAGCACTGCCCGCACAGGATACTTGACGAATACGGCTGGGATAATTTCATTAGTCTTGTAAGGTCAAAAATGAAAAAAACATCAGCGGTAAAGCCGGCGGCGCCGTCTGCTGCCGAAGAAAAGAAAATCTCGGTAATATATCAGGTCTGGGACGATGTTAAAAACCGCTGGCTGCCTGAGGTTACCGACCTTACGGACTATGCCGGACTGTACGGACACGACGTATGCGCTGTTTACGCGCGGCTCACGAGCGGTAATATTTTCTACAAGGTTCATTATAAAGGCGGCGTGTGGCTGCCTGAGGTAAAGAACCGCGAGGACTACGCCGGACTTTTCAACAAGCCGATAGACGGTCTGATGATGCGTACGGATACGGGAAAAACCGTAAAATACGCCGTTCATCTGCGTACTTCCGATCGTTGGCTGCCCTTTGTATCCGGATATGACGCTGACGACTTTGACAACGGCTACGCCGGAATTATAGGACAGGAAATCGACGGCGTAAAAATATATATCGAATAGGAGGGAAACACCGTGCAGAAATTCTTGAAATGGCTTAAGGCGGCGGGGATAAGGGCGATTAAAACCGTGGCTCAGACCGCGGTGGCAACAATAGGAACCGGAGCTGTTTTTTCGGGTGTGGACTGGAAAACAACCGTTTCCGCCTCGCTGCTCGCCGGACTTGTCTCGCTGCTTACAAGCACCGCCGGACTGCCTGAAATAAAAGAATAAACATAAAAATACCGCGGGAGATTTTTTAGTCTTCCGCGGTCCTTTTTGTCTGAAAATCCATTATAAATACATGTAAAAGTTTTCGCCCGCCTTTTTCAAAAGGCGGCGGGGTTTGGGGCAGAGCCCCTGTCGTGCCCTTATTCATTGTCCGTTTTTACTGTTATATCGGCAAAATCCGCCCCTATAAAATCGCTGAGCGCCTTAGGCGACAGCTTTACCTGATAACCCACCTTGCCGGCGCTGACGCAAAATTCATCGAGGCAAAGCGCGCTTTTATCAATTACCGTTTTAAACGGCTTTTTCATACCGACAGGCGAGCAGCCGCCGTGGATATATCCTGTAAGCGGCAAAAGCTCCTTCTGCTTTAGCATTGAGACCGATTTTGTGCCGGCGGCGCGCGCCGCCGCCTTAAGGTCAAGGGTTTTCGCGACCGGTATCACAAAGACATAGTGCTGCCCGTCCCCCGCCTCGGTCACAAGAGTTTTAAAAACCTTCGCGCTGTCCTGTCCGAGAGCCTCCGCGATAAGTATACCCTCTGTCAGTGTTTCGGAATAGCTGAAGCCTTCATACGGTATTTTCGCGCGGTCAAGTATGCGCATTACATTTGTTTTAAACATCGCTTATTTGAACACCTTTCCGGCTGTGATTACCGTTTTGATATTAAGCTCTCGGTCGGTTATAAGCAGATCGGCGTCATACCCAGGCTCTATTCTTCCCTTTTTAACCCCTAAAAGCTCCGCCGGTGTGCGGCTCGCCATTCTTACCGCGTCGTCAAGCGGAATACCGAATTCAACCGCCTTTTTCACGCAGTCAAGCAGTGTCGCGCTGCTGCCGGCGATCGTGCCGTCGGCAAGTCTTGCCGCTCCGTCTTTGAGAAACACCTTGAGTCCGCCCGACTCATATTCGCCGTCAGGCAGTCCCGCGCTTCTTATACTGTCGCTTATAAGCACCATACGCTCCGCGCCGAACATCTTGTAGGTCGCGAGCACTACGGGTTTTGCAATATGGAACCCGTCGCAGATAATCTGCGCGTAAATATGCTTCTCAAACGCCGCGCCTATCGGTCCGGGATTGCGGTGATGAAAAGGCGGCATCGCGTTGTAGGTATGGGTAAGACAGGAAGCGCCGTTTTCAATGGCTTCAAGCGCCGTTTCGTAGGTGCAGTCGGTATGGCCTATCGAAACTATACATTCGGGTGTTACCGCCTTTATAAATTCCGCGCTGCCCTCGCTTTCGGGAGCTATCGTCACCATTTTCACGTTTTTAAAGCGTGAAAATTCCTTTGCGGACGGCTTTTTTATGTACGCCGGATTCTGCGCGCCCTTATGCTTTTCGGAAATGTAGGGTCCCTCAAAATGAAAGCCTAAAATCTCGGCGCCCGGAAAGTCTGTTTTCGCTTCTGTCACCCTTTCGAGCGCGTCATACCCCATAGTCATTGTGGTGGGGAGAAACGACGTTGTTCCGTGCTCCGCGTAAAAGCGGCACATGGGTGCGAAATCAGCGTCCATAGTGTCCATTCCGATACAGCCGTGAGTGTGCACGTCTATAAGCCCCGGCAAAAGCAGATTTCCGCCGGCGTCAATATCGCCGCTGCCCGTGTTCGGCTCTACCGAGACAATTTTGCCGTCCTTTAGTTTTACCGTTTTAAGCTCGCCGTTTATTTCGGCGTTGTAGATAATCATACCGTGTTCCTCAGTTTTCGCTGTAAATAACCGTTATATCGGGGTGAAGCTGAAGTATCGATGCCGGAATTTCCGGTGTGATAGGCCCGTAAAACGCTTTTTTGAGAATATCGTATTTGGCTTTTCCGGACGCTATAAGCAGAATTTTTTTAGCCTGCATTATGGAAACCATACCCATTGTTATCGCCTGCTTAGGAACCTCATCCTCATTTGCAAAAAAGCGGGAATTAGCCTTTATAGTGCTTTCGTGCAGGTCCACGACATGGGTGCTTTTTACAAAATACCTGTCCGGCTCGTTAAAGCCGATATGACCGTCAAGCCCTATTCCGAGCAGCTGAAGGTCTATTCCGCCGAGTTCCTCTATATGACGGTCGTAGTTGAGCCCCTCTGTCACGAGGTCGTCGGCGCAGCCGTTCGGGACAAAGGTATTGTTTATATCTATATTGATATGCTCGAAAAAGTTTTTGTTCATAAAGTAGCGGTAGCTCTGGTTACTGCTGCCGTCAAGCCCCACATACTCGTCAAGGTTTACCGATGTGACAGAACTGAAATCAATATCGCCTTTATTGTACCAATCTATAAGCTGCTTATATGTGCCGAGGGGCGAAGAACCGGTAGCGAGACCCAAAACGCAGTCCGGCTTTATTATGACCTGCGCGGAAATGATGTTCGCCGCCTGACGGCTTAATTTCTCATATGTGTCAACCGTTATGAATTTCATATTCCCCGCTCCTTTTAAAGTCCTTCGTAAAGTCCGTCGGCTGTCATTTTATTTATCGCGTCGCAGACCTTCTGCTTATCCTCACGGTAGGTAACGCCGTACCACTTATCCTCGGCGACAAGCACCTTTACCTTCTTTTCACCCGATTCAATAAGGCCTGAAACTACAGTAGGCAGGAAATACTCGGATTTCGAAACATTTATTTTTTCTTTCAGAAATTCTTTGAAGCCTTCGGCGGCGTAATCAAAAATATCCGGCATAAAGCCCCAGAGGTTCATTGAAACCACCGTATCGGGGGGAAGCTGTATCCATGTCTTGCCGTCGTCCTCTGTATACTTGCAGTTCTGAATTTTGGTGCGCTCGGTCACGGTTTTAAGCTCTCCGTTCTCGGTCTCGCACACCCCGCGGGAAACATATCCGTTCTCGGTGAGCGTGTTCACAAGCCTGAAACCGACCATACAGTAATCCCCGCTGCTGTTTTTAAGGAACTCCGCTATTTTCCCGAACGCGGATTTGCCGTAATAATCGTCGGCGTTTATGACGGCGAACGGCTCATGCACCTTTTCGCGGCAACATAAAACGGCGTGCGCGGTACCCCACGGCTTTACCCTGTCGGCAGGGCAGGTAAAGCCCTCGGGCAGAGCGTCGTTTTCCTGAAAAACATATTCGGTTCTGACCATTTTTTCAATGCGCTTTCCGACAACCTTTTTGAAATCCTGCTCAATCGAGTGCTTTATTACAAATACAACCTTGTTAAAGCCCGCCTTTACCGCGTCGTAAACAGAGTAGTCAAGCAGTACTTCGCCGTTTTTGCCTATCGGCTCGATCTGCTTGAGCCCGCCGAAGCGGCTGCCCATTCCCGCAGCCATGACAACAAGAGTAATATCCTTATTCATAAGCCTTTACCTCACAATCTTTTTTTACAGTTATATCATACCATAAGAATTGGGCGCGTACAATTCAAAAAGGCTTGAAAATATGGTTTTTATATGACTTATTCGGTAAATATCAGCGTACCAGTCCGGCAATAGAGGCAACAAGCGACTTGCTTCTTGTAGCGGAGATATTGTTAATGAAAATAACGTCCTTCGCTCCGGTGTCGGTGCAGAACTGCACAAGACCCCTCTTGTCAACCTTTGAGAAATAACGGTAATCGATTATATATACGTTCTGATAATGCGAAACAAGGAAGGGAACAAAGGCGTTTCCGTAGGACTCCTTTATAACCACGCAGGCGGAGCCGTCTGTCAGGACAGGGTTCTTTATTATGCTGAGCGGACGGTCGCCCTTTATAAAGGTCAGATACTTTGAGCCCTGTGATGCGGTGGTCATATCCGAAATTATTTCCTGACCGTATTTCCATACGCCGTTTTCGTACAGCACGTCGATTGAATTTGTTTCTTTAGGCTGGTAGGCGTACACCGTGTCGGGATTCGCCGCGAGCTGCGGCAGCTTTCCGCTTGAGGTATAGAACGAGCCCAGATAATTCGGGAACTCCCGCACCGTAAAGCTGTCAAGCGGAGAGGGCGAAACGCCTTTTGCCTTCATCAGCTCGCAGTAGGCGTAGTAGGCGCCCAGCGCCGTCCAGTGATGGTCGGTCCGGAAGTAGATATATTCGTTATTATGCGCCTTCAATGTATCAAAAATCGAAACGGTCTTCACATTCTTCATTCCTGAATACATATAGCTTATGGCCTTTTTCTGGTCGGAGGTGTTTATTCCGGAGGTTATGCTCTCGGGCGCGCAGATGCCCATACTGTTGGGCACGATAATATCGTAAACCGTTGCCTTGCCCTCGAGCAGCCTGCCGGCGTTGTTTATCGCCGCGATATAGCTGTCCGCCGTTGCCCTTACAAAGTTATAATATTCATATGCAGTATCGCCGTTTATAAGCAGCGCTCCGAGGGTCTGGGTGCTGTTTTCGGGCGGCTTCTGTTCGCTTGCGGTTTGGCCCTGCGACTCTTCTGAGGAGGTCTGACTGCTGCTTTCAGAAGACTGATTTTCTGAGGACTCCACGCTTTCGGTCCCCTGGTGCTCCGTTTGCTCCGAAGAAGAACTGTCCTCGCTTTCGGGCGGAAGGTCGGGTATCTCGTCTCCCTGCTCCACTGTTCCGTGTATCTGAACGTCGGTTTTGCCGAACAGCGCCGAAACACGCGCGTTAAGTCCCGTAAGCGCTTCCCTGAACGGGAAGGTATCGGCGTACCATTCGTTTATGCCGTCAAAATAATCTCCCGAAAAAAGCGCTGAAAATGAAAAGGAAGGGAATTTCGCGAGCTCACGCTTTTCACTTTCCGAATAGGAGGGCCTCAGCGGTATTATAAGCGAGACAATAAAAAAGGCGAAAAGCACAAGCATAAATATGCGTATATTGAAAATGCCGAGTATTCTCAGCCGCCTTACTCCGGACAGTATTTCCTTCTCCCCGTTTTCGGTGACGTTTGTTTTTTTGGTACTGTTTTCTTTCATCGTCCGTCACCTCTAAAATCTGAAATACAAAAACGGGTTATAGCTGTTGCCTACAAGCGCCGCCGCCGAGAGAACCAGCAGGACGACAGGTATGACAAGCTGCGCGGCAGAGTATACCGCGAATGCCTTTCCCGAATTGAGCGCGCTGTATTTAAGCCGCTCGGATATGTTTTTAATAACCGGCGTGCAGGCTATTACGGATATTATCAGCATAACAATGTAGCTCATTACCGTAGTGCGTGACTCAAAATCCGAAAGCGGGTTGCCGTTGAGTCCGAACATTCCTTTAAGCACCGAGCCTACCGCGTTCAAATCGTCGAATTTAAAGAGTATCCAGCCGAAATAAACCGCCACAAGCAGATAAATGTGGGAAACTATCCGGTTTTTCTCAAGCACCCTGCCTAAAAACAGCTTTTCGGCGGCGATGAATACAAAGAAATAAAGTCCCCACAGCACGAAATTCCACGATGCGCCGTGCCACAGACCCGTAAGCGCCCATACTATAAACAGATTAAGCACCGTGCGGGCAAGGCCTTTCCGGCTTCCGCCCAGCGGAATGTAAAGATAGTCCCTGAAAAAGCTGCCGAGCGTCATGTGCCATCTGCGCCAGAACTCGCTGACCGAGCGTGACATATACGGGTAATCGAAATTTTCGGTATAATGAATGCCTATCATCTTTCCCATACCTATCGCCATATCCGAATAGGCGGAAAAATCGGCGTAAATCTGAATGGAAAAGGCGAGCACGCCGACCCAGAGCGACAGCACGCTCCTTGAGGCGAGCAGCGAAATATCGCCGCCGTCAGCTATCAGCAGCTTGTCAGCTATAGCGGCGCAGGTATTTGCTATCAGCGCCTTTTTGGCAAGCCCCGCGGCGAAGCGGTTGATACCGTCTGAAATATCATCAGAAGTCGCGCGGCGGTTTTCAAGCTCGGCGTTTATGTCCCTGTACCTCACAATAGGGCCGGCGATGCACTGGTGGAACATACTTACATATAGCAGCAGGGTGGGAAAGCTCTTCTGTACCGGAGCGTCTCCGCGGTAAACGTCCACGCAGTAGGTCAGCAGCTGGAAGGTGTAGAAGGATATGCCGATAGGCAGCATTATTTGAGGAATATGCTGCGGGAATCCTGTGAGAATTTTAAGATTTGAGAGGGTGAAGGTGCCGTACTTAAATATACCGAGCAGCAAAAGGTCGGCAAAAACCACGCCTGCAAGCAGCATGCGCGCTTCTTTAGAGCCTTTTTCACAAACCGAAATGCGAAGAGACAGCCACCAGTCGATAAAGGTCATACCTACAAGCAGCAGTATGTATACAGGTTCACCCCACGCATAAAAAATCAGCGAAAAAATCAGCATTACCCTGTTTTTCGCTTTTATGCTTTTGACCGAAAGATATATCAGAAGATTAAGAGGCAGAAAAAAGAAAATAAAAAACAGACTTGAAAAAACCATTTATAACACAACCGAAAATAAGAATATTCATATACGATTTTAAGCAATAAACGTAAAAAAGTCAATCATTATTTTGCTTTATTTCCGTAAAATATCGATTAATACGAAATTAAAGACGGTCCGCCCGAAACGGGCGGACCGTGTGCCCCTAAACGCGGATTTCGGGGGCGCGATTTTTAAATTTGCCGATGTTATTTCAGGCCGAGAGTACTGAGCGGTTCGGCGGAGTGTCCGTCTTTGGTGATTTCAAAATGAAGATGGCTCTGGTCGGCGCATTCGCCGGGAATCGATGTGACCGAGCCGATTATATCGCCCGCGGCTACCTTATCGCCTGCTTTGACCTTCGCGTCTTTAATAGAGGCGTATCTGGCGGTTATTCCGCTGCCGTGGTCTATTGTAACAACTGTTCCGAGTGAGACGCTTTCCTCAACCGAAAGCACGCTTCCGCTGCCGGCGGCGCTTACCGCAGTACCGTCCTCACAGGCGATGTCTATTCCGGTGTGCAGTCTCATATCGCCGTAGGTGGCGGAATACTGAAGCTCTTTGTCGCTGTAATCCTTTATTATCTCACCCTGTACCGGCATACTGAAGGTGGCGGCGGGTTCTTTTGCGGGAGCCTCTGTCGAAGCGGTTTCTTCAGACGAATAAGGCTCGTCCGATACGTTTTGGTCTACCTGACCTGAAGGAGCCGGATCGGAGCTTTCGGATAAAATGCTGCTTTGCGGGGGAGTATAAACAGAGGAGCCGGGATTATCGCTGCTTTGCTCATTTTGTGTGCCGCGGCTGCTTATTTCTGACGCTGCGAACCAGGCGGCTCCCCCTATTGCCAGCAGGCAGCAGGCTAAGATTATATAAAAGGCGGGACTGCCTTTGAATTTTGATTTTGAGTGGTATTCCGAATATTTCATTGAAACATATCCTTTCAGTTTTTTAAGGCGGTTTAGGCTATCGGTTATTAGTATTGTCAAATATACATATTATATTCCTTAAAAATTTAAAAACAGTTCACAGAAATGAAAAAATTATAGGTTAACATAAGAATGTACCAAGAAGGGAGCCGCACCCGTTTTGGTATAATTTCTCTTTTAAAAAGAGAAGTTCTCTCCTCAAACCCCTTAAAAGTGAAAAAGAGCCGTTTCTTACGGCTCTTTTTCACTTTCTGCATATTTTTTTGTTTTTGGTGCGGTTACAGCAGCCTTATTTGCCGCTCTATTTCCTTTATAACCGCGATAAACGCCTCGTCGTCCTTTCCGGTCGGGTCGGGCAGCTGCCAGTTATCGTCAAATTCCCTGCCGATATAAGGACAGCCGACATCGCACCCCATTGATATCGCAATGTCGGGCGTCGGAATTTCATTAAGGGTTTTACTGTACTGCTCTTTTTCCATATCTATGCCGTACAGCTTTTTCATAAGCCTTACGGCGTCCTTGCTTATACAGGGCTTTGTTTCGGTGCCGGCGGAAAAAAATTCGTATTTATTGCCGGCGAGAAGCCTTCCGAGCGCTTCGGCTATCTGGCTGCGGCAGGAGTTATGCACACAAATAAATGCTACCTTTTTCTTATCCATTGTTAAAACCCCAGCTTGTGCAGCAGAGCGGCTACATCAGCGGCTTTCAAAACCTTTCCCATAGCGACAACCTTTTCATTGACAACAAGGGCAGGCATACTCATAACTCCGTATTCCATTACTTTCCGCATATCGGTAATGTATTCGACCTCTACGGAAAGTCCCATATCATTTACCGCCTGTTTTGCGTATTCAAATTGTTCGTGACAGGATTTACAACCTGACCCTAACACTTTGATACAGCGGATTTCTCCCTCTTTCAAATCAGGACAGCAATCGTTTGTAATGCTTTCCGCTTCACCGGCAGAACAACCGCAGCTGCAAGCGCAAGCGGGTGTTTTCTTCTCCTCTGCCTTTTTCTTTCCAAAGTTAAATAATGCCATAATAATAACCTCCTGAATTTAAACAATCAAATATTGTATTGCGTTGAAAAGATAGCCTGCAATAATAATGCCGGCAGCGCATATTCCAATGAAAATACCGAGCAGCTTGGGCTTAACTGCCTTGCGAAGCATAATCATTGAAGGGAGCGAGAGCGTTGTAACGCCCATCATAAAGGAAAGGACAACTCCGAGCAAAGCGCCTTTCGCAAGCAGGGCTTCTGCAATCGGTATTGTACCGAAAATATCCGCATACATCGGAATACCGACTATCGTAGCAAGAATTACGCCGAACGGATTATTTTCTCCGAGTGCTTTTACAATAAATTCTTCGGGAATCCAGTTGTGAATGAAAGCGCCGATACATACGCCAATCAGAATATAGGGAGCAACCTTTTCGGCTGTTTCAAAGACCTGTTCCCACGCGAATTTCATACGGTCTTTAAAACGCAGTTCTTCCTGCGGAACATCAATCGAGTGACCGTTTCGGATATATTCTTCCACTTGATTATCAAGGTGTAATTTTTCGATCAGAGTTCCGCCTGTTACAGCAATAACTAAACCGAAAATCACATACAAAACAGCAACTTTCCAACCAAAAATACTCATCAGCAAAACGAGACTGCCGAGATCGACCATTGGTGAAGAAATTAAAAAGGAAAATGTAACGCCAAGCGGCAGACCCGCGCTTGTAAATCCGATAAACAGCGGAATAGAGGAACACGAGCAAAACGGTGTTACCGTACCGAGCAGGGCGGCAATGATATTTGCCCATATTCCGTGAAATCTGCCGAGTATCTTTTTTGTTCTTTCGGGCGGGAAATAACTTTGAATATACGAGATAATCAAAATCAAAACGCCGAGCAGTACCATAATTTTTATTGTATCATAGATGAAAAACTGAATACTCCCTCCTATTTTGCCAGCGGTATCCAAACCGCAAGCGTTTAAAATTGTTTCAATGAGACGATTCAGCCAGTTCATACCGAGGACTTCATTTTGAAAAAAGTCCCAAATTGTTTTCAGTGCCTCCATAAAATGCCTCTCATATAGTTATATTGAAATATGTCTATTTATTGTCACGAATATAAGCCGTGCGGAAAAGCAACAAATAAACTTTCTCACTTTTCACGGCACGACTCGTTTGTGCTTTCAACATCAAGTGTTGTCAAATGCCTCAAACATTCTTTTGCCTGCTTAACACCTTTTTCTGAAATAGAATAGTGTGTCCATTTTCCCTCTTTGCGCCCAACGACTATTTCAGCGTCACAAAGAATTTTCATATGGTGGGAAAGCGTAGGCTGCGTGACATTGATTTCTTCCAGCAGCTTGCAGGCGCATTTTTCACCTGAACGCAGCAGTTTTATAATCCTGATGCGGTTTTCATCACAAAACGCTTTGAAAATTTCCGCGATTCTTTTTTCATCCATTTCTCTCAATTACCTTTCATAGATAAATGTCTATGTGTTATTATATGCAACATATAGAAAAATGTCAATATATTTTTTTGACTTAAGTAAAACAGCGGTAGTAAAACTGAGTCCTGCCGCTGAGCGTGTCAAAAAGATCTACACGCTTTTTGTCGGGTATTCCGTTTGCTTAAAATGATTCTTTCCGATTTATTACAATTCCCGCGGTAAAATTTAAGTAAAAAAATATAATTCGTAAATAAATTTATATAAAACTCTTGACAAATTTATTTTTGGTATTATAATATAAATGTAATGTAATAAATTTAATACATTACAAATCGAGCAGAAAAGAAAAGGAATGATGATTTTGGGAAAAACATTATACAGTTTAATGCTCAACGAAAATGTTGTAAGAGAAATCGATATGCTGGCACATAAGTCGGGAACCTCACGCTCTAATCTCGTAAACCAGATTTTAGCCGAATATGTAAATTACACTACTCCGGAAAGACGAATAAGCGATGTGTTTACCGCTATAGAACAGCTCATGATGCCGTCAAGTGAAATCATACCTTTTTTTACACCTCATTCGCAAAGTATGTCTCTTAAAAGCTCTTTGGAATATAAGTACCGACCGACAGTCAAATACGAAGTTGAGCTTTACGGCGGCGGAAATGATTCCATCGGCAGACTCAGTGTTATATTCCGTACACAGTCACAGTCGCTTATAAAAAATATGACAGATTTTTTCCGTCTGTGGAAGCGTATTGAGGACGCTCATTTGCCGAGCGCTTCCGGAGTGCGAATAGAATACGCATTATATGACGGTAAATTTGTTCGCAGCATTTCCGTTCCTACGAAAGATTGTACTCCTGACGAGCTTGCCAAAGCGATTTCAAGCTATATAAAACTTTTCGACAAGCAGATGAAAGACTATCTTTGCGGAAGGGCGGACGCCAGAAGTATAGAAATAGCATATTATAATTATTTAATAAATTCAGATATAATTCTTTAAGATAATGAAATAGATACAGGAGGGATTGTTTATGAGTTCACAACAATATACACAAAAAAGCTTAGAGGCGATACAAACCTCTCAAGAGATGGCAAAGGAAAACCGTAATCCCACCATAATGCCGGAACATTTACTGTATGCCCTTATAGATCAGGACGGCGGGCTTATTCCGTCGCTGCTCGGCAAAATGGGAGCGGACAGTAATGCTATTTTATCAGAGCTTGACACCGCAATTTCTCAACTGCCAACTCTCGGAAACGAAAGTGAAATATATCTTTCCAAAGAAACCGAGCGTGTAATAAACGAGGCTCAGAAACAGGCAAAAGCCATGGGCGATGAATACGTCTCGGTTGAGCACCTGATGCTCGGTATATTTACTTCCGCGACACCTGCGGTCAAGAAAATTTTATCTGATCACGGCATAACAAAAAGTGCGTTTATAAAAGAGCTTTCCAAGGTAAAAAGTTCACCGGTCACCGGAGATAATCCCGAAAGCACATATGACGCGTTAGGCAAGTACGGTTCTGATTTGGTGGAAAGGGCGAGAAAGAATGAGTTGGATCCCGTTATCGGCAGAGATTCGGAGATTCGTAATGTCATTCGTATTTTATCAAGAAAAACAAAAAACAACCCTGTTTTAATAGGTGAGCCCGGTGTCGGCAAAACCGCTATCGCTGAAGGACTGGCTCAGCGTATAGTGCGCGGTGATGTTCCGGACGGATTAAAGGATAAGACCATTTTTTCTCTGGATATGGGTTCTTTAATAGCAGGAGCGAAATATCGGGGAGAATTTGAGGAAAGACTTAAAGCCGTTTTGGAAGAAATTCGCCGGAGCGAAGGTAAAATACTTCTTTTTATCGATGAGTTGCACACAATAGTGGGAGCTGGAAAGACAGAAGGCAGTATGGATGCCGGAAACCTCTTAAAGCCTATGCTCGCGAGAGGCGAGCTTCACTGCATAGGAGCTACAACGCTTGATGAATACCGTAAATATATTGAGAAAGACGCGGCGCTTGAACGCCGTTTCCAGCCGGTTCAGGTTGACGAACCTACTGTTGAGGATACAATCTCAATACTCAGGGGCTTAAAGGAGCGTTATGAGGTTTATCACGGTGTTCGCATTCATGATAACGCATTGGTTGCGGCCGCCACATTATCCGACAGATATATAAGCGACCGTTTTCTGCCTGATAAAGCTATTGATCTTGTTGATGAAGCCTGTGCGCAGGTTCGTACGGAAATAGACTCTATGCCTGAGGAGCTTGACGCTGTGCGCCGTAAAATAATGCAGCTTGAAATTGAAGAAATGGCGCTGAAAAAGGAAGATGACCGGCTCAGCAAAGAAAGACTTGAGAAATTGCGTGAAGAGCTTGCCAATCTTAAAGAAAGCTTCAATGCGAAAAAAGCTCTTTGGGAGACCGAGAAAAAGGCGGTTGACAGTGTTAAAGAGCTGAAGGCACGCATCGAGCAGCTGCATTCCGATATTGAAAACGCTCAATTAAATTACGAATATGAAAAAGCGGCAAAGCTACGCTATTCTGATTTGCCGGCTCTCCAAAAACAGCTTGAAGAGGCTGAAAAGGCTTCTGAAGAATCAAAGCAAAACACTATGGTACACGACACCGTAACCGAAGAGGAGATTTCAAACATAGTTGCTCGCTGGACGGGAATCCCGGTTGCAAGACTGATGGAAGGTGAAAGGGAGAAGCTATTGCATCTGGACAGTTATCTGCACAAACGTGTTGTCGGTCAAGACGAGGCGGTGCAAAAGGTGACCGAAGCCATACTTCGTTCACGCGCGGGAATATCTGACCCGAATCGTCCGATAGGTTCGTTTCTGTTCTTAGGACCCACAGGCGTAGGCAAAACAGAGCTCGCGAAATCGCTTGCGGAGTGTCTGTTTGATGACGAGCATAATATCGTGCGTATCGATATGACCGAATATATGGAAAAATTCTCGGTTTCACGCCTTATCGGGGCGCCTCCCGGATATGTCGGCTATGATGAGGGCGGACAATTGACAGAAGCTGTACGCCGCAAGCCTTACAGCGTGGTACTGTTTGACGAGATTGAAAAGGCACATCCGGACGTTTTCAACATTTTGCTTCAAATTCTTGATGACGGCAGAATAACCGATTCTCAAGGACGTACCGTAGACTTTAAAAATACTATCATTATATTAACTTCAAATCTCGGCAGTCAGTATCTGCTCGACGGCATACAAAGCGACGGAAATATTTCAGAAGAAGCCAAAGAATCCGTAATGAATGAACTTCACCGCTCATTTAGACCTGAATTTCTTAATCGTTTGGATGAAATAATAATGTTCCGTCCTCTTACAAAAGAGAATCTTACCGGAATTATCGATATTATGACGCAGTCGCTGCGTTCTCGTCTTGCGGCTCGCTCCTTAAATCTTGAAATAACTCCTGAGGCTAAGGCGCTGATAATAGACCGCGGCTTTGATCCGCTTTACGGTGCGAGACCGCTTCGCCGCTATCTGCAGTCAAGTATGGAAACACTTATTGCGCGTAAGATATTGCAGGGTGATATTGACGCCGGTGCGACACTTAAAGTTGACGTAGATAACGGAGAGCTTGTTTGCAGGACTTAAGCAAAAGAAAGAGCTTGGAGCGCATTTGGCTCCAAGCTCTGCTTGTAAAGAAAAATTAAAAAAGACGCCAGCTTTGTCGCGTGCGCCTTTGATGAAAATAAGAAAAGAGCCCGGAGCTCGTTTGGCTCCAAGCCCTGTTTGGTATGAGTGTTTGTAACCAAGCTTATTCGCGAGAAAAAAGGAATAAAAAAAGCCTGACTACGCGTTTGCGCGTCGAGGCTCTCGACTGGTCGAGGTGACAGGATTTGAACCTGCGGCCCCTACGTCCCGAAGCCATCTGAAAGCCTCTTGTTTAGCCGTCTTTGGCGGTTTATAAGGCTTTTCGCTCAGCCAAAATATCGTCTTGGGGCATCTTTTCTCCATTGTTTCCGCCTACTCCATTTCGGTCTGTGGGATGAAATGTGGTCGTAAAAGCAAGACTGATTTCAAAAGATGCCACCTATTACCATGCTAATATTATGTGGTCGTACCAACACACAACCTTACGTGTGTTGACATTATACCTTACTTCTGCCGTAAATGCAAGTGGGCAAAAATTACTACGCATTAACCAAAGAAAAGACAAAGTAAATGCTTCAAAAAAATGCCGTCCTTAATGGGCGGCATTAATTATTATTTATTGGAATTAAGCGTGCGTATCATTTGCATAACAGCATTCTTCTGTTCTGCCGTGAGGCTAACCCAAGAGTCAAAAAGCTCTTTGATTTCGGGAGTCATTTCAACCATATCTCCTTCTGCGAAAAATTGAGAAATAGTGATACCGAATCCGGTGCATATAGCCTCTAATGTACTAATAGAAGGTAGCGTGTTCCTTCTGAAAATATTAGCAAGAGTTGATTCCGACAAACCACACTCCTTTGATAAACGATATTCAGTCCATCCGCGCTCATCCAATAATTGACGAAGCCTTTTATGTGTATCCATAGCCTCACCGCCTTTCACACATATATTTTACCGCTAAATTGAACGGTTTTATACTAAATACTTGTAATGTTGATACCGTTATGTTAAACTGTATTGTGCTGTTTAATTGAGCTGGAATATAAACGGGTAATAAAAAACGGCACCTTCGAAAAGGCGCCGAATATTTTCGCAAAGTATTTAACTATACGAAACAATGCATATTATTTCCATCTAATTATTATACAAAATGGTGTTAGATTTGTCAATGCGTTTTGCGGAATATTGTCGAAAGTTCGGAAAGATTTCCGATTTCACTAAAGTTTTGTCCTGTAAAATAGTTAATACAAAGCAAAATGTGGTCGAATGGAGGACTATAAATGTTAAAAACAAGTACCCAAATACCTTTTAAGGATATTGCAGCACTGTGGATCAAGAAAAAAGAAACGAGCACCAAGGACTCGACTTATATCCATTACTACAATCTTTTGAAAAACCATATTGAACCGAAATTAGGCGAGGAGTGTATAGAAGATATCACCTTGTTGAAATTAGAAAAAACAATAATTACTTTCTCTAATGACGATGATTATGTTTTACTGGCGGGCAGCTTGTTGACAATGGAAGAATTTCTGCGCCAAGCAATCGCCGGAAAATCGTATTATATAGGTAACATAATCAAATATCGCCGCTAAGAAAGGATGAACAGAATGACAAAGTTAGTACAAAAGATTGATAAGCAAATCAAATCCCTGCAAGGAAAAATTGATACCCTCAGCGGTACCTACCTGACCAACACATGGAAACGCCAGCGTGAGCAGCAGGAACGGGATAGAAAAAAGGAAATTTATTGCGCACAGCTTCAGGTTCTCGGATATCTGAAACGGAAAGCCGAAACAGAACCGCTGTCTTTATTTGAGCAGAACCTTACGGTATCGTGATGTATGCTGTAATCTGCGGTCTTGATGAATTAGAAACAATTTACAACCTAACGGCACGACTGATTGATACACTTATGACATATCCTCGAAACTTTGTATGACGAATGTGTTTCAGGTGGTTATGTTTAATTTGGTATTTTGTATTTAAATTGTTTATTCGCTTTCCAAAAAGATAAATTTTTTAAAATCGGTATGAAAAAATGTGTTTGTTTTATATTAATCTTTTTTAGTCCTTTTCCGATATTCGGACGGAGTATATTTAAAGCGCTTTTTAAAGTTGCTGGAAAAATAGCTGAAATCGGAAAAACCACATTTAATACTGATTTCACCGATATCATATTCGGTATCGCACAGCAGATGGCTTGCTTTATCCAATCGGTAAATTAAAATATAGCGTTTAATGGTTACACCGGTCACGGTTTTAAATCTTCGGCATAAATATGATTCGCTGTAAGAAAACTGTTCGCTCAGAATTTTTGTTGACAGTTTTTCGTTAAAATGGGCATTTATATATTTCAGAATCTTTGCAATTCGTTCATCGGATATATATATGTGTGATTTTGTGACGCAGTGTTCATTAAGATAGGCTAATATATAGAAAATTTTAGAAAGCGTATAAAGAGAATCGGGAGAAGTGTTTTGCAGATAAATCAGTTCTTCTATGTGATTGTTAAGCGTAGAATCAGAGATTAGCGGTATGTATTCAATGTTGTTTTCCATAATAGGTAAGAGATTTTTAGATGAGGCAGATGTCTGATTTAAAAGGCGGTCTATATTTAATTGTATGCAATGGTACTCAACGGGGTCGGAATCGCAGTGCCATTCATGAAGACAGTTCGGTGCAATAATCAACAAATCACCTTTCTTGGCTGTGATAGTTGCATTTTCCAAAGTGATTGGAATAGAACCCTTGGCTATTAGAATCAATTCCATATGCTGGTGCCAATGGGCGTTAACATCGGCATGATCCAGAGGCATAATGGTATAAAAATACTTTATGAATGTTTGTCCGGTTACCAATGGGCTTTCTTTTTCTTTATAATCATTCATTGTACAGTCTCTTTTCAAGGTCAAAATTTACATAAAATAAGAGAGTATTATTATATTAGATTTTCTAAAATTATGTTATCATATAAATGTAAAATATTCAATAGAAAAATCTCATCTTTGTTTAAAATGTATATAATGACAAATTAGTTAATTTTTTCTTTTCTAAATAAAAGAACTAAATAATCATAATTGCTGTTACGGCGGATGAGGGTATATTTACCGATAGAATAACAGAAACAGATAATATATAATTTATTCCCGAAAGGAACGGTGGATCCGATTGGAAAGGACATTCAAAATATTAACGGCTATGATAATTGTTTTGCAGATTTTAAGCGCGAGCATCTGCATTTCGGCGGAGAATGCCGGCAATACTGATATTGTATTAAAAAGCAATCAGAGCACCGAAAAGCGTATTGCCGTAGCGGAAGAAGGGGAATATGAGCTGACAATTTTTTTTAAGCCGCTGAGTGCCGGTACGCAGAAGATAGACTATGCTGTAAAGGTTGACGGCGGATATTCGTTCGCAGAAGCGGCAGAGTTGGAGGCGCGGGTTATTTATGAAGATGCCGGGGAAATAAGAACCCTTTCCAACGGCGACCAGAGTGCGCCTAAGCAAAAACAGAAGGAAGGCTATATGTCTTCTAAAGCATATGATAAGACAGGTGTCAGGCTGACTCCTTATACCTTTCATTTGACCGCCGGCACACATACCGTAACGGTTGAAAATATCGGGGATAGTTTTGCTTTTAACGATATTGTGTTTGCTAAGCCCGAGGAAATAAAATCCTATGATGAAGTGTCCGCCGAATATTCGGCATATAAAAAATACGACGGCAAACAGCAGGTGATCGAGGCTGAAAATGCGCTTTACAGAAACGATTATTCGCTTACTGCCAAAGCGGATACCGGCAGTACGGACATCAGCCCTAAAAGCGCGGTCAATTCCATGATAAATTACATAGGCGGTTCTACATGGAGTCAGCCTAATCAGGAGCTTGCCTGGGAAATAGGGGCGCCCGAGGACGGCTTGTATAAATTGGGCTTTCAGTTTAAGCAGAATACCGTTATGAACGGCAGTGCATACCGCTGGCTTAAAATAGACGGCAAAACTCCTTTTGAAGAAATGAAAGCAGTCGGTTTCCCCTATAAAACTGCCTGGCAGTATCAGGATTTGGCGAATGAAAACGGCGAGGCATATCTGTTTTATCTGACAAAGGGAACACACACTCTCTCTTTAAGCGTAACGCTTGCGGGAGTGGCGGAAATTTACGATAAGCTGAATACGATTTGTGCCGAAATAGGCGATATGTATCTTTCGGTTGTTATGGTCACGGGCGAAAGTCCTGACAGCAACCGTGATTATGAATTATATAAGCAAATACCGAATTTTGAAGAAACATTGCAGGGCATCTACGATGAGCTGACGGTTCTTTCAAAAGAGCTGAACGAAAAAAAGAATATAAACGGTGAATTAGACGGCGCGGTTAAAAATATGGCGCGAATCGTAAAAAACATGTGCGACAACCGTTATAATTCACACTTGTATTTAAGCTCATATTATTCCTGCTATCAAACGCTTTCTTCATGGCTTTACGATATAAAAAATATGCCGCTGTCATTAGATAAGATTATTCTTTCCGCGCCGGATAAAAAGGCTGACAGCGGAAAAGCCGGCTTCTTTTCAAAAATAGGTTTCAGCGTTAAAAGATTTTTAGTTTCGTTCAGCGGCGACTATACGACCGAATCGTTAAATGACAAAAACGCGCCGACCGTAAAAATATGGGTCAACTGGGGCAGAGATCAGGTCAAGATATTAAATGCTCTGATACAGGAGGATTTTTCACCGAATACGGGAATCAATGTTAAGGTTGAGCAGGTAAATGCCTCTGTTGTTCAGGGTATTGTTTCAAACAACTCGCCCGACTTGTATTTGCAGATGGCAAGAACCGAACCCGTAAATCTTGCAATGCGCGGCGTTCTCTATGACCTGACGCAGTTTGAGGATTACGAAGAAGTGTTGAAAAATTTTCAAACGGGAGCGGAAGTACCTTACATATATAAAGGGAAAACCTATGCGTTGCCGGATACACAGTCCTTTAACGTAATGTTTGTGAGAACGGATATATTTCGGGAGCTGGGCTTAGAGGTGCCGAAAACCTGGGAGGATTTCATTTCGGCAACGGCGGTTATCCAAAGAAAGAATATGAACTCATATCTTCCTTATCTGAAAATAACCGACGCTACAACCGTTAATACGGGTGCGGGCGGATTGAGTATTTTTCCGACGCTTTTAATGCAGAACGGCGAAAGTATGTATAACTCTGCACTGGACGCGACGAATTTAGCCTCTCCCGCCTCTGTTCAGGTTTTTAAATTCTGGACTGATTTTTACACTAAATATAAGCTTAACCCGGACGTCAATTTTTATCAGCGTTTCCGCGTCGGCACTATACCGCTGGGAATTGCGTCTTATACACAGTATTTGACCTTTGCGGTAGCTGCGCCTGAAATTGAGGGCAAGTGGGCGATGTATGAGCTGCCCGGCACTGTAAGGGCGGACGGTACGGTTGACCGCTCCGCCGCGGGCGCGGGCACAGGCTGCGCCATAATGAAATCAAGCAAAGAAAAGCAGGCGGCATGGGAATTTTTGAAATGGTGGCTGTCGGCAGATACACAGTATAACTATTCCTTTAACTGCGAAACGGTTTTAGGTCAGTCGGGGAGAATCTCAACATCGAATGTTGAAGCGCTGAAAAGACTTTCGTGGGACAATAGCAGCCTTAATACTATTTTAAAGCAATGGTCAAATGTAAAAGAAATACCCGAAGTGCCGGGAAGCTATTATGTATCGCGCTCGATAGACCAGGCTTTTTGGAGCGTGTATAACGGTGAAACAACAGAAAAAGAGGCTATTACCGACTGGGCACGGGTCAGCAATGATGAGATTGCGCGTAAAATAAAAGAATATGCAAATAAAAAATATTAAGGAGGAAAGCAAATGGCAAAACAGATGAAAAATCCTACGCTCAGCGGCAGACGCTGGCAGCTGTATGTACTGCTTGCTCCTTTTTTGATTATTTTTTCCCTGATGATTGTTCTGCCGGTTTTAGCTTCTATGATATTGAGCTTTTTTAATTTCGATATGGTATCTCTGCCGTCTTTTGCGGGGCTTGATAATTATATCCGAATGCTTTTACACGATAACATATTTCCCATCGTATTAAAAAACACAATCCTTCTTGCTATTCTGACAGGTCCGGCAGGCTTTCTGCTTTCCTTTGTACTGGCGTGGTTTATCAATGAATTCGGCAGAACGGCGAGAACGCTGTTTTCCTTTATGTTTTATGCACCGTCGCTTGCGGGGTCGGCAGTGTTTATCTGGCAGATACTTTTTTCAAGCGACAGCTACGGTTATATAAACAGCTTTTTGCTTTCTGCCGGCTTTATTATCGAGCCGATTGCATGGCTTTCAAATGCTGATTATATTGTGCCGATTGTTGTAGCTGTGCAGTTGTGGTCGAGCCTCGGTATTTCGTTTCTTTCAAATCTTTCGGGATTGCAGAATATCAATACCGAGCTTTACGAGGCGGGCGCGATAGACGGTATCCGCAACCGCTGGCAGGAGCTGTGGTATATAACCTTACCCGGAATGAAGCATATGCTTTTATTTTCTGCCGTTATGCAGATATCAAGCGCATTCTCCATAAGCAGCATAATTCAACAGCTTGCGGGCTACCCTACGGTGGGGTATGCGGCGGATACGATAGTCTCCTATTTAAACGATGTCGGCACGGTAAAGTATGAAATGGGCTATGCTTCGGCGTTATCGGTTATTCTGTTCCTGCTGATGGTATTGACGCGCTGGATAACCAACAAGCTTATCAATAAAGCGGGAGGATGATAAAATGAAAAATCTAAAAGCAATATTACATCTTCCGGCAAGAAATCAGACAAGGCGCTACACCAGAAGCAGGGCGGGAAATTTCTTTTATTTTCTTTTCCTTTTTGCGGCGGGTTTATTTTCGCTTTTGCCGATGATTTACTGTATTGTAACATCCTTTAAACCGCTGGATGAGCTGCTTGTCTTTCCGCCGACGCTTTTTACGGTTAAAAGACCTACCGTTTCAAATTATATGGCTTTGCCAGACCTGATTTCAGGTCTTTCGGTGCCGCTCTCACGCTATGTTTTCAACAGTGTGTTTATCGCGGTGGCTGGTACGGCGCTTTGTGTTGTTTTTTCGGCAATGGCGGCGTTCGTGCTTTCTAAAACCGATATTAAATTCAAAGGAATTATATTTACGGTAATACAGTTTGCATTGCTTTTCAACAGCTATACCCTGGCGATTCCTCAGTACATTATTTATTCTTCGTTAGGCGTTATCAATACATATTTTGTGTATCTTTTGCCGACGCTTGCATCTTCGATGGGCGTATTTCTTATGAAGCAGTATATGGACGGCTATGTGCCCGACGCCCTGATTGAGGCGGCGCATATAGACGGCGCCGATTGGTTCGGTATTTTCGGCAGAATAATTGTACCGATAATCAAGCCCTGCGTTTTGACACTTACGCTTTTCACATTTTTAGGGCTTTGGAATGTGCAGTCGGCGGGTACGATATTCAGCGAGCAGCTTAAAACTCTGCCGACGGTTATGTCCACAATAGCGGCAGGCGGGCTTGCGCGTACCGGCTCTTCAATGGCAGTTTCGGTAATTATGATGATACCGCCTGTTTTGGTTTATCTTGTTTCGCAAAGCAGTATTAAGGAAACAATGGGCTCTGCCGGTATTAAAGGATAGGAGGTAAGGAAAATGAAAAAATGCAGATTCCTTATATCCTTCATATTAGGTTTGTGCCTGCTGTTTTCTTTTACAGTATCCGCGGCGGATGTGGACGAGATACCCTATAAAAGCTATACTTATTGGGTTGATTACAATACAAACGATAAGACGGCGGTTTTTTCCAAACCGATGTATGAGGTTGAAAAGGTTATTGACAGTGCCGCAATCGGTACAGACGATAAAAGTAAGCTTTCGGATGTTGCGGTTTTTGACGGTAAAACCTATATACTCGACAGCGGCAGCTCAAAAATTTATGTTCTTGACAGTAAATATAAGATTATAAAGTCCTTGGGCAAGCTTGAATTTAACGGCGAATCTTTGGTTTTTACCGACGCGCAGGGAATTTACGTTGATAAAAGCGGGCTGATTTATATAGCGGATACCGAAAACGGCAGGGTAATAGTGCTGAACTATAATGGGACGGTTGAACGCTTGTTGCTTTTGCCGGATTCTCCTTTAATACCCACCGGCTTTCAGTATCGCCCTATAAAAGTGGCGGTTGATTCAAAGGGATATACATATATAGCAAGCGACGGTTCGTATTACGGTGCTATTCTCTATTCGCCTCAAATGGAATTTTTGGGCTTTTTTGGCGCAAATACCGTTAAAACAACCGTTTTGGGCGCCTTGCAGAGCTTATGGAAAAGGCTGACCTCAAACGATATTAAGAGGGCGACGGATGAGCTGTCGCTTCCTTATATGTTTACCGATATTGTGGTTGATTCGGAAAACTTCATTTATACTGCGACTGGGAAAAGCGGAGATGATGAGATTCAGCACGGTCAGATCAGGCGTTTTAATCCGGGCGGTAAGGATATACTGAATGCTTCGGATATAAATTTTGCCGATTCGCAGGTGGGTAATTACCAGTATTCTAAACAGATACAAAGTCTCGGATGCCTTGATGTGGATTCCGACGGATTTTTATATGCCCTGGACACTACGACCGGAAGAATCTTTTGGTATGACGCCGGCCGTAATCTTTTGTCGGTATTCGGCGGAAGTATAGGCGACGGCGAGCAAAAAGGTACATTTATCCTGCCAACCGCAATCGCCGTAAACGGTACGGATGTTCTGATAACCGACGGCACCGGTAAATCCTTAACGGTTTTTTCCGAAACAGAATACGGAACACTTGTCAGAAACGCGCAGCTTATAACCCTGAAGGGCGATTTCGCCGCCGCAAAAGAACCTTGGGAACAGGTTGTTTCGCAGGACATTAATAACCAATTAGGGTACAGGGGTCTTGCTAAGGCGTATTACGATTTAGGCGAATACGATAAGGCTATGGAATATGCAAAGTTAGGCGTAGACCGCGAAACTTATGCAAAGGCATTTGAATTAACGCGTACAAGGGTGCTTGAGAGTAATTTCTATCTGATTGCCGCCGTTGTTGTTTTGTTCGTGGCAGCTATTGTTGTCTGGTCGGTTTTAAAAAGAAAAAAAGGCATTGTTTTAATTAAGAATGTTAAATTGAAAACAGCCTTATCGAGCGTTGCGCATCCGGTTGAGTCTTTCAGACTGATAAAGGAAAAGGGCGAAGGCTCTGTTATAATTTCGGTTGTTATACTGGTGCTGTTTTATGTAATAACCGTTCTGAACGATACGCTGGGCGGGTTCGCCTTTACCGTATTTGACAGCGAAAGCTATAATGCAATTTATGTATTTTTAAGCACGGTTGGGTTGATCGTGCTTTGGACGGTTTCCAACTGGCTGGTATGCACATTGGCGGGCGGAATAGGGAAGATGAAGGAAATCTTCATTGTGACCTGCTACAGCCTGAGTCCGATTCTGTTCGCAAAGACGGTACGGCTTATCCTGACGCACATTTTAGTGCCGAGCGAGGGTGCCTTCCTTGACATTTTTGTGGTGATATGTACGGCTTATGCCGCATTGATGCTGATAATCGGCATTATGCGCATACACGATTATGAATTCGGCAGATTCTTAGGCACGACAATTTTCACCGTGATAGGAATGTTGATTATCGTCTTTCTTTTATTCCTTGTATTTTTAATTTCACAGCAGCTTTTTGCCTGGCTTAAAACATTGTATATTGAGCTTCGTTACAGATAAAGGGGGATACTGAGCTTGAAAAGAATAATATTTGTTTTTGTTTCCTTAATGCTGACGGTATCCCTGCTGGCAGGCTGCGGCGGTGAGGGCGCAGTGAAATCCGCTAAAGTGTATTCAGATATGCAGTTTCGCAATGAAGAAGTCGCGGACGGCATTGTTCTTGAAAACAATCGGTTTATTCTTCACTGGAACGATACCTATAAACAGGTAATGCTCACGGATAAACAAAGCGGAAAGCTTTACAGCACAATGCCATCCGAGGCTATGCAGGTAAGATACGATGAAACAGGAATGAAAATCCTGAATAATCCTCAAATCGAATCCCCGGTAATCGTATCATATTACACCGCTGAATCCATGGGCGATGAAACCGCCTACGCGTCAACCGATGCAATCGGAGAAGGTGCGGTTTATACCGAGCGGATAGAAGGCGGCATACGCGTTACATACGATTTTTCAAATCTGGAAATTTCCGTGCCGGTGGAATATACCATTGCGGACGACCGTTTCGATATTACAGTAAATCCCGCGGAAGTCAGTGATAACGGCGATAACTTTGTAACAGGTGTCGCGATTGCACCGTTTATATGCGGAATAAAGAATGATACGGAAGATTCTTATTTGTTTTTGCCTGACGGCAGCGGTGCTTTGATAGAGCCGAAAACGATCGATCTTATCGGCAAGCAAAATGAGTTTAAGGTTTACGGCGACGATTTAACGGTAAGCACCTTTACGCTTACAAATTACGAAAGGCAGGTCTGTCTGCCGGTTTTCGGTTCCAAAAGCGGAAACACTGCTATTGCCGGCATCATAACCTCCGGCGCGGAGCAGGCTTCATTTTTAACTAATGTCGGCTCCCAAAATGTAGGCTATTCTACAATTTATCCTTTTTTCAGAATAAAAGGATATGCGAATGTAAAGCAGCCGCCGAGGTATCTGAGTGCAAATTATGAAGTGAAGCTATACGGAAAATCAATATCCGATACCCTGCTTCGGGTGAGCTATTATTTCCTTTCGGGCGATAAGGCGAATTATAACGGTATGGCTGAGATTTACCGCGGATATTTGCTTGAAAACAATAAGCTTGTAAAGAGCGATAAAAATGAAACTGCCGTAAATTTGAAAATTTTAGGCGGCGTTCAGAAGAAGGCGTATACATTCGGTATACCGAGAACCGTTTTATACAGTCTTACTACCGTTGCGCAGGCACAGGAAATGTCCGAATATTTCAGGGAAAATACCGAAGGTGAGATTTTAGTTGAGCTTTACGGCTTCGGGCAAAGCGGAATGAATACAGGCAAGGTCGGCGGCGGCTTTAAAGCGGCAAAAAAGCTCGGAAATAAAAAACAGTTCTCCGATTTTACCGAATTCTGCGGCACGAATAAAATTTCGCTTTTTATGAATTTTGATATTGTTCGATTCAAGCAGTCCGGCAATGGCTTTTCCACAGGAAAGGATACTGCAAAATCTCCCAACGGGCAAACAGCTTATCTTTACACCTTTGATAACGTAACAAGAAATACAACCGGCGAACGGTATATGCTCCTTGCAAGAAAAGCTTTAGCCAAGGCGGCACAAAAGGCGGTAAATGCGGCAAATGCTTATGGGATACCGGGCGTGGGCTTCGATTTACTTTCCCATACTGTCTATTCGGACTATGCCGGAGCAGATACGCAGGTATGTGCGGGAATGGCGGATACCGTTTCCGAAATTTTCTCAAAAACAAAGGAAACAAACGAAATTTTAGCACACAGGGCAAACGATTATGCGGCGGGATGTGCCGATTATGTAATAGATACGCCCTTAGCTTCATCTGAATATCATATCGAATCTGTTTCGGTTCCGTTTTATTCATTGGTATTCAGGGGATATGTGCCAATGGGAAGTGAATCCGTTAATCTCAGCGAGAATTGGGATAAAGCGATTCTCAGGTGTGCCGAAAGCGGGGCTGCTCCTACCTTTACGTTGCTTTACAACAGTGATGAAACGATAGTCGTCTCGGAATTTTCTTCTCTTTGCGGCTCTTCCTATAAGGGGATAAGGGAAAGAATCGTAAAGAGCGTGAACGATATACATAGGCTGTTGGCGCGTATTGACGGCGCGCAGATAACAGACCACCGTATCCTTGAAAATAAGCTTAGAGTAACAACGTTTGAAAACGGCGTCAGGGTGGCGGTGAATTACACTGATGAGGCGCTTACCTTTGAGGGAAATACGGTAGGAAAACAAAGCTATCTGATACTGGAGGGGATATAATGCGGGTTAAAAAGAAAAGAAAAGGCATAGAGTCTTTGAAATCTCAATACGGCGTAATGTTTATATCCCATTGGGTGATAGGAATGCTTCTGTTCTTTATTTTCCCCATTCTCCAGTCGGTTTATTATAGCTTTACCTCGCTTGAAATCAATGAAAACGGCATATCGACGCATTTTGAAAAGCTCTCTAATTACTATAATATTTTAGTGACCGACCCGGAATACCTTGATAATCTTTTAGCCTCCTTTTCGAGTATGCTGCTGTCTTTGCCGTTTATTTTGATTGTCAGCATGGTTATGGCGCTTTTGCTTAACGGAAAGTATAAAGGAAGAATATTTTTCAGAGGACTTTATTTTCTTCCGGTTATTTTTGCAAGCGGTGCGGTTTTGGAGCTGTTTTTAAAGGCCGGCTCTATCAACGCTACAAGCTCTGCGGTTTCAAGCTCGGTTGCCTTTGATATGATAAATTTCGGTGATGTTTTAAAGGGGCTGAATCTTCCGTCAACGGTAGAAAAATACATTTCAAGCGCACTGAGCAACATATTTTTGCTGATTTGGCAAAGCGGTATACAAACATTGCTTTTGATTGCAGGGCTACAAACTATTCCGGATCTGCTTTACGAGGTTGCAAAGGTAGAGGGTGCGACAAAATGGGAGGAATTCTGGTTTGTAACCCTTCCGATGCTTATGCGCACGGTATTCCTTGTGGTTATATTCACCGCGATCGAATTGGTGTCTTCCGCTAATAACGATATTATGCTGAAAGCGTATGAGCAGTTTAATCTTATGGAGTACGGCGTAGGCTCGGCGATGCTTTGGTTTTATTTTCTTTTTGTAGGCATTTTTATTGCTTTGATTGCCTTTGTGTATAACAAGTTTTTTGTAAAGCGGTGGGAGTAATTTGATATGACTGATATTAGTTTTTTGAGCGGAAAAAATAAGTCAAAAACAAAAAAAGCAATTAATTCCGTTATCGGCAGAGTATTCCGCTATTATATGCTTTTAGTTGTGGGTTATATTGTTCTGTATCCGCTGTTTTATATGGTAAGCACGGCAATAAAGGGCGAACGGGCATTGCAGGATGTCAGCTTTATCTGGTTTCCGCAGTATATAACACCCGAGTGGTTTTCGGTGGCGGCGGAGCTTTTGAATTTTAAAACTTCTATTCTCAGGACATTAAGTCTGCAAATAGTTTCGGCGGCTATAGAGGTTATTTCCTGTTCGGTGGCGGCTTACGGCTTTGCAAGATTTAACTTTAAGGGTAAAAAGGTGGCAATGTTTTTTCTTGTTCTGTCGCTTATGATACCGCTTTCCATGTACGGTATGTCGTTATCGGTAAACTACAGGAGTTTGGATATTTTAGGCATTTTCGGCTTATTTAATAAGGCGACAGGCATTGATTTAAGGCTGAATATTTTCAACACGGATTGGTGTTATTGGCTGCCGTCGCTGTTTGCTGTCGGTGTGCGCTCGGGTATGATAATTTATATTTACATTCAGTTTTTCAGCGGCCTTCCGAGAGAATTGGAGGACGCCGCCTATGTTGACGGCGCGGGACCAGTACGAACCTTTTTGAGCATCGCTCTGCCGTCTTCTTCGGTTGTGATTGTAACGGTCACGGTTTTGTCATTTATATGGCACTGGAATGAAACCTATCTTGCGCAGCTCTGCTTCCTTTCGGAAAAAATTCCGCTTTCGGTTTCGCTTGCCAATATGGAGCAAAGCCTGCAGCAGCTTGGTATGTGGCTTGACAATACGCCCGAAGCGCCGAGCATTGTTTTTTGCGCCTGCCTGATTTATATTGTAATTCCCTTGGGGCTTTATTTGGTACTGCAGCGTAAGTTTGTGAAAAGCATTGATCGCGTAGGTATTACAGGTTGATAAACCTAATGTTATAAAATAAAAAAGGAGAATGATTTTATGAGAAAATGGTTTTTGAAAACAGTGTCACTGCTTTGCTGTCTGAGTATGCTTACAATGCTCGGCGCCTGCGGTAACAAGGACAAAAAAACAGAATCGGATAATGTCGGTCTGATTGATTTCGACGATGAAAGAGGTGACGGAATCCAGAGCGGCAATGATTCAGAAACGAGCAGTGGCGTCTCGAGCAATGCAAGCTCCGGCACGGGGAGCACTTCAGAGAGTGAGCCGGTCAATATATCGGGGAACGACCCGTTTGCGAATATTCCGAAAAATCTTAAGGGCTCAACTCTTACCTTTGCGCATTTCGGTGACGAGGGCGCCGCCGAATACAAAAAGGTGATTGAGGCTTTTACGAAAAAAACTAGAATCAAGGTTAAGTTAGTAGCATATGACCAGGATGCTTATGTAAGCACGGTTTCTAAACAGATAGCTGCAAAATCCGGACCGGACGTTGTTATTTGCAATGAAATTTTCCCTGCCGGCTTGGAAATTGCACAGCCGATTCAGAATTATATTGATTTAAACGACAGCTTTTGGGATCCGCAGGTCAGCGAAATTACAACTGTAGGGGATAATACCTATTTTGTAAACAGTATGAAAAGCGTTTGGTACAATATAGATATGTGCTTTTATAATACACAGCTTTTCAGCAAAAACGGTATCACTTCCCCCGCAGATTATTACAAAAACGGCAAATGGACTTATGAAAATCTGCGCGTCTGCCTTGAAAAGGTGGCGGCGACCAAAAATACCGGTGGATATGTTGACCCGATGAAAATGAGCGCGTCTCTTGGCACGCCGTTGGTTTCTTTCGATACAAAAAAGGATGTTTTCACTCAGAATGTCGGCAAGGCTGCCACGGCTTATCAGTACTGCGCTGCCAATATTCAAAACGGACTTTGGGACCCGGCGCGCTGGTTTGCTCAATTTACAAGCGGAACAATAGGTCTTTATGTTCAAAGCGCGTATGGCTGCAAATACAACGGTTGGTTTAAAGAAACAAATCCTGCGATATTGGGAGTAGTCCCAACGCCTACCAGCTATCAGGGTAAAGCCTGCAAGCAGTCGGCGACACTGCGCTGCTACGGCATTGCAAAGGGTGCTAAGAATCCGCAGGCGGCGGCATATTTCCTCAGATATTTCCTTGATTACGGATATTATAAGGACGCCGGAGCAAATGTATTTATAAATAACGCTATGGAAAAAGCGTATTTTGATGAAATGGCCTTGGCTGAAAAGGAGGGGATAAATTATTACTTCGATACCAACGCATTCAGCTATACTTCCGCTAAATATGAGGATTTAAAGAAAGTGGCAGACTTGTCGCCCGTACAGGTTGCGGCTAAACTGTCCTCTTATGAGAATCAATTCACAAGCGCGGCGGCTAAGATGACAGAAAAATTAAATTCGGCAAAGTAAATTCTAAATAGAACATATCAGAAAGGAAAATTCAGTATGCGTAAAATTATATCAGTTGTTTTATCGGTCACAGTGATTTTTTCTTTATTAAATATTGTTCCGTTCGGCGCTTCTGCTGAAGAAGCGGGTGTAGGTGTAATTACAAACAGCTATGATGACAGCGGCGTCAGTTATGAAAATACCGTCATAAGCAATGCTGAGTGTACTAACAGAATCTATAACGATCAAACGTCAACTCTATCTTATTGGAAGGCTTTGATTGAAGACAGCAACTCAATAGGTGCAAACGGTAATGCTGTTCATTTTCTTAAAGGTCGCGATAACGGTTATAGAGACAACGGTCAGAAATGGCCGAATTTTGTGAAAATTTATGATTCCAATAATGAAAATTTAGCCTTTTTTACGCCCGAAGCAAATACGGTATATAAAATCAGCTTAAAATATTATTCTAAAGCAGACAATAATGATTACGGCAAGCCTTTAATGTTAAGGGTTGGATATCTTAATACCGCTAATGATGACGAAGCGACAGTAAGAGATTATTATAACGGTAATATAGCCTATATTAACAGTGATACGGACGGTTGGGTCGATGCAGAACTTCTTTTCAAAACCGGGGAAGAAGGTATGCCGATTGTTATTGCTTTAAAGAGCGATCACGAGTGGTGGAATGATACGGCTGATGTTTGGATAGATGATATTACCGTTACGCCGGTTAAAGAGGCTTACGGCACTGATACAACTGTTGATTTTGAAAAGGATAATGCTTTTTATGAAAGCAGTTATTACGGTACTGTCCCCCGTGTTGCCGCAATAAAAGACCTTGGTGGCGAGCACGGCACGGTTATGCACATTGGTCAGATGAAATCTCCTAAGGATAATGCTGATTATCTTTCTGCCTTTGTGCTTACAGCTTCTGACGGTGTTTCGCCTGCGGCGTATAAAAAGGGCGATCGGTTGGAGGTCTCCTTTGATATAAATATAAATAGTGCAAAGCACTATAACGAGGGTTTAACTGATTTTACAGCGGCTCTTGCTTTCGGTACCGCTGATAAAATGCTTACAGCTAATATGGGGAGACCAAATGATTATATTAACGGCAGTTCCGCTGGGTTGGCTGCAATTCAAAATGAGGCTCTTGGTTGGCAAACATACACCGCAACAGTTACGGTACCGTGTGACGGTATGGCCGCATTTATGCTTTACAACGGATGGTGGACGTCCGAGGCGGATATTGACATAGATAATATAAAGATTACATCAGTCCGTAACGGTGACGTTAATGCCGATAATGAAGTTGACATAAGAGACCTTGTTTGTATGAAAAAAATGTCTGCAAAAATGGGCGAAGCTTCTGCGGCGGCCGACTTGAATTATGACGGTAATGCAGGCAGTGCGGATGATTTATCACTTTTGAGAAAGGCTATTTTGGGATTAGTACAGCTTCCTTACAATAAATCATTAAGTATGGCATAATCAGGCGGCTGAAAAGTTAAACTTGCCTCCCTGCTGTAAGGGAGGTGAGGAATATTAGGATAACTGTATCCCGAAAAATGACAGACAGCTTATCTGTAAGTTGTTTAAATTGTATTATAGGAGACTGCTATGAAAAAGCTAATTTCAATTCTATTGTCCGGTATTTTAACCGTCATGGCATTTTCTTCCGCTTTTATGTTCGGCAATGCGGAAAATGCTTCCGATATGCTGACGGTTGATTTTGAAGACAGCCAAAAGGCATATTATCAGGAAAATAGTTACGGTACGCCTGAAAATGTCGCTTCTTTGACTGATACCGATACCTCAAACGGAACTGCTATGCAGGTACATTGGATAAAGGTTTACAGAAGCGGCTGGGATAATAATCACGCCATAACAAATTATGCGTCGGGATTTGCTTTATATGATGACATTAATAATAAAATTGCCGAATATAAGGCGGGTCAGACCCTTTCTGTTTCATTTGATTTGAAGAAAAACAGTGCTGTATCTGAAGATTTTTTCACGCAATTTAAAGCCGCGATGGCATTTGTGCCGGAATCGGCGCTGAAATCCGATAATATGGGCAGTGTAAACGAATATGTGGGCGGGGGTAAAACTGCTATTCTTACAAGCATAGACTGCACTGCTGACAGCGACTGGGAGCATTATTCCGCCATGGTAACCGTTCCGTGCGACGGCTCAGCCGCCTTTATGCTTTACGGTACAGATTGGCAGGTGCCGTGCGATATTTATATTGATAACATCACGGTTGCCGAGACCAATCCGAAGCTTAAAAACGAAACGCTTGATTTCGAGGACAATCAGGCTGTTTTTTATGAGAATAATTATCTTACCGATAAAAATAATGTTGCGGGGCTTTTAAACAGCGATGATGAAAGCCACGGCAATGTAATGGCGTTTAAAAGGCTTAAAGTTTACAGGGACGACGGTTGGGACGACCATGATATCACGCAGTGGCCGTCAGCTTTCGTGCTTTGCGACAGCGCCGGAGAAAGCCGCCTTTCCTTTAAAGCGGGTGAGCAGTTCAGAATCAGCTTTGAAATAAAGAAAAACAGCGCTGTGCCCACCGATTTTTTCACAACTTTTAAAGCGGCGCTTATTTTCGGCGAAGAATTATTGTCCGTCAACGGGCATATGGGAAGCCTGAATCCGTATATCAATAACGGAAAAAGCATTACCTTAGAGGAAATCGACTGCACTGCCGACGACTGGGTAAGATATTCGGCGGTGGTGACCGCTCCGTGCAGCGGCGCGGCGGCATTCCTGCTTTACGGTACGGAATGGCAGGTGCCGTGCGATATTTATATTGATAACATCACGGTTGCCGAGACCAATCCGAAGCTTAAAAACGAAACGCTTGATTTCGAGGACAATCAGGCTGTTTTTTATGAGAATAATTATCTTACCGATAAAAATAATGTTGCGGGGCTTTTAAACAGCGATGATGAAAGCCACGGCAATGTAATGGCGTTTAAAAGGCTTAAAGTTTACAGGGACGACGGTTGGGACGACCATGATATCACGCAGTGGCCGTCAGCTTTCGTGCTTTGCGACAGCGCCGGAGAAAGCCGCCTTTCCTTTAAAGCGGGTGAGCAGTTCAGAATCAGCTTTGAAATAAAGAAAAACAGCGCTGTGCCCACCGATTTTTTCACAACTTTTAAAGCGGCGCTTATTTTCGGCGAAGAATTATTGTCCGTCAACGGGCATATGGGAAGCCTGAATCCGTATATCAATAACGGAAAAAGCATTACCTTAGAGGAAATCGACTGCACTGCCGACGACTGGGTAAGATATTCGGCGGTGGTGACCGCTCCGTGCAGCGGCGCGGCGGCATTCCTGCTTTACGGTACGGAATGGCAGGTGCCGTGTGATATTTATGTCGATAATATCAATATCTCCTCTGATGCCGAGGGGAATCCCGTAATGGTCGAATGTGTAAACATCGACGCCGCAGGCGGCAGCCGTATGGTAAATATGTATGATACCGATAGCTTTTCGGATATTGTAAAGCCTTTTTCAGACCGCGCAAAGTTTGATGGCTGGTACTATGATGAGGCGCTTACAAAGCCCGTTAAGGGAGTAATCGGTACAACAGGCAAAATTTATGCCAAATGGAGAACAGAAAAGCAGTCCTTAAAAAATACTTATGATGAGGATAACGTTGAATATGTTGTCAGCGTAACCGATAATGGCTATGAGATGACTCAAAGAAAAATTAACGGCACTCTTTCGGAGGATTATTTCGGGCAGTATAATGTTGTTGTCAAAAAACCGACTGTCTTTGAGGATAATCAGGCGGTACATTTCACGAATGCCCAAAGCTATAATTGGAATTGGCCTGCGCTTGTTAAGCTTTACGACGACAAAACACTTGAAAATTTTGTTCCGCAGCCAAATTCAGCTTATAAAATCAAATTCAAATACAAAACTGACAGAATACCCGATAAGCTGTTGAATTTACAGCTGAGAATCTTAGATGCAAACGATTCTTCATTTTACAGCGAAAAAAATGTTCTCTGCAAGCAGCTTGTAGGAATTCAGGGCGAGCGGATGAACTGGGCTTCTGTCGAAACAGTTTTCTATACCGGATCAGAGGTCGGGACGCTGGCTCTTGTTTTGGCGTCGTCCGACTCATGGCTGGCGAACGACGTATCTGTATGGATAGACGAAATTGAAATCGAGGAAGTATTCAATACACCGTCAATTTATTTTGAAACAAACGGAGGAAATAAAGTGGCGCCGCGTTCTGTAATTGCAGGCGGAGTGATTCCCTCTGTCGATGTGCCGCAAAAGCAGGGCTGTCTGTTTGACGGCTGGTTTACAGACGCCGAGTGCACAAAACCGTTAACCGGTAATATTATGCCCGGTGATAATCTTTTCCTTTACGCGAAATGGACAGAGCCTGCGGGTGAGCCTAATAGACTTGACTGTGATTTTGAAACCTGCCAATACATAAACGACGGTACGGCACAAAACAAAAGTGATAACTATATCTCTGAAGAAGTAACCTGGGTGAATGATCCGGAAGAGGCTTACAGCGGCAGCGGATATATCTCAGTAAAAGGTTCGGGAGCAACTACCGAGACCGCTTCGGCATATCCTGCTGTTTCCTTTAAAAATGAAGACGGCAGCAGTTATCAGCTTGTAGCAGGTAAGCGGTATAAAATAAGCTGGGCATTCAGGGGTCAGCATTCGGGGCAGTATATCCGATTTGTAACCTCACAGCAGGTTCCTACAATGGGCGTCAACCTTTCAAACTCAAAGGAATTTGTGAATCTTAATTACGCGCCCACGCAGATTGGTGTTGAAATCGACGAATGGGGTACCTGCGAAATGTTTTTCATTCCCGAGGAAACAGGGAAGGTGTATATGCTGCTTTCAGCCAATGCGGACAGTCGTTTTGACATTGATTCGCTTAAAATTGAAAGTGCCGAAGAGGACGAGGCAAGCCTCGTAACCTTCTACGACGCCGACGGTAATTTTTTGGAAAAACAGTTCGGAAAAATCGGAGAACGGCTGATAGACTGTGAAATCCATCATACCGAGGATAAAAAATTCAACGGCTGGCGCACAAGCGACGGCAAGCTTCATACCTCAAATACTATTCCGGCAAACGATTTAGAACTGTATGCCTCTTATACCGATTATGAAGATTTAAGCCGAGTTACACAGGATTGGAATAAACCGCTTAAAATAGACTTTGAAGACAGCGAGGCGGCTAAAATCTTCTATGGCGTCGGGAATAACTCCTCGCCTGCGTCTAACGGAACCTATTATGTAACGGGTGACAGTGCTAACGCTCACAGCGGAGACAGCTACTTTAAGCTTTATGACGTAGCTACGTGGAGCGGACCGTGGTTCAGACGGTTCAGAGTATTTAATCCCGATACAAAAGGAAATATGGTATATCTTGACCCTCACAGTGTTTATCGGGTAAGCTTTTGGCTTAACCTTGAAAAAGCGGGAGCGTCTACGATTTCGTTAGTCGCCTTTGACAGCACGGTAGATATGTCCTCTTACGAAAAAGGCGCGGCGATTACTTTGACTGACGCTGAACAGATGGGCAATATGGGCAAATGGGTGCAGTATGAGTCTTCGATTACCACGGGCGACACTGTATCTACTTTAGGCTTTTTAATGACAGGCGGATGGATGACAGCTGCTATTGACGATATAACGGTTACAAAGCTTGAAACAGCTACCGTCACCTTTGATTCCATGGGCGGAAGCAGGGTAGAACCGATGACTGTTCTGACTTATGATTATGCGGTGGTGCCGAGCTTCCCCGAGCGTGAAGGATATGACTTCGTCGGCTGGTATACCGATAAGCAATGTAAAAATCTTTTTGATTTTAACAGCACGATGATTTTAGGCGATATTACCCTTTATGCAAAATGGGAAAAGGCTTTTGTGCCGGAAACATATTATCAGAATACCACTGTTTATACGCAGGAGGAAAAAGAGGTTGAAAGTATTCCCGATGACGCAGAACTTGATAACCAGTTTGAAATCAAGCAGAATGATAAGATTAAAAATGTCAGCGTGGAAACCGACGGGGCGCCGATATGGAAAATAGCTGTTATAGCGGCAGGCGCTTTGGCCTTGGTCGGCGCGGCGGTTGTTATATTGATTCTGATAAAAAAGAAAAAGCAAAAAGGGGGAAAATAAAATGAAAAAAACAATAATATTTTGCCTTGTCTTTGTTTTGTTTTGCTGCTGCGGCTGTACCGAAAAAAAGCCGCAAAAATCAGAGGTGACGCAGTATACGGTTGCTCTTAACCCCTCGGTTATGTATGAGGACGGGACGGTTGACAGCATCAGGAACAGTACTGCTAAGGCGATGTTGTCGGACGTGTCGTCCGATACCGCCGAAGCGCTGTATAAGAATACGGCATGGCAGTGGATCGCCAAAGAGAATAACGGCGACTGGAGCAGACGGCTTATACGCTCGCTTTCCAAATGGACAAACGGCAGCGGCAGTACCGATTCGGGCGCACCGTTTTCGTATCGGTTAGACGACAGCGGCATAACCTCCCTTTCTGCTTTTGACAGCTCGAAAATGAAAATCAAGGGTGAAGCCAATACCGATATGCCCGAAACCGGAATATTGATGTCCTTTGCGGAGGACAGGGAAGAGGCTATATGCTATACCGCCGAAAATGACGGTAAGGTAATATTCTCTGACAGGGACGGCGGCAGCATTGCCGTGGTCTCCGACATTTCGGGATTTGATACGTCATTTTTCGGCAAGAAAAATGCTAAAAAGAATATTGTTGTACGAGTTTATAAAAACTCGCGGGTTTACTGGCAGGAAATTTTAAACGCCGAACAGCCTTCTGTTTTATTCCCGCAGTTTTCGGAAATCGACCTTAAAAAAGGAGACCGTCTGCTGATCACCGCAGAGGCTACGGACGATATCGATGGTATTGTAACCGGCAACTGCGATATTCCGTCATACACGGCTGTTGAAACGGTTAATATTCCCGTGACAACGACAGAGGAAAAGCAGACGCAGCCTCCGGCAAGAGCGACATATCCGTTTATTTATCAGCACAACAGCTTTTTTACGGTTGTTTCAGCCGAAGGTGCGTCAGATGCAGAGAAAAAGGTCGTAGATGATTTTTGCGAGCAAATGGAAAATGTGCTCGGAACATCGGTTGACAAAATGACCGACGCCGAGGATTTGCCCGACGGCAATATTATTTTAATCGGTAATACGCGTTTTGAACAGTCGAAAAAAGCTTTGAATGAAATCAAAAGCCGCAGAGCCGAGAATGCAGGCGATTTTATCATACGAATGGAAGATAATATCCTTGTCATCAACGCGGGGAGCGATGTGGGATTAAAATTTGCCGCGGATTTCTTCTTTAAGAATTACTGCACGAATAAAAGTTCCTATATTGAGTCTAATTTAGAATATGTATCTTCTAAATTTAATTCAATCAAAAGCTTATCGGTTGCGGGAAGGCGAATTTCAGATTACAGAATTGTTGTATCGCGCTTTGCATCTCTGATGGATCTTTCGGCGGCAGATTATCTCAATGAGCAGATCGTCAAAGCGGCAGGTATTATGCTGCCTGTTGTAAGGGACAGTGAAAAAGTATCTGCATATGAAATTCTGATTGGTGAAACGGACAGAACATCGGGGGATTATTCTACTGTCGCGTCGGCCTCAAGCGGGAATAAATACAGCATTTCCGTTCATAAAAATAATACTTCCATACAAGGGGAAAGTACTGCGGCGGTTAACGCCGGAGTTATCGCCTTTGCCGACAGGCTGTCGGGCGAGGGCAGTATCAAAAACGGTTTCACTTTAAACGGAGAGTATAACGGCAGTTATTCGCTTACAAATGGTTACAAGCTTGCATGGAGCGATGAGTTTAATACAAAAAAACTGAAAAAAATCTGGAAGAGCGAATCAAGAAGCAACCCCAGTGTTTACGGCGGAACGGCGTATACGGCTGCTGAAAATACGTTTATTGAAGACGGCGCGTTGGTACAGCGTAACAGCCGCGACGGTAAAGATGTAAAGGAATCGCATATAACCACCAGAGACAGAATGCTGTATAAATACGGCTATCTGGAGGCAAGGGTTCGCCTGGCGCCTAACGAAGGCAGCTGGGGTACCTTGTGGATGATGGGTCAGGTAGGTGGTACTGTGGTAGGTGAGATAGATGTATTTGAGAATTTCGGAAGCTTATATTCTTTAAAATCGAATTTGCATACCTGGGGTCCCGGCGATTCGCACGAAAATATTCTCGGTGCGTCTGATTCAATCTTGAATCTCGCACCGGGTACGCAGGTTCCGCAGCCCTATTCGGAGAATTATCATACCATAGGCTTTGAATGGTATAAGGGCTATATCGCGTTCTATGTTGACGGCGTTAAGCATACAGAGTATAAATACGACCCCATTAAGTATGATTGCTTTAACAAACCGTTCTATTTGATTCTGTCTCATTGGGGCGGCGAGGATGTAGGCGCATTTGCCGAATGTATTTTACCTGACGGTTTTACATCTTCGGATATATATTACGATTGGATACGGATATATCAGACTGACGATAAGGAAAATGTAATATACACGAAAGAGTAATTTAATCAGAATACTGCCGACGAGATGTGCGGGGAAAGCATTCTATTTCTTTCGGAAAAAATATATTGGAGTAATATAATGGATAATAAGGTAAATTTCAAACGGCTCGGTACGATGATCGACTGTTCCCGCAATGCGGTTATGAATGTTTCATCGCTGAAAAATTGGATAGATATTCTTGCGGATCTCGGCTATACAACGCTTCTGCTTTATACAGAGGATACCTATGAGGTTGAGAATCAGGAGTATTTCGGCTATCTGAGGGGAAGGTATACCCGTGAAGAACTGAAAGAGATAGATGATTACGCTTTTTTAAAGGGGATTGAGGTTATACCTTGCATCCAAATGCTTGCACATCTCGGTCAGATATTCAGATATCGTCAGTACAGGGAGATAAACGACTGCGACGATATTCTTTTGGTAGGCGATGAAAAGACCTATCGGCTGATTGACGATATGTTTTCTTCCCTTTCAAAATGCCTGCGCTCAAAAATTGTGAATGTCGGTATGGACGAAGCCTATATGATAGGGCGTGGTAAATATCTTGACAAAAACGGCTTGCAGGATAAATCCGGCATTTTACTTGAGCATTTAAAACGTGTTTCGGAAATTGCCGGCAAATACGGTTATCAACTTACTATGTGGGCGGATATTTTCATCACCTTAGCTGGCGGCGCGTATAACATTAACGATGTTGAGGTGCCGGATTGGGTAAAGGAGCAGATTCCTGAAAACACTTCGCTTATTTACTGGGATTATTATTCAACCGATTACAGTCATTACGACAGCCAAATAAAGCGCCATAACCGAATAAAGGAAAACAGCTGGTTTGCCGGCGGACTTTGGACATGGCAGGGCTTTGCGCCGCATAATGATTTCAGTATGCGTGCTTCGCAGGCAGCACTTTGCGCCTGCCGCGACAACGGTGTGCAGAATATTTTCTTTACAATGTGGGGTGATAACGGCGGCGAGTGTACGCCATTTATGCTGCTGCTGTCGCTTTACTATGTCAGCTGCCTTACAAGGGGTGAAACTGATACAGAGGTTATAAAGAAGGGCTTTGCCGAAAAATACGGGATTGCGTTTGACGATTTTATGCTGCTTGATTTGCCCGATACGCCAAACTGGGCGGACAGTATTAAAGACCCCGATAAATATATGCTTTATAATGATTGCTTTATGGGCGTTTTTGATTCAACAGTCAGGGACGGCGACGCAGAAAGCTATAAGATATGTGCAGAAAAGCTTTCTGCGTTAAAAACGAATGACCGTTTCGGTTTTATGTTTGATACTATGTGCGCCTTGTGCAAGGCTTTAAGTTTAAAATTTGATATAGGCATAAAAACCCGTTCGGCTTATTCTTCCGGCAGGGAGGAAGTAAAAAAGCTTTTGCCTGTTTATGATGAGCTTGCCGAAAGATTGACAGATTTTTATTATATTTACCGAAAGCAGTGGATGACTGTAAACAAGCCGCACGGATTCGATGTGCAGGATATACGCTTAGGCGGTTTGATTTTCAGGGTGCGGCATTGCAGAGAGAGACTTTGCGAATATGCCGAAGGAAAAACCGACCGTATCCCCGAATTAGAGGAGAAGCTTCTGAATTATTACGGCAGTGAGCCGATCAGCGAAAATTGTTGGGGCACTACGGTTTCACCGAACGGGATTTGATATTTTAGACAGATAACTACAAGGAGAATACCAGATGCAATTCTTTCATGAGAATTTACAGACCCTTCATATCGGCACCGAAAAAAACAGGGCTTATTATATCCCCTGCGGTTCGGAAGAAATTTCAAAATTGCCGGACGCAAAATATTATTCAGACAGGATAAAGCTTTTAAACGGTGACTGGAAATTTCAGTATGAAGATAATTTCAATAATTTTCAGGAAAACTTTTTAAGCTTACAGCCGGAAAAAACAATTCCCGTACCGTCGGTATGGCAAAATTACGGATATGACCGTCATCAGTATATAAATGCCAGATACCCGATACCGTTCGATCCTCCGTTTGTTCCGCAGGATAATCCGTGCGGACTTTATAAAACGAAATTTGAATGCGAAAAAGACGGTGTTTATTACCTTAATTTTGAAGGTGTTGATTCCTGCTTTTATGTTTTCGTCAACGGTGAATTTATAGGCTACAGTCAGGTTTCGCATTCGACAAGTGAATTTAACATTACCGACAGTATTAAAAACGGAAAAAATGAACTTGCGGTATTGGTATTTAAGTGGTGCGACGGAACTTATCTTGAATGTCAGGATAAATTCCGCACAAGCGGTATTTTCAGGGACGTATACATAATAAAGCGCCCTGAAAATCATATAAGGGATTATAAGGTGCTGACATCATTGTCGGATGATATGAGCACTGCCGAAATAAGCGTGGAATTAGAATTTGATTCGGAGCCGCTTAATGTTGATTATAAGCTTATTGCACCCGATAATTCTTTGCTTTGCAGCGGGATGGCCGATTCGGGAATTATAAATATTAAAATCTTAAAACCGGAGCTTTGGAATGCCGAGCAGCCTAAGCTTTACAGCCTTACGATGCTCTGCGGCGGCGAATATATAACCGAACATATCGGTATAAGAAAGATAGAAGCCAAGGGCGGCGTTATGCTGCTTAACGGTGTCCCTATTAAAATCAAGGGTGTAAACCGTCATGATTCACACCCCGAAAAAGGGCCGGCAGTTGACCTTGACGACATTATAAATGACCTTAAGCTTATGAAGAGGCATAATGTTAACGCTGTCCGTACATCACATTACCCTAATTCACCTGTTTTGCCTATGCTGTGCGATATGTTCGGGCTTTATATGATTGCCGAGGCGGATCTGGAGGCTCACGGAATATATTCGCTTTACGGCGGTTGTGATGCCGAAAAAAATTGCCCAAACAATCCGGAGTTTACGGACGCTATTGTAGACAGGCAAAAGCTTTTATATTCAAGGGATAAAAACCGCTGTTCTATAATAATGTGGTCTATAGGAAACGAATCCGGATGGGGAAGCTGTACAGAGGCGGCAGTTAAATACCTCAGAGATGTTGACGGAAGCCGTCTTGTGCATTATGAGAGCATTTGGCACAGTAAAGATTTCAAGCCCGATTATTCCGGGCTTGATGTTCACAGCTGGATGTATGCAAGACCTGAAAATGTAAAAGAATACTGCGCCGAACAAGCTGAAAAATCCGAGGACGAAAGAAAACCGGCTTTCCTTTGCGAATATTCGCACGCTATGGGCAACGGTCCCGGCGACCTTGAGGATTATTATGAGTGCTTAGAAAGCGAATATTTTTCCGGCGGCTGTGTTTGGGAATGGTGTGACCATGTGGCGGTAAAAGGAATCGGAAAAGACGGAAAACCGTTGTACGGATACGGCGGAGATTTTGGTGATAAGCTTAACGACGGCAATTTTTGCGTTGACGGATTGGTATACCCCGACCGTAGGCCTCACACCGGGCTTTATGAATTTAAAAATGTTATGCGACCGATAAGGTTTGAGAAAATCGGTGATATGAATTTTACAGCGGTCAACTGTCTTGATTTTTTAACTCTTGATAATTCAGTCGATATTTATTATGAAATTACCGACGACGGCATAAAGGTGAATGAAGGAAAGCTCGAGCTTATCGGACTTGAACCGCATAAAAAGGTTTCGTACAGCATAGATATTCCGCAGATTAAGGGGCACGGACATATACGCTTTATTGTAAAAAGCAAAGTAGCTGCCGAGTTTTATGATGCGGGATATGAACTTGGCTTTCAGCAGTTTGAGCTTAATGAATATAAAGCTGCAAATACCGTGGAGGCAATCGGTAATCCTATATTAAAAGAGGATTCAAAAACTGTTTCAGTGACGGGCGAAGATTTTGAATATGTATTTTCAAAAGCAACCGGAATGCCGATAAGCATTAAGCTTGCGGGCGAAGAACAGTTGAACCGGCAGTCTGACTTTGCAATATGGCGCGCGCCTACCGATAATGACATGAACATACGCCGCGAATGGGAAAATTGCGGTTATAACCGCACAAAGGTGCATATGCGCATTATACAGGCTTTTTCGGAAAACGGTATTGCCAAGCTTGCGGGAACCTTTGTCATAAACGCGGATGTAGTGCAGAATATATTAAGTGTGGATTTCACTTATCTTATAAACGGCAGCGGCGAAATCAAATGCGAAATAACCGCGACAAAAGATGAAGCAGTACCTTGCCTGCCGAGGCTTGGGATAAGATTCTTCCTGAAAGAAGGCTATGAAAACGTAATATACAGGGCGTACGGTCCGAACGAAAGCTATCAGGATAAAAACAAATCAAGCTATTATTCCCGTTTTGAAAATACGGTAACGGAAATGTTTGAAAATTATATATTCCCGCAGGAAAACGGTTCTCATATGGGTTGTGAAGAACTTGATTTATCGAACGATAAGCACACGTTTGCGTTTTTATCCAGCGATAAGCCTTTTTCGTTTAATGTATCACATTATACGGCAGAACAACTGGACGAGACTAAGCACTACAATGAGCTTGCCGCGAGAAAGGACACTGTTCTGTGCATAGATATGGCACAAAGCGGAATCGGCTCTAACAGCTGCGGTCCCGATTTACAAGAGAGGTATAGGCTTAACGATTCGAAAATGAATTTCGGATTTCTGGTAAAACATAATGAGTGTTGTATTTGATTATATATCATAGAAATTTAGACCCTTTTATGAATCAAGAGAGGCAATAAAACTTTGTTTTAAGTACCCTTGTAATTGATATAGACGGTTTCGCAACTCGAATTGTAACAGTAGAGCCGGGATTTTGTTTGCCTGTAAGTGACTGCAACTTTACTTGTGTATTGTTTTCATAACAATCGCAGGTTTGATGGGCATCGATAAGAGGATTTCCATTCGATTGTACGGCATCCCTCGGCAATCTGCACAGGAGAGTCTATCATATAGCCGTGTTCACTCCGAAAATTAATGCTAAATCCGAGAAATTTATGCCGTTTCCTGTGTAATATTACAGGGAGATTTATATACTCAAAATTTTTCTCAAAAACAGGTGGTTTGTACCAAATTGTTGCACAAACCAAAACCCGCATAAACACTGGGTTTTTGAGGTGAAAAATAGAGCTGAATTTATGCAAAAGTGGTTTGTACCAAAATGTAATAAAAACCTCTTTTTCGCAAATTGCAATAGCAAGTTGAAACAAAATTAAAATAGCAGTGACTTTATGGTAGAAGACTTTGGATTTACGAAGAGAGGGGCGTAGCCCCGAACGGAGGAAATCCACAGCGGCGCGACATTAGGCGGCGTAAATTTTATCTAATTCCTG
>CALWIZ010000008.1 GCA_944380885.1 uncultured Clostridia bacterium | reverse complement strand
CTCCGCAATCCAACATCATTCTACGCTAATCGTTACTTTTCTGTGAATTATTGCAGGTTGCTATTGCAATTTGCGTTTTTTATTTTTACAGAAAAACTTTCACATGGGGGCCTGCGGACATTTTATCGGACTAAATGGTAATCCCTATTTTGGTTCTGATTTCTGCCGGACTCAATCCGTCAAGTGACAGCCTAATTCGTGTATTACGATACCAAACCATATACGATTTAATTTGCTGTATAAACTTTTCCGGTGAGACACCTTATAAAACAACTTTGATTTTACGGTATCCATATCTTTCTTTATTATCGCGAAATATGGCTGTAACAACTTGGCAATCATATTTGTGCTTTTCTGCAAAGCATAAGCGTTTCTTTTGATAATAATAGCTGTTTTGGCTATTCCAATCTTTTTTAGCAATATCGGCAGTGGATATTTCATTTTTACAGAAGCCTGGGAAACAGGCAGCAGAAGAAGAAAGCCAAAAAGCGTAAACAGGATTTATATAATATACCAGCAGCGCGACAGGATCTGCTATTCCGCAGGTGTGCCCGCTGCTTTTGTATTTGAATACAAAGCTGGTGAGCGCGATTATTATTCCGGAAAGCAGATATGTGAAATATACGGTTTTTTCACCTGACGGCGCGCCGGAAACCAACGCGAATACAAGACCGGCAGGTCATTGCTTTATGTTATTTTCTCTTGTAAATATGGAATTTTGTTAATTTTCTATTTGCAAATTAAACAAAATGACATGTTTTTTTGACAATCCGATACTTAAAGCTATGTAATAATTGTAGCTAATTTGCTAAAATAAAATAGAAACAAGGCTGTTTATTGTTGACTGTGCTACAAGCATAAAACGAATTTGTTTCAAAAAATAATAATAATTATCATGACGGAGAGAGGTTTTAAAAATGAGGAAAAAAATACTGTCTTTTATCCTGTTGGGTACACTTATTTTTGGAGTAATGCCCTTCAACCTCGTATCAGCATCAGAAACGTTTCCTGAGCCGGTATTATCTGTTAATTTTGATGATGAAACCTTAAACGGCGGAACTGTCGGAATTGAGGAATACGGTGTAGAGTACGGAGACGGAGTAAACGGAAAAGCACTTTATCTTTCAAACCGTCCGAACGGAAATCACTTATATGGCAAAGCTGCTCAGAATTTTGCAGAATTTTCTTTGCCTGAAGGTACGCTCACAACCGGAAATTACACGGTATCAATATGGTACCGTTCAACTTTGAGTGAATTTGTTGAAGGAACATTATTATCAAATTTAATCGACGCAAACAGCGGATTAAATCTTTATACAAGCGGTGCGCAGCAACTTCAGGCAAAAATAGGAGACTCAGCCGTTACCCCGCTGTTGAATTGGCAGACAACACCGATGACTGGAGTTATTGCAGACCGTGAATGGCACAATGTTGCGGTCGGCGTTGATCGGAACGCTAAAAAGTCCGTGATATATATAGACGGTAAAGTTTATGCAGAGAGAAATATTAACATTGAACCGTCTGCAGAAATAGGTTGCCGCCAGCACGGTATCTCCGAAGGCGGCAAGCTGTCTGTAATCGGAGACATCGGCAGCTTTCATCTGCGGTGCGTGTTCGTAGAGTCCGACATATTCTCGCACCGTAGAGATCTCATCCTGAATATCTGCAATTTTACTGCGGTATTCATCCGAGAGGTTTTGGTCGGCGTTGCTTAGAAATTGACCGTTGTATTTTATCCGGCAGAGGGGGATGCCGTCCGAGGATACTTCCATCCATTCGTTGCCGTCCATCTTGGTGTCGTACCGAGCTTTGAGGCGTTTAGCTAATTCTTTCTGTAGCATATCTGATTTCTCCTTTTTAGGGTAATAAAAAAGGCAGATAGATTTTTGCTTTCTATCTGCCTTGCGTATCATTATTCGGTTGTGTGAGAGTTCAAGACATCCAACAAAGGGAAAACATCATTTTTATATCTGTCAAAACGGTTCGCGGATATTTTGCCGTATAAACGGTGAAAACCCCGATAAAATCGGGGTTTTCACGGGCTACATCTATTTTGTAGCCCTTTTATGGTCGAAGTGACAGGACTCGAACCTGCAGCATCTTGCTCCCAAACGGACCTATAAGGGCAATTTCCGCTAAAAATAACTTTTTCCGCCCCTTTCCGCTCGGAAAACCGCGCTATTTAGCACTCTTGTATCCACTGTTTCCGAGTGCTCCGAAACGGTAGGTGGTCTGTTATGTGGTCAGCAGGATTTTTGCGGAATGATGCGGTCAATGCCCCTCACTTTTGAATGAGGGGTATTTTTCTTTTCTGCCGTTATTGTAACTCTAAGCGATGCAAAATTCAAGTCAAATTTTGTGCCGCAGTAGACAAAGAAAAAGGGACTGCTCAGAATCCGCAAATAAAAACTTCGGCAGATTTATATGATTTCTTAAAATCTGCCGAAGTCTCGCAAGAACGTGTAACATAAATCAAAAATTAATATAACATTTGCCTGCGTAGAGTATTGATATTTCTTGAAAAGTATGTTATACTATTACCGGATAAATGTTATATCGAGGGAGGTCGCCATGAAAAGCTCCGATATTATTAAAGATATACGTTCAAGGCTTGGACTGAGCCAAACAGAGCTGGCAGAAAAATTAGGCGTCAGTTTTGCAACGGTCAACCGTTGGGAGAAAGGTCGGTGCGAGCCTTCACAGATCGCGCTGAATGCCATTAAGCGTTTGTGCGCTCATAACAAGATAGATTACTCCCAATTTGAAGGCAATCGCATTATTACCTCGGATAAAGTTATAACTTTATATCACGGCTCTAAATCCGGCATCGTTGGTGATATTTCACCTACAAGTCGTGAGCATTGCGATTTCGGAAAAGGCTTTTATATGGGAACAGACAGGACGCAGCCATTGACCTTGATTTGCAACTATCCCGATGCGAAGCTCTATACTGTTAAAGCTAACCTGTCAGGATTAAAAATACTTGACATTGAGGTTGGTATCGATTGGGCGCTGCTTGTAGCATACAACCGAGGCAAAATGGATTCTGCGAAAGGAACGGCGATTTATAACCGCATAGCAGAAATGGCAGACGATTGCGATATGTTGATTGGATTTATCGCTAACGACAGAATGTTCGTCGTTCTCGACCGTTTCTTTAAGGGCGAAATCACGGATGAAGCGCTGATACACAGCTTATCTGCCCTTAAACTCGGCAAACAGTATGTAGCCCTGACGGAGAAGGCTTGCAGGCAGATTGAAATCGTTGAAGAAGCCGCATTAACAGATAAAGACCGTGAAGCATTAAGAATTGAAAGCGAAGATAACCGTTCCAGGGGCGTTGCGTTGGCGGACGAAATCTGCCGTCAGTACCGCCGTGAAGGTCGGTTCTTTGACGAAATACTGAAAGCCGGTGAATAATATGCGTGAGCTGAACAGTCAACAATTCGGACTCTGCGATATACAGGGCAGGTTGTTTGAATTAGCACTGAAAAACGGATATGACTGCAAAGACTTCATCGAAAAGTTTATGAACAGTAAGACCGCCGCAGCGTTGGATGAATCCTATGACCGTCTGCAGTGGGCCGGCGAGGAATACATTCTGGAAGAACTGAACGAGGAAGTAGGCGGTCTAAAGAAAGCCGGAACGGTCTATCATAATGAAATTATGTATTGGTCGGGCTACACCTACCGCTATTGGCATTATTATACCGGCGAAAGCAGCAAAGAGATTTATAAAACCGCAGATGCCGAAACAATGGCGACGGGCTACCTCGGCCTCCACACCTTGGATGTAAAAATGGCGATAGATCGATTGAAAGAAAATGGATAGACAAAAGAATTTTTAACAATTTTAAATACATCTGCACAGTGCAGATGTACGATAGGAGAATAGCTATGCAGCAAACGCCGTTTCATGCTTATTACACAGCAAGAATACTGGATAGCCTGTCCGGTGAGGACGGGTTTGTTTCTGCGTTTGCTTCCTCTGATATAAAAATCTATCCGTTCCAAATTGCGGCGGCAAACTTTGCCTTGCGTTCACCCTATCAAAAAGGTGTTATACTTTGTGATGAAGCCGGAATGGGAAAAAGCCATGAGGCAATGCTTATTATCACACAAAAATGGCTGGAAGGTCAAGGTCATATTTTGCTTGTTACTCCCAACGCCGATTTGCTCCGGCAGTGGACAGAGATGATTGATCGCTACTATACAATTCCTTATATTGCGCTGACGAACCGTGAAGAATGGAATGCTAATCTTTCCGACGATAATCCAAATGCATTTTTACAGGACGCTATTGTAATTTCCACTTATGATTTTGTCGCGGATAATGAGTCGGCAGTGAAAGATATTCATTGGGATTTAACGGTATTTGAAGAAGCAAACGCGTTGTCCTCTGTTTACCGCGAAGAAAATAAGCAAGCAAAAACATTAAAACGCATCGCCGATGGTTCTTTCAAGCTGCTGCTTACCGGGACGCCGATTGAAAAGAATATCATGGATCTGTACGGGCTGATCTGGTTTATCGACGAAACCGTGTTGCCCAATGAACAGGAATTTCTGTCGCGCTATTTGCGAAAGCCGGAAAATTATCCCGAGCTTGCAGAAAGAGTAAGTAAATATTGCTTCCGCACACTTCGTTCACAGGCAAAGGACTATGCTAAAGTGCCGGAACGAATTCTGATTACAAATGAATATATGCCCTCTCCGAAAGAGCGGGAATTATATGACCTGCTCTATGCCTACATAAATAAGCCGAACAAAATCGCCTTTCCGGAAATGGATCGGTATGACCTCGCACTGCGGCTTTTGAGTCTCCAAAGCTCTTCAACTGCCGCAATCTTGCAAACGATTAAAGGCATCATTAAACGGTTGGAAACCATGTCAAATGCACAGGATGAGCTTGCCGAATGGCGGCAGATACAGACCGTTGCCGAAAGCATACCTATGGACGCAAAAGCAAAGCAATTGCTTATTGCACTGAAAAGCGGATTTGCACTGATGAAAAAGTCCGGTGCGAAGAAAAAAGCCGTGATTTTTACCGAAAGCGTTGAAACGCAGAAAATGTTGATATTCTTGCTCTCTGATAAATATAAGACTTGTCTCTATAACGGAGGTTCGGATTACAGCTCGATTCAGAAGTTCAAAACAAGCGGAGAGATACTGATTTCTACCGACAACGGCGCAAAAGGATTCAATTTAGAGAACGCCGCTTTTGTCATTCATTACGATCTGCTTTATAATACCTTAAAAATGGAACAGCGGATTGATCGCTGCCACCGATTAGGGCAGGAGAACGATGTCCTTTCCTTAGCGTTTATTGATAAAAATAATTTTGCCGATGTGCGCAAGCTGGAGCTTGTCAATAAGCGAATGCTTGTGGCTGACGGTGTGTTCGGTATTACCGATGAGGTGATCGGCGGATTTACCGAGAATTTAAACATAGCGTTTGAAACAGTGTCACAGCGTATCCGCACGAAAGCACAGGTGGAAGCCGATTATCAACAGACACTGATACAGAATGAAGTAAAAAACAGGCAGATTGTTTCTTCTGCTGAGGATGTATTGTTTACTACATTTACAAAGGAACTTGCGGATAAAATTACAATATCGCCCCATTATATCAGCGAAAAGGCGGAGCAAGTCAACACCGCGCTGTGGAATATCGTAAAATATTTCTTTGAACAATATAATGAGACACACAACGATTGTACATATGTAATCGACGATGATGAAAAGACCGTGACTGCCACCAATTACAAAGAATTGCCGGTGCTGTTCTATTATTGGACAGGCAGTCGCAACAAGCCGTATCAAAGCCTGAAATCCTACGGCATGGCAAAGGATTTCAAACCGCACCACGGCAGGATTACACTGACAAGTATTATCGGACGCGGAATTATTCACGAACTGGAGTGTTCCGAGTGTGGAGCTTTGAATGTGGAGAGTGGAGTCTATGAACCGTGCGAAATCGGTTTGTACAGCATCAATCTTTCCTCTGCCGCTAATAGAACATCTGCCGATATTCCTGTACTGGTCGGCAAAACGCAGTCCGGCAAACTGCTTACGGAAGAACAATGTAAAGCCATTCTGAAACTCTCGGCAAAGAGCTATAGCGAGGAAGGGCGCAAAAATCCGCATTGGCTGAAAAGCGGTGGCAGACCACATGAGCTTGACCGGCTTGTCCCAACCGATATGCTCGTCATGAAGCAATCAGAAAAGCTCTCTCCCGCACAAGCGGAGGAAATCGATCAAATGAAGATAATGACAAAGGCAAAGAAAAATGCACGCACTCGTGATTTGGATGATCTGGATAGGCAGATAAAGGCAGCGGAAACGGAGCGGGATGCAATCACAAATGATCGACTAAAATTGTTGGCGTTAGAGAAGAAAGCCAATCTCCTACGGCAGGAATATATGAAAAAGCAGGAAAACCAGTTTTTTGACGCCATGCGGCTGGATTTGGAATTAGAAGAACAAATTAAGGAATTTACCGAAAAGGAAAAATTGACCGCAAAGGTCACAAGAGAATTTGTAGTGAAAGTGGAGGGATCTTTGTGAACAATAATATACTTTTAAGTTTTTTGGAATTATCAAATTCTGAGTTTGAGTTTCCTATATTCAGAAAATCACCAGACAATAACTCCAAACTTGACGAGATGTATAGATACAAATTGCCTACATCTACACGAACTGATTGGGACACATATGATGTTTCATTTCGGGAGATTGATGAGACCGCTAGGTTTACAGCAAAATCCACTGACAATCTAAATATGACCAAAAAGTGGCTTATGAGCATTCTGTCTGAAAAAGCTACTTCTACTTTTAGTAAATCTGAATTTTATGTTGGAAACCATTTTGTGCCCAACATATCATTTGTAATTTCATCTCATAAAGAAGGGCAATGTCTAATTCAGCTTGAACCCTACTATTTGGAAATTAATAATAGTTTTGGATTTCTTGTAGATTATAAGTTTAAGCCTTTTCATGATTACGAGAAAACGCGTCAGGAAAAGATACTGAGCTTGTCACTATCCTCAGATGGAAGTAAAAACAAAAATTATTATTCTGATAAATTGAGATACTTAAAAAGTTTTATAGATAATTTTGTACCACGGCTATTTCCTCTTAAAATAAACGGACTTACCCTTGATATAAAGCGAACATTATTAGAGTTATCTCCTTTTCAATTAAGTGAGAAAACCTATATGTTCCAAAACGGAGAAAGTAAAATACAGTTTCAAGGCATAAAAAAATATAAGCCTTTGAATAATAGTATCGGATTACCACACTATGTTTTTGTATTTGAAAAAAGTAAAATAAATATTTCAAGGCAGTTGGTTAAAGCCTTGCGAGGACAATTGTATCCGACTTTTAGCGGTATGGAAAATATGTTCGGGGTAGACTTTTCCAATGATAAGATAGATTCAATTGTTGTAGAAGACTATTCTATTGATAATTTAAAGAAAATATCTGCACAATTGGATGAAATCATCAAAAAAAATCCGGATGCAAATATTGTTGGAATTTTTGCCGGTATAGAAAAGGATTTTGATACTGGGCGAGATTACTCACCCTATTATACTGTAAAAAGCTGTTTCTTAGAACGTGGATTGGCAATACAGGCAATTACTATCGAACAGGCATTAAAACGCGATGGATTTAAGTGGTCTATTTCAGGGATTGCATTGCAATTGTTTGTAAAATTAGGAGGTGTCCCGTGGACAGTGAAGCCTCAAAACAAAAATTGTTTAATATTTGGAGTGTCATCTGCCCATATCAAAGATGAAGAAAATAACACAACAAAATATTTTGCATATTCTCTGTGCTTTGATTCCAGCGGTTTATATAAAAGATTAAATGTGTTAGGCCAATCAACCGATAAGGACAGTTATATCAAACAACTATCGAACGAGATCAAAAAACATTTGCATAACGATTTAGACGATTCAATTGAAAAATGTGTAATACATGTTCCATATAAACTTAAGCGGGACGAAATGAAATGCATAAAGGAAAGTATTGAATCTGTAAAGCAGGAGCATCAAAAGATTACCTTTTCAGTAATAAAAATTAATGTCATTAATAAATTCTTTGGTTATTCACATTATAACAGTAATATCCCCCTTGCGGGAAGCTGTTTGCAACTTGGAAAACGCGAATATCTTGTATGGTTTGAAGGTCTTCAACAAGGAAAAACTCAAGTGGTATCCGCACAAAATATCTCTAACCCCGTCCATATTCAATTTATTTATGGCCCGGAGATGACAGAGGAAGAAATAAAAACATATCTGCAAGATATTATTAATCTTTCTGGAGCCAACTGGCGCGGATTTAATGCAAAACACGAACCAGTATCCACACTATATCCTGAATTAATAGCTAAATTTGCCGGAAAGTTTGATCAATATGGATTGAATCTTAAAATCGGTAATTCGGCAATTAAAAAAGTATGGTTTATTTGAGGGAGAAATAGAAATGAGCGTTGGTGAAAAATCAGTAGTATTCTTATTAGGAGCAGGGTGTAGTTACGATGCTAGTGTTCCTATTTCCAAAGACATGATTGTAAAATTAGAAAAATTGCTCTCCACTTCATATAAAGATGATTTATATCCACTTTATAAATATGTGAGATATACGATGGAGTATGGTAGTAAGTTATCTGAACAAAACCAAGATTTCAATATTGAGTCTCTTCTTGTTACATTGCATGCGTTAGCAGAACATAAAAAAACGCACTTGTATCCATTTGTAAATGGCTATACAAATGATTTAATCGAGTTGGCGGGGCCCCAATTCAAAAACATAAAATCCCTCATCAATTTAATTCAAAAGGAATTACCAGGATGGGTAACACTTACTACATATAGAAATGCATCGTATTATAAAAATTTCGAGACATTTCAAAAGAGTCTTAATTTTGCTTTGCGTATTTTTTCATTAAACTATGACCTTTGTTTAGAGAATAATGTGGATTGTAAAGTGGAGACTGGATTTTCAGACGATCATCCTTGGGATGGAAATCGTTTTATGCGAGCAGAAGATGATGAAGAAACAGCAATTTATTTGTATAAGCTTCATGGTTCAATAAATTGGGAAAGAAGCAATGATCAGCTTAGAATATCTCAGCAGCAAGGTATTACGCCGGATGTAATTTTTGGCACAGATATAAAAATGCAGGCAATTGACCCCTATCTATTTTATCTTTATGAATTCAGAAAATATGTTTTAGCTGCCGAAATAATAATCACGATAGGTTACAGCTTTAACGATACACATATTAATGATCTGATTCGTCAAGCTATGGAGTACAATAAAGAGAAAAAATTGATTTCCGTAAGTCCAGTGACCGATGTTAGCGATGAAATGAATCGGATTAATTGCAGGCTCGAGTTACATGAGAATAACGATAGAATTATTATTGAAAATAAAAAAGCCAAAGACTTTCTGGATAACACATTGTCTGTAGAATACATTGGAAACAAGTTACCAGAACCTGACTTGCCGTTTTAGAATTTTAGAATTAGTGTTAAGGAGAAACAAAACAATGCCTAATATAATAGACGGACTTTCGATGGATATAGAACAAACCAATATAGACAAGCTGAAAGCAGCGTTCCCCGAATGCTTTGCGGAGGGCAAGCTGGATATCGACAAATTGCTATCCCTTTGCGGCGAATATATCGACAACGATTTTGAAAAATACAAGTTTGAGTGGAAAGGTAAGGCGGAATGTCTGCGGCTGGCGCAAAAGCGTTCCACCGGTACGCTGCGCCCATGCCCCGAAGAAAGTGTGAACTTTGACACCACGCAAAACCTTTACATAGAGGGCGACAATCTGGAGGTGCTCAAGCTTCTGCAAACCGCCTATTACCGCAAGATAAAGATGATCTATATCGATCCGCCATACAATACCGGCAACGACTTTGTGTATGAGGACGATTTTGCCGACCCGATGGCGCGGTACAAGGAAGTGACCCGGCAGACCACCAAAAGCAACCCCGAAACCATGGGACGGTATCACACCAACTGGCTCAATATGATGTATCCCCGCCTGCGCCTTGCCGCCAATCTCCTGCGGGACGATGGTGTGATCTTTATCTCCATTGACGACAACGAGGTCACCAACCTCAAAAGATTGTGTGACGAAACTTTTGGCGAAGAAAACTTTGCAGGACAGTTTCCGTGGAGAAAAAGGACCGCAAAATCAGATGTCCCGTTCGGGATATCTCAGGATTACGAATGGGTATTATGTTATGCGCGTTCTGATGCCTTTGTTGCCTGTTTAGAAGGAGGAACGCGTAAATATTATGAAACAGATGATCTCCCGGGGAGACCATGGAGAATACACGATTTAACTAAGCAAACAAGTGCAAGTGAACGTCCCAATAGCTTCTTTACAATTGTCAATCCCAAAACTGGAGAAGAATATCCGGCAAATCCGAACCGAACTTGGGCGGTGACAAAAGAAACATTTGAACAATATTACAGCCAAAACCGGATTGTTTTTCCGGGAGACTATGACTTTTTAAATATATCAAAACCGGCTTTGCGTTATTTTAAAGAAGATGATATGGAAAAATCTGGTAATAAATTTGGGTATATTCCCGCAAGTACCAATTTGCCAGATATAGTGGGAATGACTCAGGACGGCACAAAAGAGATTGTTTCCCTATTTGAATGCAAACTTTTTGGATTCCCAAAACCAGTTGAGTTTACAAAACACTTCTTGAAAATGGCTACTATTACATCAAAAGATGACAACGACATCATCCTTGATTTCTTCTCCGGTTCGGCAACCACTGCCCATGCGGTGATGCAGTTAAACGCCGAGGACGGCGGCAACCGGCAGTTTATTATGGTGCAGCTGCCCGAAATGTGCGACGAAAAAAGCGAAGCCTATAAAGCCGGATACAAAAACATCTGCGAAATCGGCAAGGAACGCATTCGCAGAGCAGGTGCAAAAATCCTCACCGAAGTGGGAGAACAGAACAAGCAAATTCAAATCGGCGGAGAAGAAAAAACTCTGCCTGATGTAGGGTTCAAAGTTTTTAAGCTGGATACTTCCAACCTAAAAACATGGGACAGCACACCTGTTACAGAGGACGATATGCAAATTCTGCTTGACCGCATGAACAGCATGATCCACCGTGTTAAATTCGACCGTTCTGATATAGACATGGTTTATGAAATCATGCTGAAATTGGGCGTGCCACTGACATACAGCGTGGGCAAAATTGATGTGAACGGCAAGACCGCTTATACTGTCGGCGAAGATTGTCTATTGCTCATCTGCCTTGCAGACGATGTTCGACCGGAAGATGTGGAAGCAATGGCAGAATACGCCCCGGCAAAGCTTATCATCGCCCGCGACAGCTTCAAAGACGACACCGCCATGGCAAACGCCCACTATATCTTGCGGGATAAGGGAATTGAACTTAAATTAGTATGAGGAGAGTATCAAAATGGAAGCTGCAAGAATGGATATTAGTAATATAGATATGTCTACACCTTTTACCAAAATGGTTGATGAGGACATTCAAAAATGTGAAGCCTTACTCAACGATTCTTATAATGAAGCAGAATGGAAAAGACTTCATATTGAACTTACCGCAAAATATGCTTCTCACCTTGCGGATATTGGGTCGGATATGTATGAATTCTTTTTTAAAGGAAACTTTTTTGATGTGGATTCAATGGGCGAAAATGCTTTGCGTCATAATCTTTTTGTGTTGAAAAATAAGTTAACTGCATTTAAAAATTTTGGGTATAGAAGTAAAATACATACTACAAGCGGAAATGGCATTGAAATTCAAAACAATTTGACTGCCACACAAACACAGACAATAAATATCACATTTGAGGATGTTAGACGGCAGATCGAGGAAATGACAGGCTTGTCAGAAGGCGAAACACAAGAGACGTTGACTAAAATCGATGAGATTAAAGCAATAGTTGAGTTGAAAGAGCCTAAAAAAACTAAATGGCAAAAAATTAAACCAATACTCACATGGCTTGCGGATAAAAGCGTAGATGTGGGAATTGCGTTGTTACCGTTAATTATGAAGATAGGCGGCTGATTTATGAAACTCAAATTTAAAAATCAAGACTTTCAAACCGATGCGGTAAACGCCGTTGTGGATCTGTTCGCCGGACAGGAAAAAACACGCAGCACCTTTTCGGTGGTGGAAGAAAAACAGCTTTCTCTGATGAATGATTTGGGAATTGGAAACGCGCTGTACATAGACGAGAAAGCAATATCCGATAATATGCACGCCGTTCAGAAGCAAAATAAATTACCTATGACCGAGTTGCATGCCGCCGAAGGCGATGTGGGCGCAGCGTCACGCTGCCAATTTTGCATCGAAATGGAAACCGGTACGGGCAAAACATATGTGTATACAAAAACCATTTTTGAACTGAACCGCAAATACGGATTCACGAAATTCATCATCGTTGTGCCGTCCGTTGCTATTCGAGAGGGCGTATACAAATCCTTTGAGATTACAAAGGAGCATTTTGGGCTGCAATATGATAACGTCCCATGCCGATATTTTATCTATAATTCCGCAAAACTATCCGATGTACGGCAGTTTGCCACCAGTGCCAATATTGAAATTATGATCATCAATATTGACGCATTCAAAAAGGCAGAAAATATCATCAATCAGGCGCAGGACAAGCTCAATGGCGAAACCGCTATGCGATATATCCAGGACACAAATCCGATTGTCATCATCGATGAGCCGCAAAGCGTTGACAATACGGCTAAAGCGAAAGAAGCGATTGCTTCACTGAATCCTCTATGCATACTGCGCTATTCTGCAACGCACAGAGAAAAAATTAATCTGCTTTATCGTTTGACGCCTGTGGACGCTTATCAAATGGGACTTGTCAAGCAGATTTCCGTTTCCTCCAATCAGGTATCCGGGGGATTCAATCAGCCGTATGTGCGGTTAGTGTCCGTATCAAACGATAAGGGATTCCGGGCGAAAATAGAAATGGATGTGAGAGGCAAGGACGGTACGGTGTCCCGTAAAACGGTCACAGTTAAACCGGGGGACGACTTATTCCTGCTTTCCGGTGAGCGTGAGCTTTATGAGGGGTATTCTATTGCCGGAATTGACTGTACACCGGAATACGAACATATTGAATTTGGTAATTCCGAGGAAGTCGCACTGGGAAAAGCTATTGGCGATATTGATGAGAACATCGTCAAACGGGCTCAAATTCGTCGTACCATTGAAGCGCATTTGGATAAGGAGTTGCGGTACACTGACAAGGGAATCAAAGTGCTGTCGCTGTTCTTTATCGATAAGGTGGACAAGTACCGCCATGAGGACGGCACGCCCGGCATCTATGCGCAGATGTTTGAGGAATGTTATCTTGAACTGCTTGCAAAACCGAAATATGCACCGATTCGGGAGCGGTTCGCCGCAGATGTTTCTAAAGTACATAACGGCTACTTTTCTCAAGACAAAAAAGGGCGCTTGAAGGATACCAAAGGCGATACGCTGGCAGACGATGACACCTATAACACCATTATGCGCGATAAGGAATGGCTGCTCAGCTTTGAATGCCCGCTGCGGTTTATCTTCTCTCATTCGGCGCTCAAAGAAGGCTGGGATAATCCCAATGTGTTCCAAGTCTGCACGCTGATCGATCAGAAATCTACCTTTACCTGCCGCCAAAAGGTTGGACGGGGTTTGCGTCTCTGTGTGAATCAGGATGGAGATCGTGTTGAAGATAAGAATATCAACATCCTGCACGTTATGGCAAACGAAAGCTTTGCAGAGTTTGCCGATACCTTGCAAAAGGAAATTGAGGATGAAACGGGCGTAAAATTCGGTGTATTGCAGCTGGATTTGTTTGCCGGAATGGTTTATGAAGAAAAGAAAACCGTTGAGAAACAAATCACATGCGTACAAGCACAGGATTTGATCAGCCTTTTTGAAATAAAAGGTTACATAGACGACAACGGCAAAATTACTGAAACGCTCGAGCAGGCTGTGACAGAAAAAACAGTTGAATTGCCGCCAGAACTGGAACCTGTCAAAGAACAGATTGTTCAGATAATCGAAAAATCCGAGGACATTATTGAGCCGTCCAATATCGCAAATCTGACTTATACCGAAACCGTGACAGAGGAAAAAGAGGTTACTTACGAAGACGCGCAGGAACTGATGGCGCATTTTGAGAGTAAAGGCTATATCACTGGTTCCGGCAAAATGAAAGACACGATGAAAAACGCCCTCAAAAACGGGACGCTGGATCTGCCTGAAAAGTACGAAGCGGCAAGACAGCGTTTTGAGAGCATTATTACAAATGCCGACCGCAAACCGCCTGTGCGCGACGCTTCAAGGGATGTCGTTGTACGCATTAACAAACAGGTTATGATATCGCCGGAGTTTTTAGAGCTGTGGAGCAAGATTAAGCAAAAAACAGCGTACCGTGTTTCTATTGATACGGATATGTTGATTGAAAACTCTGTCAAAGCACTGAAGGACATGCCTGCCATTCCCAAGACGCGGCTTGTCTCACAAACAGCGGATATTCATATTGAGAATGCGGGCATCTCGCATACGGAACGTGAAATGCGGACAGTGGATATAGCGGATTCCTATCAGTCATTGCCCGATCTGATTACCGCAATCAGTGACGAAACGCTGCTCACGCCTGCAACTGTGAATGAAATCCTGGTCCGAAGCGGACGGCTGGGCGATTTTCTGAATAACCCCGAAACATTTTTGGAGAGAGCTACGGAAATTATAAAGAATAACCGTCATGCGCTGGCAATCGACGGTATCAGTTATATCAAACTGGACGGACAGGAGTATTACGCTCAGGAAATATTTGATACCGAGGAATTTATTGCAAATCTTGACCGCAATGCCGTTAAGGTGGATCACAGTGTATATGACTATATCGTTTATGACAGCAGCTCTATCGAGCGTCCCTTCGCTGTGGCGCTTGATAACGATCCTGATGTAAAGATGTTTTTCAAAATTCCCGACCGATTCAAAATCGAAACACCGATTGGAACCTATAACCCCGACTGGGCGGTGTATTTGACCAAGAACGGCGAGGAAAAACTGTACTTTGTTTTGGAAACCAAAGGTAGCACCAGCTTTATGGATCTGCGCACACGCGAACAGCTGAAAATACACTGTGGCAAAAAGCACTTTGAGGCTTTGGATAATGGAATTGAATTGCAGGTTGCCACGGACTGGAATGAATTAAAGTCTACGTTGTGATAAAAGAGGATTGTTAATGAAAGATAAATTCAGTGTTTTAAAAGAATACTTTGGACACGATTCTTACCGTGCGGGACAGGAGCAAATAGTGGATTCTCTTCTTTCAGGTAAGGATGTTCTTTGCATTATGCCGACGGGAGCGGGAAAATCTGTTTGTTACCAAGTTCCGGCATTGATATTTGATGGTGTAACTATTGTTGTTTCGCCGTTGATATCTCTAATGAAGGATCAAGTCGGATCCCTTGTTCAGTCTGGCGTTGCAGCCGCCTATATCAACAGCTCCTTGTCACCCAATCAATACGCAAAGGTTCTTAAGAACACAGTTGCCGGAAAATATAAAATCATATATGTAGCCCCTGAGCGTCTTGCAACACCTGAATTTTTAGATGTATGCGAAAAAGTTAATATTTCCTTGATTGCGGTAGATGAGGCTCACTGTGTATCACAATGGGGGCAGGACTTCAGACCGAGTTATCTAAAAATCACCGAATTTATTTCCTCTCTTTCACGCCGCCCGATAGTCGGAGCATTTACAGCAACCGCTACTGATGAAGTAAAGGCGGATATAGCAAGAATATTGCAGCTTCATAATCCATTTATGATCACTACAGGTTTTGACCGCCCGAATTTATTCTTCGGTGTCGAGAAACCGAATTCAAAACCGATCAAACTTCTTGAGTTGGTGCAGGAACGATCCGGTAGATCCGGGATCATATATTGCGCTACAAGAAAGACAGTTGAAGATGTGTACCTTCTGCTGCTGGACAACGGATTTTCTGCAACGAGATATCATGCCGGATTATCAGAAGATGAGCGCAGAATCAATCAGGATGATTTTGTCTATGACCGCAAACCGATTATGGTAGCTACTAATGCTTTCGGTATGGGTATAGATAAATCTAATGTGGCTTTCGTCATTCATTATAATATGCCGAAAAATATTGAGAGCTATTATCAGGAAGCTGGAAGAGCCGGGCGTGACGGAGAAAATGCCGATTGTATATTGCTGTATGCTCCACAGGATGTTCGGACAAATCAATTCTTAATTGAAAATACTGAGCCAAATCCAAATCTGACTGAAGACGAACAGCGTATCGTTCGCAAACGCGATTTGGATCGACTGAAATACATGACATTTTACAGTACAACAAGTGATTGCTTGCGCCATTATATGCTTAAATATTTTGGAGAAAAAAGCAGCACATACTGCGGGAATTGTTCTCATTGTTTATCTAATTTTGAGACTGTGGACATTACTATAGATGCTCAAAAGATATTATCCTGTATAGCAAAGACCGGACAGCGTTTCGGCAAAAAAATGATAATTGATATATTGCGTGGAAGCAAAAATGCGCGGTTGTTATCGTTAGGTCTGGATAAGCAGTCGACATACGGACTTATGTCAGATCAAACTGAAAAGCGTGTTCGAGATATAGTTGATTACCTTGATGAAAAAGGCTATATTATTGTGCATGGCTCAGAATATCCGGTTTTGAAACTGACTTCGGCAAGTCATAATGTTTTGCACAGTAACATTTCTTTGCTGATGAAGATTGTAAAGCAACAGGAGAAAAAGTCAGTAGATGCAGGCAATAATTTCAACTCAACTATGTTAGATGCTCTCAAACAACTGAGAAAAAAGATTGCCGCAAAACAAAATGTGCCTGCATATATCGTCTTTTCGGACGCTACGCTTATGGATATGTGCAAAAAATGTCCTCATACCCCAGATGAATTCCTAGGAGTCTCAGGTGTAGGCAAAGCAAAGCTTGATAAATATGGCAAGGAATTTATTGATGTCATTGTCGGGTTTGATAGTGAAAATGACAATTAACATTCTAAAATATAGAATGAAAATGTATGCTGGGAGTAATTAAAAACTATGACAGAAATTAAATATTGTTCGCTTCTTCAACAAGCGTATAAAAAGTTAAAGTCAAGTGTTTTTTTTGATAAAACACAATTGATCCTTCGTGATAAAATTGTAGAATACGAAGTTTCTTCTGAATTTGACTCTCAATTTGAAAAATTATCGAAACGAATGGAGTCAGAAGATTGGGAGGATATCATAAATTCTATTGGTTTTATATCATATCCTAAATCTATTAAGAATCAATCAAAAAAAGGATTTATCTCAAACTGGAATAACAATGTTGCTGAAGTAAATAAACTACAGTATTTTTTGGATATGAATGTTGAAGGGTATATTTTAGGGATAGTATGGTTACTAGTTGTAGGAAATAAGATAGATGACAAAATTTATGAACATTCATACGGTAACCGTATTCGCAAAAATTTGCTCGACGATAAAGGTCAATCCACATATTCTCCTTATTTATTTGAACCATATTTTCAACAGTATGAAAATTGGAGGGATACGGCATTAAACTATGCACAAAAATCTTTGAATAAAAATCAAGATGTTGTTATACTTATGCTTGACTTCCAAAGGTTTTTCTATCAAGTCGATATTAGTCAAAAGGAATTGACCTATTTTGTCGATGCTATTATAAATGATGAGGACTGTCAACTCAATGATGAATATAAAGAACTTGCTATCAGATTGACGCGGTTTATTTGGAATGTAATCGAAAGATATAGTAACACACTTCGAAAAGAGTGTCCAAATCTTATTGAGAACCGTAATGTTTTGCCAATAGGTTTTTATCCTTCCAATGTATTGTCAAACTTCGCATTGAGTAAATTCGATGATGCTTTAATCAATGGATGGAACCCTATATATTATGGCAGATATGTTGATGATATAATTATCGTTGAAAAGGTAGAGAAAAACAGTTATATATACAAAGAAGCCAAAGCTGGGAAATTAACTGCTGATGAAGTTATACAGCATTATCTCACAAACTGTAATGCGTGGCAGAAAAAGGATTGCTGTTGTAAAGATAACATGAATAACGGCTTATTATTAATTCCTGAAAAGTCTACTGATGAAACAAATGAGGAAAAATCAAATTCGGATGATAGTAAGGAAATCATTTATACTGTGAATCCGACATATAATCAATTTGTGAAGTCAAAAATTCTTGTACAGCAAGAAAAAGTTAAAATCTTCTATTTTAATTCAGCACAATCGGACGCCCTTCTTTCATGCTTTAAAGAAAAACTTTATAAAAACAAGAGTGAATTTCGCTTTTTACCAGAAGATGAGGCAGTATTTCAAAATGATGACTATACTGAAATTTTCAGCTTGAATGAAAAGGATGGTCCAAACAAGCTCAGAGGTGTTGATAATATTGCTATCGATAAATTCAGGCTTTCTAAATATTTGGGTAAATATATGCGAGTTAGTGGATTGATACACGATAAGCTGGAAAAGCAATTTGATGCGGATATTGAAAAAATATTTACTAATCAGGTAACGATTGAAAACTACTTGGTTTGGGAAAAGGTTTTAGAAATCTTAATAATTAATGATAAATTTGACACTTATCTAAAGTTTGTAAAACATATAATGCATGCAATTAATAAAATAAATATTGTAGATACAGAGGGCAATTTAAGAAAATTACATAGCACTCTATACAAAATACTTGCATCTTGTATTTACCGTACCCTATCACTTTCTTGGGGTAAAGAATCAGAGAGAGTACAACAAAAGATTGAAGAATTATCATCAGATGTATTTGGTGTTGAATTTAGTGAACTAAAAATACATCACATGAAGAAATCATATTGTAAAACACGTATGTGCGATAAATACGCAATGCCGGTACTTATCGACGGATTCCTTGATGGTAATAATGATACTATATTTGACGATCAATCTTTAAACTGTACGAATTTTGAAACTATTAAGAATTCAAACTATATTTTTGATTATTTTGATGATTACAATCGAGATTATATGTTCTATCCATATCTGATCACAATGAATGACTTGACGATCTATGGCATTTTGAAGAAGCTTAAATATCAGAACGGAGACCTTAACGACAAAGATATAAAAGATTATAAGAAAAGATATCTCGAACTAAACTATTGTAATTATTCAGATGATAGCAGCATCAATAAGATTGTGAAAGCTAAGTCAATTAATTTGACTGGAAAGAAAGCTGTGGCGATTAAAGTTGAAAGCAAGAAATTAGACAATATAAAAATCGCTATAGCAAATACTATTTTGCGAGAATCAGACTTTGAAAAGGTGCTGAATGATTGCCCAAATCGAACTTATCAAAGATATAAGCAGCTTACAGAAACCGTTAACGAGGCAATCCGGTGTAAGGCTGATATGTTGGTTTTGCCGGAGGGGTATCTGCCGTTTGAATGGCTTCCAATTTTGGCAAGGACATGTGCAAAGAATCAAATAGCAATTGTTACTGGAATTGAGCATTTGAAATTTAAATCAAATGATGATACTACAAATCCATCAATAAATAATCTAACAGCAGTTGTTTTGCCTTTCGTTGAGGATGATTATAAATTCAGTTATATTCATTTTCACAAAAAAGTGTATATTGCTCCTCATGAAAAAGAAAAAATTGAGAGTTATGGATGCAAAGTCAGAGAAGGAGAAGGCTACGAATTGTATGATTGGAATAACTTCTGGTTTTCTGTATATTGCTGCTACGAGTTGTCATCTATATCTGATAGATCAATATTTCAATCATATATAGATGCACTGATTGCTGTAGAATGGAATAAAGATACCAATTATTATAGTAATATTGTTGAATCGCTATCACGGGATTTACATTGTTTTTGTATACAGGTTAATACCTCTGAATTTGGTGACAGTAGAATTACAAGACCATCTAAAACTGAGGAACGAGATATACTAAAAGTAAAGGGTGGAAGAAATTCTGCTGTATTAATTGATACTATCGACATTTCTGGGCTAAGAGAATTTCAAATCAAAGGTAATGTGCTACAGGCTAAGTCTCCTGATTCAAGGTATTATAAACAAACTCCTCCGACTTTTGATTCTAATATTGCAAAGCAAAAACAACAATGTGCATTATGGAATGAATTTGATTCTAAGGCATAAAACCTCTGGACTTCCACGATCCTTTGTGGTATATGTTTGTACTGCAAAGGAGGTGTGGATATGGCACAGATAAGCATTGCTGAAATTTACAGCGGAGAAAAGTATGATGTGATGAGCGCGGCGATGGCAGAGTATCTGAAAGACGGGCGGCCGGCAGAGTACGATGAACGGACTTGGATTGATATGCTTCTTGTAAAGCATACACTTATCGCAGCAGACAAAATGAAAATGGAGGGCGACACAGTGTCGGGTATGGCCGATAATGTGTCGCCCTCTTCTTATGTGAGATGGGACGATGACAACGCTTGAAGATTATATTACGGCAATATCATTCCTCACGAGCGCAGCATTAAGCGTGGAAGCGCATACAGTGAAGTGTTAGGATATGTTGTCCGGAACGAAGATGACTTAAAAGCAACACTCACAGAACAACAGAAAGAAATCTTTGAAAAGCTCAAGGATTGTGAATCGGAGCAGCATGGGATGAATGAGATTGAATCGTTCGTCAGCGGTTTCAAACTTGCGGCAAGAATCATTATTGAAGTGTTGCAGGAGCCGCCCAAAGCATAAAACTGAAAACGCGATAAGGCTGAGCCGAATTACCGGCTCAGCCTTATCACTTTCAAGAGTATCGTAAATAAAATAGTATTCCCCAAAGCCGTTTATATTATTCAAAAGCCTTGACAAGAAACGTTTGTTCTGTTATAATATAGACACAACTAAATAAAGTGCCTACTGAAATCAGCTGTTACAGTACAGCAAAACGTACTTATTCAAACGCAAAGATCTTACTTACATATTCAGGCACGGAACATTTTGAAAAGCGAACTCCTGTCCGCTTTATTTGTGTTTCCGTGATGAAATGTAAGTAAGGTCTTTTTTGTTTTGCAAAACTGACCGATTCATACATACACGGATGAAACCGTGTGAATTTGAAAGGAGGCACAAGCCAATGAAAGAATCCAAATTTACCACTTACGATGAGCTGCCGCTGTTTCTCAATGCAGAAATGGTGGCGAAGCTGCTTGGAATTTCTATCTCAAGCAGCTATGAGCTGATGCACGAAAAAGGATTTCCGTCCTTGCGAATCGGTTCACGGCTCATCGTACCCAAAGAAAAGTTCAGACAGTGGGTAGAAGAAAAGACAGGAGGTCACATTTGAAGTACAACCGTTATCCAAGGCGCGATGCAATCCGGGATTACTTTCCTCTGCCGAATGAAATCTTTTGCCTGGGCCTCTCCTGCGGAGAGATTGCCGTTTATGCGTATCTGCTCTACCGGGAAGACCGCAAAACCTTTCAGTGCCATCCCAGTTTCCGCACCATCGGCAATGCATTGAAAATGTCCCGCAATACGGTGAGCAAATATGTAAAACGGCTGGAGGACAAGCAGTTGATCCGGACTGAGCCAACGGAAATTCGTATGGCAAATGGAATGAAGCGCAACGGCAATCTGCTCTATACGATTATGCCTATAGAGCAGGCAAAGAGTTTGTATTTTGAACAGCAGTTACAGAGGGCAGTCTGTCAGCAGGCGCATGAAAAAGCGATCAAAAAGTTAGAACGGTACGACCGAAAGAAAAAACGGGAGGCGGTATAGAAATGAAAATGAAGATAAAAAGAATCAGGGCGAAAGAAGTTAAGAAGTGCAGCTTATGCGGAAAGGAATTTGATATGTGGGATGAGGAAGAAAACTTCTGCTTCCGTCACCGTTTTGGATACGGCTCTGCCTACGACGGATATCTCTTGAATCTCAATCTGTGTTGCAAATGCTTTGACAGTCTGATGGACGAGCTCGTACCGCGATGCAAGACCAATCCACTTTCCGAGCCTTATTCGGAACTGGCGATGGCATATGCCCAAGATATGCCGAATTTAGAGTGAAGCAGGTTAAAGTGAGGGGTCTATTGTCCCCTCACAAATCACAGCGGACGGCAGAGCCGACCGCATTTTGGGCAATTTTTGAAAAAAGAAAACGGGGTCTATGGAAAGGACGGAATTATGGACGATAAAAAACAGAAGTATGCATACTGGTTAAGACCGTCATTGGTTACGGAAATGGAGAATATGCTGGATGAATCAAACGCTACTTCAAAAAGTGATTTTGTAACGCAGGCGGTCGAATTTTATATCGGATATTTAAGGCAGAAAAAATGTATAGATTTCATATCGCCCCTGCTTGCGCAAAGCATCAAAAGTGAGATCGGCAGTGTGGAGCATAATATCTCAAAAATGCTTTTCAAGCTGTCGGTCGAGCAATCTATCGTAAATAATCTGATTGCAAGTCAGATCGAGATCGATGAGGACACAATGGAAAGACTGAGGAACTCATGCGCCGAAGAGGTTGCACGGCTCGGCGGCGTTGTAACATTCGAAGATGCCTACGAATGGCAGCACGGTGAATAACGATGCCGAAAATCATATTTACAAGCCGGTATATCAAAAATCCCGCAAAGGCGAATGCGGGAAAACTCATCAGATATATGGGAACACGCGAAGGCGTAGAAAAACTGCCGAACGGAATCGACCGTAAACCGTCGACGAAAAAACAGCGAGACTTAATATGCGAATGTATAACCGCCGTTCCCGAATCGCTGATGTATCCCGAACTAAAAACGTATCAGGAACAGGAAACCCGATATACGGCGGCAGAATTTCTTGACGCATTCATAGAACGCAACGTCGACCGTATCGACGGCGTAAAAAAATTGGTCAGTTACTACGGGGAGCGTCCGGGCGTAGAAAAGCTCGGCAGGCACGGATTGTTTTCGCAGACGGATGATAAAATCGATATTGATAAGGTTTCCGATGATGTAGCAAATCATGAAGGCGTCCTGTGGACGCATGTAATCAGCCTGCGGCGCGAGGATGCGGAAAGGCTTGGATACAATAACGCCGAAGCATGGAAAGAGCTTGTTCGCCGAAACGCTTTGCAGATTGCCGAGGCTCATAAAATCGCTCCTTCCAAGATGCAGTGGTATGCCGCTTTTCATAACACGACGCATCATCCGCATATTCACCTGATGGTGTATTCAAAGGATACTAAACAAGGCTATCTTACAAACAAAGGGATTGAAGATATGCGCAGGGTATTTGCGAAAGATATTTTCCGTAATGAAATGTATCATGCATTTACTTTGGAAACGCAGATGCGTGACGAGGTACGGGCAGAAGCTAAAAAGCGGATAGACGAACTGTTGAGAAATGCGAAAACGCCGACCCCGGCGTCGGATGAAATTCAGAATCTGTATGTCAGGCTGATCGGTCAGCTTGCCGATTACAAAGGCAAAAAGATATATGGATATCTTCCGAAAAATATGAAGCGGACGGTTGACGATATCGTTGCCGAGCTTGCAAAGGATGAGCGTATTGCAGAGTTATATTCTGAGTGGAATAAAGTGAACCGTGAAAAGCTGTCTGTTTATTACGATAAGAAAAAGCCGGATATTCCATTGGAAGAAAACAAAGAATTCAGAGATATCAAAAATGCCGTTATCCGCTCTGCTGTTCTGATAATGCAACACGATCATTCGGTACAGACCGTATCGGTTAATTCTTCTGTGGGAAATCTTATCGCCCGGCTTGCCAAGGCGATAGCGTCAAGCTGTTATAAACGCAGAGCTAAACTCAGCGCACAAATGGATTCCAAACTGAAAACTAAAATCGAACAGAAAAAGCAAGCGCACGGACTGAAAACCGACCGAAGCGTTCCTGAATACAACGATGAGGAGCAGGGCTTTGAAATGCATATGTGAACTCTTTGATAAACTTTTTATTCTCGCTGGATATTTGAAAACCTTTGTGGTATGTTGTGTTGCAAAGAGAGGTGATTCCATATGGCAAAACGAAGACCGTCGGGCGACGGCATGGTACGAAAGCGCGATGACGGGCGGTGGGAAGGCCGCATCGTTGTCGGTCACAAAAAGAACGGCAATCCTATCCACCGCTATGTACTTGGCCGTACGCAAAAGGAACTGATGAAAAAGCTGCACGATCATATTGAGATGTACCGCGACGCCGACCTGACCGAGGACTGTAATATGACGCTCGGCGAATGGCTCGACCGCTGGATCAATGAATATATGATATTCACAGTTCGGGAAACGACGCTGGACTCTTATAAGGCGATGATAAAAAATCAGGTCAAGCCGTATCTCGGCGACAGACCTCTGTCGGCGCTGACCACGCAGGAACTTCAAAAATTCTATAACACCGTCAAAAAGAAAGGTCGTGTGAAAGCAGACAAGCTGCACGGTACAGAGCTTGCCGACAGCTTGGTTCGCAAGATACACATGATGCTTCATGAAGCACTGGATATGGCGGTGGCACAGCGGCTGCTTATTAAAAACCCCACAAACGGAACAACAATCCCGAAAACCAATTATGCGCCGAAGCAGATATTGAATGACGAACAGCTCGAAAGATTTATGGAGCGAATCCGGTATGATGAGGTGTGGTACGATTTCTTCTATACAGAACTGACGACAGGATTGCGCCGCGGCGAAATCTGCGGACTCAGATGGGAAGATTTTGACGCCGATACGGGGAAACTGAAAATCAGACGGGCAATCCATAAAAAGAAAGGCGGCGGACTGATTGTCGGCGAGACGAAAACTGAAACGGGAACGCGCGCAATTCTTCTTCCGCCGAGTACGGCGGAGCTTCTGAGAAAGAGAAAAGAAACGGCGGTCGGCGATTGGATATTTCCGAATATCTACAAGCCGGAAGAACCGATGCACCCCGACTATGCATATCACCGATTAAAAATGCTGCTAAAGCAAGCCGAACTTCCTCTAATACGCTTTCATGATCTCAGACACACGTTCGCAACGCATGCATTGGTCAGCGGAGTGGACGCCAAAACGCTGTCGGGAATCTTAGGCCATACAAACGCAAGCTTTACGCTGGATACCTATACGCACTTGACAACCGATATGCAAAAGAACGCTTCCAACATCGTTGGCAGCTTTATGGACGAAATTATGCTTGAGGGAGATGGTACCAATAGCTAAAAAACGAAAAAGCGGAGAAGGCACATTACGTCTGCGCAAGGACGGTCGTTGGGAAGGCAGAATCGTCGTAGGATACAATGAAAAAAAACTGCCGGTCACAAAAAGCGTAACCGCCAAAACGAAAACGGAATGTGCCGATAAGCTGGAAAAGCTGAAAGAGCAATACGGCAGATCTACGGGAAAAATAAAGGCGGATATGCCGTTCGGCGAATGGATTGATTTCTGGTATCAGACCTACTGTAAGCATACGCTTCGCATTACAACAAGAGGCGAATATGAAAACCGCATATACAATCACATTATTCCCGAAATCGGGAAAATCCCGCTGAACAAGCTGTCGCAGTCAGACTTACAGCAATTCTACGCAAGAGAAAAGACAGGCGGAAGAAAACTGTACGCCGAAACGCTCGGCAAAGGTCTTTCAGACAGAACGATAAGAGCGATACACGCTAACACCCGCACGGCTTTACAGCGAGCGGTGCAGGAAGGGCTGATACGAATCAACCCCGCTGTCGGGTGTAAACTGCCGCCGAAAAAAGCAAGGGAAATGCAGGTGCTGACGCAAAACGAGATACTGCGGTTTCTACATCAGGCAAAGGAAGAAGGATATTACGAACTTTTCCTGCTGGAGCTTGGAACGGGAATGCGCCGTGGCGAGATACTTGCGCTCAAATGGAGCGATCTCAACTTCTCAACAGGTGAGCTTCGCATTGAACGGCAGGTATATATTATCAAAGCGGAGGTTATCATATCAACTCCGAAAACAAAAGCATCTGTCCGCATAGTGATACTTCCGCCGTCGCTTGTAAAGATACTTGCAGAGTACAAAAAATCAGTGGATTCGGATTGGATGTTCCCGTCACCGCTGGATAACAGCAGGCCGAGAAATCCGTCATCTGTACGAAAGCGGTTGCAACTCATATTGGAACGAGCAGGATGCAAAAAAGTACGTTTCCACGATCTCAGGCACACCTTCGCAACAATGGCGCTGGAACACGGTATGGATATAAAAACGCTGTCGGCTACGATAGGTCATGTGTCGTCAGCGACCACGCTTGATATTTACAGCCACATCACCGATACTATGCAGCAGCAGGCGGCGGTGCGGATTGACCGCAAAATCGGCGGCACAGACGCCCAGATGCCGACGATTAAGCAAGAGGCAAGGAAAGATACCACCCCGATAGAATTCACGCCGTATACGCCAAAAATACGCAAATCCGGGACAGGCTGCGTCACCATGATCAACGACCACCTATATGAGGGGCGGTATACGCCGACAAACGCCCACGGCAAGCGTGAAAGCCATAATATCTACGCCAAGACAAGAGAAGAATGCGAAGAAAAGCTTGCGGAAATGATCCTACAGGTGAAGGCTCAAATCAAAGCAGAAAAGGAACGGCTCAATGCAGAGCATTCGGCATAAGAATACACCGCTACGGAAACAAAATCCGTGGCGGTGTGAATACTAAAAAAGAGATGTCTGTTGCCCGACATCTCTTTAGAGGTCATTGGAATATACTGTTAATTGTATATGCGCTTTTGTAAATTTGCCGATAACTTTGTAAAAACAAGATTATATGGATACCATCTGCTATCTGATCTATATGACATTGTCATTCTATGAATGGGTTGAGTGTTAACGAGTTCTTTGTTTGCGCTTGTATTAATTTTTATCAATTCGTTAACCGCGAGATTTTCATTAAAGGTCATATTACGGTTATCAATAATATCATTGCAAACAGCAGAACGCATCTTCGCTTCATTTTCATAGCAAGAAATTCCACAAAGAATCTGCAATTTATTAATAGCTGTTTTTTCTATTAAATAATCACGATAGGTGTTTAAAAGGACACAGCGATTTAACCATTCCTCACTGTCGCCTTTAGAAGGGACATCATAATCCACTATCGTAAAAACAACTGTTGTTGAACTGGATAATGAATAATTTACACTTCGGTCTTCGTAAATGTTATCGGTATCAAACATTTCTTTAATAAATTCGCGGAATTTATTAATTGTAAAAAATTCGCCATAAGACACTTCAAGTTTGATTTTTGCAAAAGCAACGAAAACCTCACGCTCATCCGGTTTGCATTTTTTCCAGCATTTTAAACCCTGCGCAACATCATAAAAATTCACAGAAATGTCATCGTGCTGATCTTCAACTTTACGAGATTTCTCTATGATTTCATAATGATTTTCTCTGCGTTGAATTTCAAACTGCTTTCCGTTTGCTTTGAAAGCAGGAAAGCGGTCTGCTTTTTCGTCATTGGTTCTGATGCTGCAACAGATTAGATTGTGATCGGCGGTTTTACCGCCCTTTGATTCTGGAAGAATGTGGTCAACATTCCACCCGAAATTACTGTTTCTGTCGTTGTAGGAAGCTTTGGCAATTTCTCGTCCGGCAAAGTCAAAAGCCTTTTGTCTTTTACCAAATTGCTTTACCCACAATCGATTTGCGGTTTCTTTGTTAAGCTCCATAGTGTTGTTCATTAAATATACCTCTTTCTAAAGCAGTTAAGAAGTATAATCCGTATTTGACCTCCTTTTTTTATTAAGCAAATACTCTGAACGACACATAGGGCAACCTATTGCTGAAACCTCAAAGGGCAATCCTTATAACAGCTTAACTAAGGATTAGTCGATCATCTTTTCACTAATGCAAAAAGTATTTAGATTTGCTTGCTTATATTATACCCAAGAAAGTATGTTTTGTCAATGTTACAACAGATTGAATGCTCAAAATTTGCGTCGCAGTAGACAAAGAAAAGCTCTTGACGGCATAAAAATCCTCTGAAGTAATTTGCTTCAGAGGATTTGTGGTCGGGATGACTGGAGTTGAACCAGCTTGGACTTGTTCCCAAAACAAGTGGGTGACCGTTACCCTACATCCCGATAGATATTCAATTGTGGTCATGTAAGTGGTCAAATATGTGGTCAGGCACAAATTTGACGGCTTTTTTGATTTTTACAAAGTGCCCGAAATCCGCACCGTTAAAGGGTTTTCGGCGGTTTTTCTTTTCAGGGACTGAATGGGAAATCTATGCTCCCAAAACTAGCGCCCTACCAACTGGGCGACACCTCGGTATTTGATTTTCACGGCTATAATTGTAAACCAACCGATTTCTTTTCTGTAAATAAAATAGTAGATAACTATGGCGAAAATGTCTGAACAAACGGTCGCATATAAATTTGAAAGTATATTTTTGTGTCTGCAGAATTAAATTATAAATGATTAAATTTTTTTTGTCAATAGTTTTCGTTGAAATACAGAACATTTATTGTTATAATATATTATATATATAAAAACGGAGAAAAAAATGAAATTACTCGCAATAGGCGATGTCTGTGGCAGTATTGGCTGTGAAACGATCGGAAAAATTCTGCCGTCGCTTAAAAAGAACAAAAAAATTGATGCCGTAATAATAAACGGAGAAAACTCCGCTGATGGTAACGGAATAGTTCCGGAAAGCGCCGAGAGGCTTTTCTCATACGGTGCCGACGTGATAACAGGCGGAAACCACTCTCTTAGACGCAAAAGCGTCCTTGATTATCTTGACGAAAAACCGTTTGTTCTGCGCCCGCACAACATTACCGCCGCGCAGAGCGGCAAAGGCTACTGTCTGCTTGATATGGGATACGCCCGTATTGCCGTGATAAATCTCATGGGAAGAATATATCTTGAAAAAATCGCGGCCTCATGTCCGTTTGAGGCGGCGGACGCTCTCATTTCAAAAGCGGAAAATGACGGCGCCGGTATTATAGCCGTCGATTTTCACGCGGAGGCGACAAGTGAGAAAAGGGCGTTGGGGATTTACCTTGACGGCAGGGTTTCGGTTTTCTTCGGCACACATACCCATGTTCAGACGGCAGATGCGCAGATACTGAAAAACGGGACTGGATATATAACCGATCTCGGTATGACCGGACCTGATGATTCCGTGCTTGGGGTAAAAAGCGAAATTATCATAGACAGACTGAAGAACGGAGGAAAATCAGGCTTCAGGCTGGCAGACGGAGAGTGCAGGCTTGACGGCTGTATTTTCGATATAGACGCCAAAAGCGGGAAATGCACCGATGTGGAGCGAATATCATTAAAATGATTACTTCCGGAAAGGAAATGGAAATTTGAATAAGACTTTAAAAACAGCGGCGATCCTGCTTGCGGCTGCAATGCTTTTGCTTTCGGGCTGCCGGGCAAGTATCGGTGAAACCTCATCGTCGCAGCCGCCGACTGATAAAGATACATCCGGCGGATACAGAGATTATATAACGCTTCTTTATTCGTCCTCTGATTCTTTTAATCCGTATACTGTAAAAACCGATACGAACCGCCAGCTTTGCAGACTTTTGTATGAGCCTCTTGTAAAGCTGGACAATGAATTTAACCCGAATTATTCAATAGCGGAGAGCGTAACGCTTGACGGAAAGGAATGTACTGTCAAGCTGAAAAATATTACATTTTCGGACGGCAGCGCGCTTTCCTCGGCCGATGTGGTTTATTCATTTAATCTTGCCAAAAACAGCAAGACCGAATATGCGTATAAGCTATACGGAGCACTTTCCGCGACAGCGTCGGGCTCGGATACGGTAATATTCAAGACAGAGAAGGCGGATCCTTATTTTGTAAATGTGCTTGATTTTCCGATATTGAAAAAGGACAGCGATAAGCTGACCGATTCCGACAGCGTGGAGATGCCTCCGGTAGGGAGCGGAAGATACAAACTGAACGAAGACCGCACAGGTCTTGAAGTTAATGAGAAATTCACAGGCTCACAGAATTTTTCAATAAGAGAAATAAGGCTTATCAACGCGCCGGACGCGGAGTCGCTTTCGCATTATGTAGAGGTTGGAGCGGCTGACATCTATTACAGCGATATATCTGACGGAAATATTCTGAGAATGAGCGGTAAAAAGGTCGATATAAACTTAAATAATATTATTTATATCGGTATAAATCAGTCTTACGGTGACCTGAAGCTGCCGGAACTGAGACAGGCTATATCATCGGGAATAGACCGCTCCGCGGTTTGCCGGGACAGCTATTACAATAACGCTATTGCCGCTACCGGCTTTTACAATCCGGTGTGGGAGCCTGTAAAATCTCTTCAGAATATAGAAACTGTGTCAAATAAAGAAATAACTATTGAGAATTTGGAGAAAATAGGATATAATAGTTTGGATAGCAACGGAGTGCGTAAAAACGCCGCGGGTCAGAAGCTGAGCTTTCAGCTTCTCGTAAACAGTGAAAACCGTTTGCGCGCGGCGGCGGCTCAGCTTATATCGAAACAGCTTTCGGAGTACGGATTTAAGATAAGCGTAGTTGAAAAGAGCTATAATGACTATATTAAGGCATTGGAGGAAGGCAATTTTCAGCTTTATCTTGCGGAGGTCTATATTACTCCTAATATGGATTTGTCTGAACTCGTGCTTGAGGGCGGAAGCGCCGCTTTCGGAGTGGTTAAGCCGGAAGAAAACGGGGAAGATAAAAATAATCCGGACTCTTCAGACGGTGGTACGGAAGATAAAGCGGACAGCTTTTCAGATGATGAAATTTCCGAAGACTCTGATGAAGAGGAAAAGCAAACCACTTCTGAAATTTTGATAAACGGATTTTACGAAGGCAAAAACACTGTGGCGGACATTGCTGTTGCGCTTCAGAATGAAATGCCTTTTGTGCCGGTGTGTTACAGAACCGGAGTACTTTTTTACAATGATAAAATCGAAAACGTAAAAGACTCGTCGGTGAGTGATATTTATTTTTCGATTGCTTCATATAAATTTAATGACAAATAGGAGGATATATTATGATAGCTTATGAAACCAGATTAGGCAAAATTGATATTTCCGAGACCTACCTTTCAAAGCTCATCGGTCACGAAGTCACGTCGTGCTTCGGCGTTGTCGGAATGGTACCGAGCGGAAACCGTCAGAAGTTTTTCAACAGAATATCAAAAACCGAGCATCCGGATACCGGAATAAAGGTTACGGGAACCGCAGATTCCATATCGGTTGAGCTTCATATAGTAGTCACCTACGGTATGAATATTAACGCGATCGCCGCGAGTATTACCGAAAAAGTAAAATATGTTGTTGATCTTGTCACGGGAATAACCGTAAATAAGGTTACTATCAAAATAGACGGTATCAAGGAATAACCGGCTGTTGACTGAAGGAGTGTTTACATTTGTTTAACGGCGATACTTTACGCGACGCAATGATTTCCGCCGCGAATAATCTTACAAATAACCGCAAGCAAATAGATGAGCTTAATGTTTTTCCGGTGCCGGACGGCGATACCGGAACAAATATGTCTATGACTCTCGCGAATTCAGCGAGAGAGCTTGAAAAGCTGAGCGGCGCTACCGCCGGACAGGTGGCGAAGGTCAATTCCTCGGCGCTGTTAAGAGGCGCGCGCGGCAACTCGGGAGTTATAACTTCGCTGCTTTTCAGAGGCTTTTCAAAGGGAATAGGCAATTCTGAGTTTATGACCGCGGAAAATATTTCCGCTGCTTTCTCTCTCGGTGTTGAGGCGGCTTACAAGGCGGTAATGAAGCCGACGGAGGGAACAATACTTACCGTTGCAAGGATAGCGTCAGAGCACGCGAAGGCTGCGTTCGAGAGCGGAAGCGACGAGCTGGGAGTATTTGAAGCTGCAATAGAGGGCGCGAAAGAGGCTCTGGAGCAGACTCCGGAGCTTCTGCCCGCCCTTAAAAAAGCCGGAGTTGTTGACGCGGGCGGCAAAGGCTTTATAGTAATACTTGAGGGTATGATGTCTGTTTTTAAGGACGGTGTTATAATAAAGTCAAATACCGTAGAAGAGGAAAGCGGAGAAGAAGAAACCTCAAGGAACGCCGCGGGCGAGTATGAGACCGAAATCACTTTTACGTACTGCACCGAATTTATAGTAAACAGGGATAAGGAAAAGAATAAGGAGCCGTCGGAGCTGAGGGCGTACCTTGAAACAATAGGTGACTGCGTCGTTGTGGTGGACGATGATGAGATAATAAAGGTTCACGTTCATACTGACCACCCGGGCAACGCGATAGAGAACGCTCTTACTTTCGGTCAGCTTGTGCATCTGAAAATAGAGAATATGCGCGATCAGCACGAGCGCGCCAAGCACGACGCGGAAAGCGCCAAAAAGAAGCCTGCGAAAAACGCTGACCGTACCGAGACATTTACTCCCGTGACACCTACAAAGCCTGTCGGTTTTGTTTCGGTCTGCGCGGGTGAGGGTGTCGCTAATCTGTTCAAAGATTTGGGCGTTGATACAATAGTAAGCGGCGGACAGACCATGAACCCCAGCACAGACGATATTCTCAAAGCGGTTGAGTCCACTCCTGCGGAGACTGTATATGTTCTGCCGAACAATAAAAACATTATAATGGCGGCTGAACAGACCATTCCGCTGAGCACAAGGAAAGTAATAGTTATTCATACAAGAACCATTCCTCAGGGAATTTCCGCAATGCTTGCTTTTGATCCGGATACAGACTGTGAGACTAACGCTATTGAAATGCAGAAATCCACCGAGCGCATAGCTACGGGACAGATAACCTTTGCGGCGAGGGATTCGGATTATGACGGTCATCAGATAAAGAAAGGCGAGCTGCTTGCGCTTAACGGCGGCAAGGTTGCCTTTACCGAAACCGAGCTTGACAAGTGCGTTTTAAAGCTGCTTAAGCAGATGATAAAGCGTGACAGTCAGTTTATAACCGTTATTTACGGCGAAGACGTGACTGACGAGCAGGCGGAGGAGATTGAGTCGCAGATACAGCAGAAATACGGCTCAAAGGCTGAGATAACGCTTATAAACGGCGGTCAGCCGATTTATTACTATATTCTTTCGGTTGAATAAAGGACGGGAAAACCTATGCTGACAGCTTCCACCGATATACAGTATTTAAAGGGCGTGGGTGAAAAGCGGGCTGAGCTTCTGAAAAAGAAGGGCATCGATACGGTCGGTGCCCTTTTGCGTTTTTATCCGAGGGCATATCTTGACTGGCGGGGAGTGCTGCCGATCGCTGAATGTCCTTTTGACACTGAAGTGACTGTAAAAGCACGTATAGTGTCTCCGGTTAAAACGAATTACATCAGAAAAGGAATGACTCTTTACAAATTTACAGCCGAAGACGAAACCGGTACTGTTATCGTGACGCTTTTTAATCAAAAATTTCTGGCGCAGAGCCTCAGGGAGGGCAGTGAGTACCTGTTTCGCGGCAAATGCGGAGGAAATCTGCTTGTGCGCGAAATGTCTGCTCCGGAAATCAAGGAAGGCAGCTATAACGGTATAGAACCGGTTTATCCGGCATGGGAGGGCATTTCATCAAAGACGCTTGAAAAGCTTATCGCGACCGCGCTTGAGAGCGGTATTGAAATGCCCGACGTTCTGCCTGAGAGCATAAGGGAAAGAAATTCGCTCTGCTCTTTTAAGACTGCGCTTAAAAATATACATTTTCCGTCTGATCCTGAGCTGCTTGAGCGGTCGAAAAGAAGGCTTGTTTTTGAGGAGCTGTTTGTGCTCCAAACAGGACTTGCTTTCCTTAAAAAACGCAGGCGGGGACTTGCCGGATGTACGGTAAAACGGAATCTGCTGCCCGAATTTGAAAAAACGCTTGACTTTGAGCTGACAGGCGCGCAAAAAAGGGTAATAGGGGAGTGCCTTGACGATATGTCGTCAGGCAGACCTATGAATCGGCTTGTGCAGGGTGATGTAGGCAGCGGTAAAACCGCCGTCGCGGCGGCGCTTTGCTTTATAGCGGCAGGAAACGGCTTTCAGTCGGCTTTGATGGCGCCTACCGAGATATTGGCGGAGCAGCATTTTGCCACAGTCTCAAAAATAGCGGAAAGCTGCGGTATCAAGTGTGCGCTGCTTACCGGCTCCCAGACAAAAAAGCAGAAAAGCATTATAAAAGAGTCACTTAAAAACGGAGAAACCGATCTTGTGGTGGGCACGCACGCTCTGCTGACCGAAGATGTGGAATTTCAGCGTCTCGGACTGGTTATTACCGATGAACAGCACCGTTTCGGGGTAGAACAGCGGGGCATACTTGCCTCAAAGGGGAATAATCCGCATACACTTGTAATGTCGGCAACTCCTATACCGAGAACCCTCGGACTTATTATATACGGCGACCTTGATATAAGCGTGATAGACGAATATCCGCGCGGCAGACAGGTTATAGATACATACCTTGTCGATTCAGGCTATCACAGACGGATATACGCGTATATAAGAAAATTTCTTGACGAGGGCAGGCAGGGGTATATTGTCTGCCCGCTTGTCGAGGAGAATGAGACGCTCGACATAACTTCCGCGAGCGAATATTATGAAACGCTTAAAGACGGTGAGTTTGCCGGATACAGGATAGGTCTGCTTCACGGCAAAATGCCGGCAAAGGAAAAGGATAAGGTAATGCGCGCCTTTGCCGCCGGCGAAATACAGCTGCTTATAGCCACAACCGTAATAGAGGTCGGAATAGATGTGCCGAACGCAGTTATAATGGTGATAGAAAACGCCGAGCGGTTCGGTCTTTCACAGCTTCATCAGCTCCGCGGCAGGATAGGCAGGGGGAAATACAAATCGGTGTGTATTCTTGTGTCAGACGCCCGTTCGGGAGATACGAAAAAACGCCTTGAGGTCATAAAGAACTGCCGTGACGGCTTTAAAATCGCCGATGAGGATTTAAAGCTCCGCGGTCCCGGTGATTTTCTCGGCAGCCGGCAGCATGGTCTGCCTGATATGAAAATAGCCGACATTTTTGCCGACAGAAAGGTACTGCATATGGCAGGCGTTGAGGCACAGCGGATTCTTACGGATGATCCCTCGCTTTCTGCGCCGGAAAACGCCGGATTGAGGGGCGAGATATCGGCTCTTTACAGAAAACTTAATCAGAATTGATTATAATATAAAATCAGCCCCGACTTTTTCTGAAAGTCGGGGCTTTGAGCGTTACGTAAAAAATGGCTTTTATTTGACTTCCTGTTCCAAATTTTCAAATACCTTTGATGTGAAAAACTCTGTAATGGATATTTCCAATCCGTCGCATAATTTTTTTATTGTCGCTATGGTTGTGCTGTTATTCCTGCCGCTGATTATATTATTTACGGTTGATTGTGTAACTCCGCTGATAGTACTGAGCTTGTTTATTGTGATATTCCGTTCGGCGCATAATTCCAGTATACGCTCTTTAACTGCATTTCCTATATCCATATAATCGCTCCTAACACAGCAGCTTAATTTTAGACCAACTTACTATAAAATGCCTATTCTCTTCCGAAAAGGTAATCAAGCGATACATTTAATACTTTTGATATTGCGTCAATTTCTATATCGGTAATAGCTCGCTGACCGTTTTCAATACGTGAAACAGAACCTCTGCAGGTATAAACGGCAAGTAATTCCAGCCTTTCTGATAACTGTTTCTGACTTAAACCGGCTTTTATTCGCGCTTCTTTAATACGGGAACCAATAATATTTGATTTTTCAGAATCGAGTATTCTTTTCATAATAAACACCTTTATGTCTTGATTTAGGACATTTTTAGTGTATACTAAGTATTATAAAAGTATGTCCTACTCATAGGACATAAGGAGGTAAATTATGAAAATAGCAGTAATCGGTTCAAGAGGACTTAAAGTAAACAACTTGGAAAAATATCTGCCCCGAGATGTTACGGAAATAGTATCCGGCGGCGCAAGGGGGATTGACACCTGTGCAAGGGAATATGCACTGGCAAACAGACTAAAGCTCACCGAGTTTTTGCCTGAATATGATAAATACGGCCGCGGAGCGCCGCTTAAACGTAATCTGCAAATTATTGATTACGCTGACGAGGTGCTGGCGTTCTGGGACGGGCAGTCTCGCGGGACAAAGTATGTAATTGAGGAGTGCCGGAAGAAAAATAAAAAAGTGACGGTTATGAAAGCCGTCACTCAGAAATTTTGATAAACAGTATTTTTATTGCCGTTATATCAGACTTTACCCACAGTTTAACAGCCCGCTATTCAAAAAACCGGGGCTGTGAGTTTATTTCAGCTCTGCTTTTGAAACGGTGATACCTTCCGCAGTTTCGGAAATGCTCATCTCAATACTGTTGCCCGGTTGTGCAAGCGGAAGTTTGTCAGACAGCGTTACGGGAACTATATAAACGGTATCGCTGTTTTCAAGGGTTATATAATAGTTGGTATTTCCGTCTACAACTGCAGATGCTATGCGTTCTATAACACCCGAAACGGTCTTTTCCTCTGTGTCCTCAACTTCGAGGTCTTCATCCTTGAGCTTAGCAATATAATCGGCTCTGGCGGCGTCCACCGTTTCGCCTGTGCCTACTATCTGATACTGGCTCACGTCAACAAAAGCGTACATCTTTACAAGCCCCGCCGCGTCTTTAAGCGACATAAAATATGTCGGGCGGTCGGAAATGTTGAGCAGCAGCGGAAAAGTAGCCGTGTATTTAAGGTGCTGCACCTGACCCTCCGCCGAGCTCATAGCCGAGTATTCTTCGGCTCCCGGAATGGAGTAAAACTTTGTTTCCTTTGTGCGGAGATTTGTGAGAACAAAGCCTACATTTGACTCGTCGCTTGTGACAGATGTCATTCCGGTGTAAAGATAAACGTCATCGTTTATGGCAAGGTAATTATATCCGTCGGTCGGCTGAAGCACTCCCTGCTGACCGAATATGGAATTGAAAAATCCCGAACGGTACTTTCCGTTGTAGGTAAGCTGCTCCATTATCATTTCAGAGCTGTAAACCTGGTCTACCCAGCTCGGTATATCGTCAAGCTCATAATACTCGCTTTCGCCTGTTACGGCGTTGAGCAGAACGGCTCCGTCTATGTCGCGTCCGCTCCATATGCCGATTTTAAAGCCCACGCAGGAGGCAACCCAGTAGGGCGTGCCCTCTTCATCTATTTCAAAGCTGATATTGTCAAAAATCTTTGTCGGGTATTTAAAGCGCAGGTAGCGGTCAAGGTTGCGGAGGAAAAATTCTCCCCTTGAGTATTTAATGCCGTCCTCAAGGCGTACAAGAGTGGTTTCCTGAGTTGTCATATCAACCGATATATATGCCGGAATACCCTCGGACTGATTGTTAAACCATTTGATAATATCACCGTAGGTAAGGGGAGTGACCCTGACCGGCTTGCCTTTGTAGTTTATCTGTGTGTAGTCCTCTTCAATGACAAACTGCGATACAAGGTCGGACATTTCGCCGAGCTTTCTCTGTCCGAGCCTTGACGCGGTGTCGCGGTCAACCACCGGTATCTGACTGCGGTTTATTTCCGTAACATCGGCGGTAAAATCACCGTCTTCGGGTGTTATAAGGTTTACATAGCGTGATGCGTTGAATATTTCCGCGCCGGACAGCCACGCCGCTATATTGAGTACAACAATGCAAAGCACGGCGATAAGCGCGATTTTAAACGGCTTTCCGGTTTTTTTAAGCGCGCCTTTGTAATCTGAAGCATAGGGAATACGCTTTATACCGGAAAAATCTCTTAAAGCTCCGGATAATCGCGGCAAAGAGTTTATGACAGCGCATACCGCGATGCAGAAGACAAGAAAGCCCCATAAAGTGCTGCTGCGCAGGTTGAGCGGAGGCAGTACGAACCAAAAGGCTATGAAAATTATTACGGCGCACAAAAGCCATCTTAAAAATATTTTCAAAGGTTTATTTTTCATTTGTTTTCTCCTCAGTCTGTTTTTTGCAGCCGTGTAAGCCGCAGCTTTCACAGCTGCCGCAGCAGAAATTCTTTCCCGCCTTTTTCCGCCTTATAATGAATATCACTGCGGCGGCAAGACAGGCAGCTATTATAATAAGCAGGATATAATCGTAAAGTCCCATAACGTCACCTAAAAGAGAAGACCTATGCTGTGAACCGCAAAGGCGCAGATCCATGCTATAACGCACTGAAAAACAACTATCCCGGCAGTCTGCAGCCGTGAGCCGAGTTCAGCCCTGAATGTGGCGATAGCGGCGACGCAGGGGGTGTAAAGCAGTGTGAACACAAGAAAGCTGACGGCGGAAAGAGGCGTGAACATTGAAGAAAGCGCTCCGCCTAAGTTTTCAAGTCCCGTTCCCGTAAGCACGCTCATCGTGCTGACCACAGCCTCTTTAGCCGAAAGACCGGCAAGCAGGGAGGTGCTTATGCGCCAGTCATTAAAGCCGAGCGGAGCGAATATAGGAGAAATCAGCTTTCCTACCGACGCGAGCAGGCTTTGCGAAGAATCAGTGACATAGTTGAGTTTTGAGTCAAACGCGCCTAAGAACCAGATTATTACCGTAGCTATAAGAATTACGGTAAATGCTTTCTGCAAGAAGTCTTTTGCCTTGTCCCACATAAGCAGAAGAACGCTTTTTGCGGAGGGTAAACGGTAGTTCGGAAGCTCCATAACAAACGGAACCGGATTTCCCTTAAATGTGGTTTTATTGAGTATCAGCGCGGTTATTATTCCCACTAAAAGACCCGATATGTAAAGCGCGGACATAACAAGCGCTGCGTAATCCGGGAAAAACGCGGCGCTGAAAACAGCGTAAATCGGTATTTTAGCCGAGCAGGACATAAACGGCACGAGCATTATGGTCATTTTGCGGTCGCGTTCCGAAGAAAGCGTCCTTGCCGACATTACCGCCGGCACAGAGCAGCCGAAGCCTATTATCATCGGGACGAAGCTGCGCCCCGAAAGTCCGATTTTTCTAAGCAGCTTATCCATAACAAAGGCGACGCGCGCCATATATCCTGTATCCTCAAGGATTGAAAGAAAAAAGAAAAGCACTACAATAAGCGGCAGGAAGGAAAGCACGCTGCCTATACCGGTGAAAATACCGTCGGTTATGAGGCTGTGAACTACCGGATTTATCCCGTAAGCCGTAAGCGCTTTGTCGGTTACGGCTGTTAAAGAATCTATACCTGCGGAGAGCAGATCAGACAGAAAGCTGCCTATAACGCCGAAAGTAAGCCAGAAAATAAGCAGCATTATGACAAGGAAAAGCGGGAGCGCGAGATATTTGTTTGTCAGCACATTGTCAATTTTAACGCTCCGCAGATGCTCTTTGCTCTCCCTGCATTTTACAACCGCCTTTTCGCATACTCCCTCTATAAAGGAATAGCGCATATCCGCAAGCGCCGCGTTGGCGTCAAGCCCTCTTTCGGTTTCCATTTCCTTAACGCTGTGCTCTATTGTCTCAAGCTCGTTTTTGTCAAGCTCTAACTTTTCGGCGAAGGACATATCCCCTTCTATCAGCTTTGTGGCTGCAAAGCGCGGAGAAATTCCGCACTGCTGTGCGTGGTCCTCTATAAGGTGCGACACCGCGTGTATGCAGCGGTGAACCGGACCGGGCAGGCAGAAATCCTGCACCTTTGGCTTTATTTTCTTTTTGGCGGTCGATACGGCGGTGTTTACAAGCTCACTGATACCGTCGTTTTTGGCTGCGCTTATGGGTATAACCGGTATCCCTAAAAGCTCCGACATCATTTTAATATCCACGGTTCCGCCGTTTGCCCGCACTTCATCCATCATATTGAGCGCCAGCACCATAGGTATGCCGAGCTCTAAAAGCTGGAGCGTAAGATATAGGTTTCTTTCTATGTTTGTAGCGTCAACTATGTTGATAATGCCGTCCGGCTTTTCATTAAGAACAAAGTCGCGTGTGACGATTTCTTCTGTTGAATAGGGACGTATTGAATATATTCCCGGCAGGTCTACAACCGAACAGCCTTTAGCTGATGATATTTCACCCATTTTGCTGTCAACCGTCACTCCCGGAAAGTTTCCTACGTGCTGGTTAGCTCCGGTAAGGGCATTAAAAAGTGTGGTTTTGCCGCAGTTCTGATTACCAACAAGCGCAAAAATCATACTTTTTCGTCCTCCTCTTTGATTATTATTTCTTTTGCGTGTTCACGGCGGATAGTAAGCTCATATCCGCGTAATGTTATTTCGATTGGGTCGCCGAGAGGAGCGATTTTAATTACTTTAACCGTTGTTCCCGGTATAAGCCCCATATCAAGCAGACGAAGACGCAGCGCGCCCTCGCCGTTTACCGCGGTTATTACCGCCTTTTTGCCGATTGCAAGATCATTAAGTGTCATATGTGTGAACCTCCCATAAAGGAAAAATCATTTGCCGGTAAAATCATTGTCAAAGGTTATAACACAGCAGTAGGTAGGGTTTATACGCCTTGCCTGTTCCGCTATAATACGGTTAATTTCTTCGTGGCTTAAAGTAACCGACGAGGGTACCACAACGTCAAAAATAAGATTTGTACGCTGTTTACCTGCCGGAGTCATACGGAAATCATGCAGCGACATCGCGCTGTCAATGCTTTTTACGGCATCGGTTATACTCTGCCGTACCGCCGCTACCGATTCGTTGTTGCAGTCGATAGGGTCCATATGTATAACAAGCGAAATGTTGAGCTTTTCCTGTATCAGCTTTTCGCATAAATCTATCTGTTCGTGGCATTTTACTATGTCGCTGTCCTGCGGCACCTCTACGTGAACCGAAGCGAACTGCTTTCCCGGTCCGTAATTATGCACTATAAGGTCGTGTATTCCGACAAATTCCTTAAAGGACATTATTGTGTTTTCAATGTCTTTTATAAGCTGCTTGTCCGGCGGAGCGCCTAAAATACTGTCAAGCGTTTCCTTTGCGGAAGAAAGCCCTGAATAAATAATAAAAATCGCAACAAGTATACCCATTACCGCATCAAGGTTAAAGGGCAGGGAAACGAGCATGGAAACACCTACCGAAACGAGTATGACAGTGGTGGTGATCATATCGTTAAGCGAATCCTGCGAAGTTGCGAGAAGCGCTTCAGAGTTAATCTTTTTGCCGAGCTTGCGGTTAAAAAGACACATCCACAGCTTTACAAGTATTGAAACAGCAAGAATAATAAGCGCCGCGGCGGAATATTCCGGAATTTCGTCGCCGTTTACAAGCGCCGAAACCGATGATTTGAAAAGTTCGCCGCCCACAAGCAGAATAAGCATCGCTACTATAAAAGCCGACATATACTCCATTCTTCCGTGACCGAACGGGTGGTCGCTGTCAGCCGGCTTTCCCGCCATTTTAAAGCCTATCATTGTTATGACCGACGAGCCCATATCAGACAGGTTGTTAAGACCGTCCGCCACAATGGAAATACTGGCGGTCAGAAATCCGACCGTCAGTTTAAATATACAAAGAAAAAGGTTGCAGATTATACCGACAGTACCGCCGAGCGTCCCGTATCGGCTTCTCACGGAACTGTCATTTATATCGTCACTGTTTTTTACAAAAAGCCTTATTAAAAGACTTGTCATCAGAACTTCGCTCCTTTTGTGCCCGCTTTTCCGAATGATACGCCCGAAAGAATATTCGTATCAATGGTATAGGTAAGGTTTTCACGGCTGCGTTGGCGTTTGAAAGCTATTTCCACAAGACGGTCTATCATATCTGTGTATTTGAGCCCCGCCGGCTCCCAAAGATAGAAGGAAAGCGAGCCGGGAATGGTGTTTATCTCATTGGCGTATACCTTTCCGTTTTCGGTATCAAGCAGAAAATCTATTCTCACAACGCCGCTTGCTCCAATTGCTTTAAATATATCGCAGGCAAGACTCCTTATTTCTTCTGTCTTCTCCGGGCTTAAATCAGCCGGTATTTTTCTGCCGAGAGATGCCATACCCTTTGACGCTCCGCCCTTTGAGCCGGACATATATTTGTCAGCGTAGGAAAGAATCTCGTCGTGCATAAAGGGCTCCTCCAATACGCTTGCCTCACAGCGGTCAGCGTCTCCTATTACAGAGCAGTTTATCTCACGGAGCGCCGTAACGGCGTGTTCGGCGAGTATCCTGTCGGCGAATGACGCGGCAAGCGATACTGCGGCCTCAAGCTCTTCTTTGTCGTTTACCTTGCTTATACCTACGCTTGAGCCGAGATTTACCGGCTTTATTATAAGCGGAAAGCCGATTTTCTCGGTTATTTCGGAAATGACGGTGTTTTTGTCCGCAGCGTAATCTCTTGAACGGAAGGTTACGCAGTCAAGCACGGGAAGTCCGGCAGAGCGGAGCACATCCTTGAAAACCGCTTTGTCCATTCCGACGGCGGCGGATATAATGTCACAGCCTATATAGGGAAGTCCGAGAAACTCAAAATATCCCGCCATAGTGCCGTCCTCACAGTTGGTGCCGTGCACGACCGGAAAAGCGAGGTCAACCGTCACGTCCTTCTTCTTCGAGAAAAGTCCGCCGTTTCGGTATACCATATGCACCGCTCCGTTTTTGCGCTCGAATATTACCGGCTCGCAGTTTTTGAGCAGTAACGGCAGGTCTCTGAAATTTTCTACCGTAAGGAGCGGCTCTCCCGTGTACATTTCCCCGTCCTTTGTTACATAAACAGGGGTGATGTCGTATTTGTCACGGTTTACGGCGTTCATTGCCTGAACAGCCGAAATGATAGAAACCTCGTGCTCAACCGAGCGGCAGCCGAAAAATACAGCGATATTTGTTTTCATATTATAATCTCCGTTCCGCCGCGCCTGTTATTGTTCTTTTTTATTGCCCGCGCGGCAGGGCAGGTAATTTTTATTCAGTTAAGATAATTGTCGGGCAAATCGTTTTCAAAAAGCACTACCGTGCCGCTGTCCGCCATAGGGGTGTAAATCTGCATGGCTTCTTTAAAACTTGAGGCCGTAAAGAGGTTTTCATGCGGGAATCCCTTTGACTCCGCACCCTCCCGTATCGGCTTTGAACGGTTTTTCCCGACAAGAATAATTATATCACATTTTTCCGCCGCCGCGGCACCAAGCGCAAAATTGCACTCGTATTCCTTTGAGCCGAGCTCAATAAGACCCGGCGTTACTATAACCTTTTTCATACCGTCAAACGAAGCCAGCACCCGTACTGCCTCTATACAGCCCTCGGGATTGGCGTTGTAGGCGTCATCAATAAGAGTAGAGCCGTTGATATACGGCTTTAGCTCCAGCCTGTGCTCGGTAGGCTTTAAAGCTGCCGCGGCGAATTTTATATCTTCAGGCTCTACTCCGAGGGTAAAGGCGAGCGCCGCCGCTCCGGTTATGTTTATTATGCTGTGAAGTCCTAAAAGCTTTGATGAAAGCTGTATTTGTTTTCCTCCGAGAACCGCCGTAAATTCAGAGCCGTTCTTTGAGTAGGAAATATCGCAGGCGTAAAACTCAAAGCTTTTATCAGTGCCGTACACCCTGTAAAGCGAGGGGTCGGTACGCTTAATAAGCTCGGCGCTGTCACCGTTGACAAAAACTTCTCCGCCGTTTTTTACCACCTCGTCGGCAAGCTCGAATTTGGTTTTGTAAACATTATCAACAGAGCCGAAGGTCTCAAGGTGCTGAGGCCCTACCGAGGTTATAATTCCGTATTTCGGGTGGACAATATCGCATATTTCCTTTATGTCACCGATATTTTTAGCGCCCATTTCGCATATGAATATCTGTGTCTGCGGCTTGAGGCTTTCTCTTATCGTACGCACTACGCCCATAGGCGTGTTGAAGCTGTGCGGGGTGGCGACAACATTGTATTTCTCGCTTAAAAGCCGCTGCAATATGAATTTTACCGAGGTTTTGCCGTAACTGCCCGTAACGCCTATAACGGTGAGATTTTTGTGCTCCTTTAAAATCCGTTTCGCGTCATTGACATACCACGACGCAATCGCTTTTTCTACCGGAGTGGTAATAGCTCGGCATAAAAGCGTCAATAAAGGGGAGACAAAGCAGAGCATAAAGGTGATAACTGTGAATATCTCGCCTGTAAGCGTTTTTGGGAAAACTGCGTAAACAGCAGTGAAGACTGCAAGCAGAATAACGGCAGCCGCAAAAAGTCTTTTTATTCTTCCGGTAAATACCAGCTTTTTAACCGATTTTTTCTGTGTCCTTACGGCTGATACGATTCTTACGGCAAGCACCGCGGCAATGAAGACAAGCTGCACTGCGTAAAGCTCCTGTCCGAAAAGCAGAGACGAGGCGCAGAAGGCTATACATTCGGCGCAGAGCGGGAGCGAATAGCTTTCTTTCACCCACGCAGCGTAGCGCGAGGGGAAATAGGAGTTCTGCTGAAGCATCTGATATTGCCTTACAAGCGCGAAAAGCGCGGACAGCACCGCCGTTATAAGACAAAGCAATAAAATAATATTCAAAAAACGCACTTCCTTTAAAGGATTTAAGGCTCTGTTTTATTTGATAAAGCTGCCGAGTATCGCCGCGGTCTGATAGGGTTGTTCACAGAAAGAATAATGTCCGGCGCCCTTTATAACGCAGAGTCCGCAGTCGGGTATTAAGGATTTTATGGTTTCGGCGTCGGCAAGGGGGGTCGCCGTGTCCCTGTCGCCCCAGATTAGCAGGGTCGGACAGGAAATATTGCTTATTATATTCCTTAGGTCGGTATTGACAAGTGAAACAAGGGTTTTTCTAAGCACTTCGGGAGCGGCGTTGTAATCTGCCGAGCCGTAATGCTTTCTTGCTTTGTCAAGCAGGGCGGCCGAATGTTTTTTTATTACCGGCAGGGTAAGTATCCGCTTTATTATTTTATAGCTTTTTGCCCTGAATTTCTGTTTTGCCGTTTTTTTCGGTATCAGCCCCGCAGAGTCAAGCAGGACTATTTTGGGCGGATTTACAAGTCCTGACGCCGCCATTTTAAGTATTACCCGTCCGCCGTGTGAATGACCTATCATTATCGGGTTTTCGAGATTTACGGCTTTCATAAATTCAAGCACGAAATTACAGTAGTCGTCAAGCGTCCACGGCTCGCTCATTGTCTGGGAACCTGCGCAGCCCGGGAAATTGACCGCGACCGTGCGGCAGCGGTCGGAAAGGGCGGCGATTATTCCCGAATAAACGTCAAAAGAGGAATTCCAGCCGTGCAGCAGCAAAACCGGAATACCTGCGCCTTTCTCGGTATATTCTATGTTAAGACCGTTAATTATAATATTCATAAACAGTTTTCTCCGTTTAATATTCCTTAAGAATATATTATACCAAAAAGAAGCATAAAAAAGAAGTGTTTTTTAAAAATAATCGTATTTTATGCAAATTATTATTTTCTACAAAAAAATTTATACTTAATATCATTTACTTTTTATGGAAAATAGGGTAAAATAGTTTTAAAATTGCATGCGGAGGTGCAGAAAATGGCTAAGAGTATGGCTGACGCTATTGCCGCCGCCGAGAAAGAGGCGGAAAAAACGGTGTCTGATGCGATCAAAAAGGCGGACAATATTGCGTCAAAGGCAGAGGGCGACGCCGCCGCAAAAGCAGCGGAAATAATTGCCGGGGCTGAAAAAGAGGCGGAACAGATAAAGCTGTCCGCTAAGAATAAAGCAGAGGAGCTCAAAAAGCTCGCCGCCGCAGAAGCGGAAAAGTCGGCCGGTGAAATCAGGGCGAAATATGAAAAGAATCTCAAAAAAGCCGCCTTCGCCGCGACAAGGGTGATATTTTCATAATGACCGACATTTTAAAAAAAGTGTGGTGATATAATTGGCTAAGCTGAAATGCAAATTAGTCAGTATTTACGCTTTAAGGCAGGAAAAATCAGCGCTGATGAAAAGACTTCAGGAGCTTTCGGTGATAGATATAGATACTGCCGCATCCGACGAGGAGACCGCGGCGCTGCCTGAGGGATATTTTAAAACCGACACCGCCGACCGTCAGAACACATATACGAGGAACGCCGAGGTCGCGGAAAGCGCGCTTAAAATACTGAATACGCTGTGCCCTGAGAAAAAAGGGCTTGCCGGACTTTTCAGCCAGAAAAGGCTTCTTTCGCCGGAAGAGTTTTATCTTGACCGTGAGCGTATGGAAAAGGCACTTGCGCTTGCGTTTGAGGTCACGGAGTCAGAACGCAAAGTAACCGAGCTTAAGGCGGAGGCGGCAAGGCTTCAGATGACGAGGGAGCAGATGCTTCCGTGGGCAGAGCTTGATGTTCCGCTTTCCTTTTCGGGAACCGCGTCGACAAAGGCATTTATCGGAACGGTTTCCGGCGTGTACGATACAGAGGGGATTTACGCCAAAATCGCGGAGTACGACCCGGAGCTTGCGCTTTATACGGAAATTGTAAATACGGGTAAGGATATTACCTATATTTTCGCCTGCTGCAAGAACAGCGACGCGGCGAGAGCCGAATCGGTGCTGCGTTCGCTCGGATTCGCGAAGCCGTTTCAGATTACCTCAAAGCTGCCAAAGGAAAAAATAGCCTCAAAGGAAAAGCGCGCGGAGGACTGCCTTGAAAAAGCTCGGGAATATACAGAAAAAATCAAAAAGATTGCGGAGAACCGCAAAAAAATAGAGGCGCTCGCCGATTACTGCCGCAACCGCGCAGAGAGATACCGCGCGGCGGGCGAGATATGCGAGACGGGGCATACGGTACTCATAAAAGGGTATGTAGCGGAGCGTGACCTGCCGTTCCTTGAAAAAACTCTTGATAAGCAGTTTACGGTTGTTATCGAGACGGAGGATGCGGACGAAAATCTCGCCCCCGTTATTCTTAAAAACAACGCTTTCGCAAGACCCGCCGAAACGCTTGTTAAAATGTATTCATTGCCTGGGCCTAACGATATCGACCCGACCTTTGTCACCGGATTTTTCTATTATCTTTTCTTCGGAATGATGTTTTCCGACGCCGGATACGGGCTTTTGATGGTGATAGCCACATCGTTTGCGCTTAAAAAGTTCAGGCTTTCCGCTTCAATGAGACAGAATATGAGGCTGTTCCAGTACTGCGGAATATCCACCGTTTTGTGGGGACTTGTTTTCGGCAGCTTTTTCGGGGACAGTATAGCGGTTATAAGCGAAAACTTTTTCGGGCACAGGATAGCGCTTCCGGCGCTTATCGACCCTATGAACGGCGACGCGGTAACACTTCTTATTTTAAGTATAGCGCTCGGTTTTGCCGAGGTAATCGCCGGTCTTTGCGCCAAATTCGTAACCTGTCTTAAAAACGGCGATAAACAGGGGGCGTTTTTTGACGCCGGACTGTGGATAACCTGCCTTTCAGGTATTGCGGTAATGGCGCTCGGCTTTGTGGCGGTGCCGGTGCTTAAAACAGCGGGAATAGCGGTTACGCTTCTTTCAGTGGCGGGATTGATACTGACCCAGGGGCGCGATAAGAAAAATCCCGTGGCGCGCATATTTTCCGGTATAGTGTCGCTTTACGACGTTACAGGATATGTAAGCGACCTGCTTTCATTCTCAAGACTTATGGCGCTCGGACTTACGACCTCGGCAATGGGAGCGGTTTTCAATATGCTCTCAAGCATGGGCGGCAGGAGCCTCGGCGGAATAGTAATGCTTGTGATTATTTTCCCCGTGGGTCACGCGATAAACTTCGGACTTAATGTGCTTGGCGCTTATGTTCATACACTGCGACTTCAGTATGTTGAGCTGTTCTCAAAATTTTACGAGGGCGGCGGCAGAGAGTTTAAGGCTTTTTCGTTCAAGTCAAAATATACCGATTTGGACGCTGAAAATATTAAGGAGGAAAATTAAAATGACTTTAGGTACTGTTTTGGCGCTTTTCGGCGCGGCACTGGCTACAATTCTTGCGGGTATAGGTTCGGCAAAAGGCGTCGGTATGGCGTGCGAGGTAGGTATGGGAGTGCTTTCCGAAGACCCCTCAAAGTTCGGTAAAATGCTTGTTCTTGAGCTGCTTCCGGGTACTCAGGGACTTTACGGCTTCATAGTTTCGTTTATTGTGCTTACAAAAATAGGCGTTTTCGGCGGTCTTGCCGAGCTTTCCACATGGAACGGCTCGCTGATACTCGCCGCCTGCCTGCCTATTGCTTTCGGAGGACTTCTTTCCGCCATTTCGCAGGGCAGAGCGGCTGTTGCCGGAATTTCTCTTTTCGCGAAGGACGAAAGTGCTTTCCCGAAGGCACTCGTTTCGATAACGCTGGTTGAGATTTACGCGCTTCTCGCGTTTCTTATTTCCTTCCTTACCGTTATCCTGCTGTAAGGAGAGACGGATATGACCTCAAGTGAAAAAATACTTGCCGGTATAGCTGAGGATGCCCAAAACCGTGCGGCTGAAATAATCTCAGATGCCGGGAAAAAGGCGGAAGAAGCTGTAAAAGAACGTATTGCCGCCGCCGAAAAAGAGGCGGAGAAAATTACAGCCGCTGCTGAAAAAGAGGCGGAGCTTATTAAAAAAACAGGCGAGTCGGCAGCCGCTCTGCTGAAAAGAGACGCCGCGCTTTCGGTAAAAAGGGAGCTTATAGAATCCGCGCTCAAAGCAACGGCTGAAAGCATAAATGCTTACGGTGACAAAGAATATTTTGACCTGCTTTTGAAGCTGATTGAAAAAAACAGACTTGATAAAAGCGGAGAGATAATACTTTCTGACCTTGATATGTCGCGCGATATGTCAGAGTTTAAAAAAGCGCTTGGCGGTTATTCACTCACTTTAAGCGGCGAGACCGCAAAGACAGGCGGCGGATTTATTCTTAAATACGGTGATATAATAATAAACTGCGGTCTTGAGGCGGTTATCCGTGAAAAGCGCGATACGCTTACAGATACGCTAAACAGAGAACTGTTCGGATAATTACATTAACTTTACGGAAGGTGAGAAAATGCCGGTAAAATCCGTGGGCTTTGCGATAGGCAATTTAAGGGCGCGCGAGAACCGAATGTTTAAAAAAAGCGATATGTTAAGGCTTGCGGCCGCCTCAGATACCGAAGAGCTGGCGGCGGCGCTCTCTGACAGCGGTATTGACGGAAAAGAAGGTGCGGAAATTCCGGAGATGTTAAGCGCCGAGACCGAGAAACTCTGGAAATATCTTACGGACAACGCGCCGGATATGTCGCTTTTCGAGCCGTTTATCTATGAGAATGATTTTCACAATTTCAAGGCGGTGCTTAAGGGCACGCTCAGAAGCAGGGAATACAAAAGTCTGCTCATAACGCCGGCGTCAGTGAATGTCGCCCTGCTTGAAAGGGCGGTAAAGGAAAAAAGATTTGACCTGCTGCCCGAATTTATGCGAAAACCGGCGGCGGAGGCTTATGATATTCTCATAAAGACCGGTGACAGCCAGCTTGCCGACTGCATTATCGACGCGGGACAGATGTCCGCGAGACTCAAAAAAGCAAATGAGCTTGACAATCCGATTATACTGCGCCTTGTGACCGTTTCGGTTTTCTATTCCAACATAAAAGCCGCTTTAAGGGCGGCAAGAGCCGGAAAAAGCAGGGAATTTCTTGAAACCGTGCTTACGGACACAGGGGTCTGCGAAAAGGCAAAAATGGTAAGCGCCGCGCTGGAGGGCGAGGAAAAGCTGCTTGAGCTTTTAAGCGCGAAGCCCGAAATGGGCGGCGATAAAGCAGCTGAATGCTACCGTGAAAACCCATGGAAATTTGAAAAGTTCGCGGACGATTTTCTTACCGCCTCGGCAGGCAGGTGCCGTTATATAACGATAGGCGTAGAGCCGCTTGTGGGATATATGATAGCAAAGAAAACCGAGATTAAGAATCTCGGGATAATTTACAGCGGCGTAAAAACCGGACAGCCGCCCGAAAGAATAACGGAAAGGCTGCGTGAATTGTATGGTTAAAATCGCGGTTATGGGCGATACCGAGAGCATAAAGGGCTTTGCGGCGCTGGGTCTTGATATTTACCCTTGTGAAAGTGATGACGGTGCCGAGGATTTGTTCAAAAAAATAACCGCCGCTGATTACGGCATAGTATATGTGAGCGAAAGGCTCACTATACTTCTTAAAAAGGATATTGAGCGGCTCAACAGCCGTCAGGGCATATCGGTAGTGCCGATACCCGGTGTGTCGGGAAATAACGGCTACGGCACCGCGTCGCTCAAAGCGGCGGTGGAAAAGGCGGTAGGCTCTGATATAATTTTCAATAAATAAGTATTGCCGGTATTAAGCGCCGGTAAAAGGAGAAATCGTAATGACCGAAGGAACGATAATAAAGGTCGCGGGTCCTCTTGTAATAGCGGAGGGCATGAGAGACGCCGATATGTTCGACGTGGTGCGTGTTTCGGATAAGAACCTTATAGGCGAGATAATAGAAATGCACGGCGACAGGGCGTCGGTACAGGTTTATGAGGAAACCGCGGGACTGGGACCTGGCGAAAAGGTAGTGTCTACCGGAAAGCCGCTGAGCGTTGAGCTGGGACCGGGGCTTATAGGCTCGATTTTTGACGGAATACAACGTCCGCTTGCCGAGATAATGAAGGTCAGCGGCACTAACCTGCAAAGAGGAGTAGATGTTCCGTCGCTTGACAGGGCAAAAAAATGGCATTTCACACCTGCTTTAAAGGCGGGAGATACCGTGACCGGCGGCGACACGGTCGGAACGGTGCAGGAAACTGCGGTAGTCTCTCATAAAATAATGGTGCCGCATAAGCTGTCCGGTAAAATAGCCGAAATTTCCGAGGGAGATTTTACGGTTGAGGAAGCGGTTTATAAGATAGAAACCGAAAACGGCGTAAAAGAGCTTACTCTTATGCAGTCGTGGCCGGTACGTGTCGGCAGACCGTATAAACGCAAGCTGTCTCCGGATATTCCGCTTGTCACCGGTCAGCGTGTAATAGATACGCTTTTCCCGATAGCAAAGGGCGGCGTAGCGGCAGTTCCGGGACCCTTCGGTTCAGGGAAAACGGTAGTTCAGCACCAGCTTGCAAAGTGGGCGGCGGCGGACATAATAGTTTATATAGGCTGCGGCGAGCGCGGAAACGAAATGACCGACGTTTTAAACGAGTTCCCGGAGCTTCGTGACCCGAGAACCGGCAGCTCTCTTATGGAGCGTACCGTGCTTATCGCAAATACATCAGATATGCCGGTTGCGGCGCGTGAAGCGTCGATTTACACAGGAATAACAATAGCCGAATATTTCCGCGACATGGGATATACGGTTGCTCTTATGGCGGATTCGACATCACGCTGGGCGGAGGCTTTGCGTGAAATGTCAGGAAGACTTGAGGAAATGCCGGGTGAAGAGGGCTATCCGGCGTATTTGGGCTCAAGACTCGCGCAGTTTTACGAGCGCGCCGGCAGAGTTATAACAGCCGGCAGCGGAGAAACAGGGGGCGCCCTTTCGGTAATAGGCGCGGTTTCCCCTCCGGGCGGAGATATTTCAGAGCCGGTTTCGCAGGCTACACTGCGTATAGTAAAGGTTTTCTGGGGACTGGATTCTTCACTTGCCTACAAACGCCATTTCCCGGCGATAAACTGGCTTACAAGCTATTCGCTTTACGCCGATTCGCTTTCCGACTGGTTTAATGAAAACGTTAAGTCCGACTGGTACAGTCTTCGCGGAAGACTTATGACAGTGCTTCAAGAGGAAGCGGAGCTTGAGGAAATAGTAAAGCTGGTCGGTATGGACGCGCTGTCCGCTCCTGACCGCTTAAAGCTTGAAACCGCGCGCAGCATAAGAGAGGATTACCTGCATCAAAACGCTTTTGACGATACCGACACATATACATCTCTCATAAAGCAGTATTATATGATGCGGCTTATAATGGCGTTTTACGATAAATCGTCCGAGGCGCTCAAAAAAGGCGCTTCAATAGAAAAAATAGTTTCTATGCCGTCAAGAGAGCGTATAGGACGTTTTAAATACACTCCCGAAAAGGACGCGGAGAACGAGTACAGCGCGATTTTAAGCGAGCTTGACAGTGATACCGATAAAGCGGTTAAAATGTCAGACGATGATTAAGGAGGGAAGACGGTATGCCTAAGGAGTACAAAACAATACGCGAGGTAGCGGGACCGCTTATGATGGTAAGCGGCGTTGAAAATGTAAAATATGACGAGCTGGGCGAAATCGAGCTTCCGAACGGTGAGACAAGGCGCTGCAAGGTGCTTGAAATAAACGGCACGAACGCAATGGTACAGCTTTTTGAAAGCTCCGCCGGAATAAATCTCGCCGAGTCAAAGGTGCGCTTTTTAGGGCGCGGAATGGAGCTGGCTGTATCGCCGGATATGCTGTCAAGAGTGTTTGACGGGCTTGGAAGACCTATTGACGGAGGTCCCGAGCTTATACCGGAAAAACGGATGGACGTAAACGGCAGACCTATGAACCCGGCGGCGCGCAATTATCCGCAGGAGTTTATCCAGACCGGTGTTTCGGCAATAGACGGACTCAATACCCTTGTAAGAGGTCAGAAGCTGCCTATATTCTCGGCGTCGGGTCTTCCACACGCCAATCTCGCCGCTCAGATAGCCCGTCAGGCGACAGTTTTAGGAGACAACGAGCAGTTCGCCGTTGTTTTCGCGGCTATGGGTATCACCTTTGAGGAGTCGGAATTTTTCATAAATTCTTTCAGGGCAACAGGCGCTATTGACCGCACGGTAATGTTTGTGAACCTCGCCAATGACCCGGCGATTGAGCGTATAGCCACGCCTAAAATGGCGCTTACCGCGGCGGAGTATCTGGCTTTCGACCTCGGTATGCAGGTGCTGGTTATCATGACCGACATTACCAACTACGCAGACGCTCTGCGTGAGGTTTCTGCCGCGCGCAAGGAGGTTCCGGGCAGGCGCGGTTATCCCGGTTATATGTATACGGATCTTGCCACGCTTTACGAGCGTGCCGGACGACTAAAGGGCAAGGACGGCTCTATCACGCTTATACCGATACTCACAATGCCCGAGGACGACAAGACCCACCCGATACCTGACCTTACCGGATATATAACAGAAGGTCAGATAATATTGAGCCGTGAGCTTTACAGAAAGGGCGTGACTCCGCCTATCGATGTTCTGCCGTCTCTTTCCCGTCTCAAGGATAAGGGAATAGGCGAGGGACGTACCAGAAAGGATCACGCCGCCACAATGAACCAGCTTTTCGCCGCATATGCTCGCGGAAAAGACGCTAAGGAGCTTATGGTAATTTTGGGCGAGGCGGCGCTTACGGAGATTGACAAGAAATACGCCGAGTTTGCCGACAGATTTGAGAGCGAGTATGTCTCGCAGGGCTACAACACAAACCGCAGCATAGAGGAAACGCTCAACATTGGCTGGAAGCTGCTTTCTATTCTGCCGAGAAGTGAGCTCAAGCGTATAAACGATGAGCTGCTTGACAAGTACTACGGGAAATTTTAAGGAGGTCTTATAATGGCTGTACTTAATGTTAACCCGACCCGTATGGAGCTGACAAGGCTAAAAAAACAGCTTGCCACGGCAACGAGGGGACATAAGCTGCTTAAAGACAAGCGCGATGAGCTTATGCGGCAGTTTCTTGACACGGTGAGGGAGGCCAAAACGCTCAGGGAACGCTTTGAGGAGAATATGGCGCAAGTGAACACTGATTTTTTGGCGGCTTCGAGCGTCATGTCTAAAGAGGCGCTTGATACAGCGCTGCTTGCCCCTAAGCAGGAGGTTTATCTTGAGCAGTCGGTAAGAAACGTGATGAGTGTTGACATTCCGGTCTATAAAATCAGTATGAGAACGTCTGATGAGTCGGATATATATTCATACGGCTTTGCATCTACGAGTTTTGAGCTGGACGATGCCGTAAGGGGTCTTTCCGAGCTTCTGCCGGTAATGCTTGAGCTTGCCGAAAAGGAAAAAGCGGTAAAGCTGATGGCGGACGAGATAGAAAAAACAAGACGCAGAGTAAACGCGCTTGAGCACGTGCTTATACCGCGCTATCAGGAAACTATCCATTTTATCACGATGAAGCTTGAGGAAAACGAGCGCTCAAGCAGAGCGAGACTTATGAAGGTCAAGGATATGATGATAAAGCAGCAGCTTGAGCATAAGCACGCTCACCCTGAGACGCTGTAAAAAGCTCGAAAACACAAGCGGAATATGCTGGCGTATTCAAGCCGTATATTCCGCTTTTCAGTTTTTGAATTAAAACACACAATATAATTATTCGATTAGCCAAAATTTTGTTGATTAATGTTATATCTGATTGCTTTTGAAATAAAAAAATGATATAATAAACAGGTAAAAAATGCCGGAGGTATATTGATTTATGAACTATACCGTTCTTGTTGTGGACGATGAGCACGACCAGCGCAGGGCGCTTATAGAAAAGGTAAACTGGGCTGCCGCCGGATTTGAAGTAATAGGCGAGGCGGAAAACGGCGTAGAGGCGCTTGATATAGTAGAGACGCTTGAGCCTGACCTTATACTTACGGATATCAGAATGCCTATGATATCGGGGCTTGAGCTTGCGGCTAAAGTAAGAGAAATCAGACCTGCGACACAGATAGTGATTTTGAGCGGGTATGACAGCTTTGAATACGCGCAGACCGCTATAAACTACAATATTATCAGTTATCTTTTAAAACCGGTGTCGTCGGCGGAGATGTCTGAGGAGCTTTTTGAAATACGCCGCCGTATGGACGAAAAGCTGGCAAGCGTGATTTCCGTTCCGTCAGAGGATATACAGAAACAGATACACAGCCTTTCGGTTGATGAGTTTCTGCTGCCGCTTATGCTCGGAAGCAATGAGGAGCAGCCTGACGACAGTGAGCTTTTAGGGCGCGCGGAGGAGCTTGGAATAATAAAAAATATGAAGACCCCGCGTTTTTGTGTGCTCGCCTCAAAATTCAAAAATTCGGACGGAATATCCTGCACGGGAAAAGAACACGCGGAATTTATTGACACGGTCATTTCGCACTATATGCATTCGGAGAGCTTTGTGGCATACGGCAGGGCGATTACCCTTGTTGTGACAGACGGAGAAGGAGAGCTTTCAAATTTGCTTGAGCTGCCGCTTAAGGAGATAGTGCAGACCGCGAGACGTATGCGCGGCGAAAGCTGTACTATTGGAGTCAGCCGTGAGTTTTCGGCGCTGTCGGACTCCTCGGGAGCGTATTTTCAGGCGATAACGGCGAGACGCTACACTTCTGACGGCGCGGGCGAGGTGCGCTTTATCAATGACCAGGAGCACGACAGCGAGCTGGAAATAGACAAGGTGGAAAAATCCGCGCTGAGACTTGAGCAGCTTCTGAAGGTGGGCACCGAAGAATCACTTGATGAGTATATAAACGGACTTTATGAGATAAACACACCGGAAAATGCCAATCTGCTTGTAATGCAGCTTATTGCCACGGTTTACAGGGTGGTGAGCACCACGGCGGACAAGCAGGCGCTGCTGGATCTTTTTTCATCAAACCCTATTTTCGCGCGCCTTACCTCTTACAGCAGCGAGAATGTAATGAAAAATGAGCTTATATCCTTCTGTGAGGACGCGAAAGCGCTTATTTCGCAGTCTCAGAAGCGGGACACGGAAATACTCTGCGACCGAGTAGTGCAGATAATAGACGAAAACTACTCGGACGAGGAGCTGTCACTTACGGGCGTCAGCAATATGCTCGCGGTAAGTCCGAATTATTTAAGTGCGCTGATTAAAAAGACTATAAACAAAAATTTTGTAACGCTGCTTACGGAGCGCAGAATGAAAGCCGCTTACGATATGCTGGTATGCACGAATATGAAAGTACTTGAAATATCGGAAAAATGCGGATACAGCGACCAGCATTATTTCAGCTACTGCTTTAAGAAATTTTACGGAGACTCGCCTAACAGAATAAGAAGCGTTTGCCGAGGTGAGGAATAATGAAAAACGGCCGCAGGTTTACAATCAGTCTGTCGGCGCTCAGTATAATATCGATAACCGCAGCCGCCATAACCGCGATGTCTGTATGTATAGCCGTGTTCACCACGGTTTACAGCCGCGCGCTTTTAAGAGACGCTTCGGTAAGCTCTGAACAGAGCGTTCAGCAGACGGCGCTTGCTATGGATAATTATCTTTACTCAATGAAAAACCAGCTTGAGCAGATAGTGCGTGCTATGGACGATTACACGGAAGCGGACAGCTTTGCAGAAGATATTTCCGTAATAACAAGGACACAGAGTGATATTTACGCGGTTATGATATATGACGCTCAGGGCAATATTATAAGCTGTTCGGGCAGCGGCGCGAAGCTCAAAAGCACCGTTTACAAAAATCTTTCGTTTGATATTGAAGCTTTTGAAAGCGCGGAGGATTTCGCTTTTTTAAGCCCGCATGTGCAGAATTTGTTTGAGGGTGAATATCCGTGGGTCGTTACGCTCGCGTCAAGGATAGAAACTCCGGCGTTCGGAAATGCAAAATATATAGCGATAGATTTCAGATTTTCTGAGATAGCCAGATATATCGATAATGTAGGTATAGGAAGACACGGATACTGCTATGTTATAGATAAAAACGGAAATATAATATATCACCCGCAGCAGCAGGTAATTTTTTCGGGACTCAAAGAAGAAAACAGTATTGCCGCGAACAGGCTGAACGACGGAGTGCATACAGAGAAGAATATAATATACACGCTTGATACAACATATGACGATTTGTGGCGGGTAGTCGGAATAAGCTATACCGACGAGCTTGCGGTTGAACGCAGGACGCAGATAATAACAAGCCTTATAATAGCTTTCTTCTGCTGCGCGCTCATAGCTTTTGCGGTTTTGGCGGTATATTCAAAAATCGTAAACGCTCCGGTGCTTTCGCTCATGAAAGCGATGAAGCGCTTTGAAAAGCATACGGACAATTTCACATATTCCGGAGGAACCGAAACGGTAAAGGAAATTCAGGTGCTTTCGGATTCTTTTGCTCATATGTCGGTAACGATACAGAATCTTGTTGAAAAGGTTCATAAGGAAGAAAAGGAACTCAGGAAAACCGAGCTTAAAGCGCTTCAGGCGCAGATAAACCCGCATTTTCTTTACAATACGCTTGATTCTATACAGTGGATGTGCGAGCAGGGCAAAAATGAGGAAGCAACAAAAATGGTTGGCGCTCTTGCAAAACTGTTCAGAATAAGCATAAGCAAGGGCAGGGAGCTTATAACAATAAAAGAGGAGCTTCAGCACGCCGAGAATTATCTTATAATACAGAGCTTCAGGTACCGCAATCAGTTTTCTTACAGTTTTGACGTGGATGAAGGGCTTGAAAACTATTTCTGCAATAAAATAACCGTGCAGCCGCTTATCGAAAACGCTATTTATCACGGACTTGACCGTATGGTGGATGAGGGCGAGATAAAGATAACCGTGAAACAGGCGGAGGACTGCGAAAATGATATTCTGATAACCGTGAGCGATAACGGTGTTGGAATGACAAAGGAGCAGTGTGAGCGCATTTTAAGTAAGGAACGCAGTGACTCAAGCGGAATAGGGGTTAAGAATGTCAATGACAGGCTGAAAATTTATTTCGGGGAGAAGTATGGGCTTTCGATAGAAAGTGAGCTTGACGTCGGAACATCGGTTACAGTGCGTATACCGAAGCTCGATAAGGAGGCGGCAAATGCGTTATAAAAGAATAACGGCTTTACTGCTTGCTTTGATTATGACAGCGCTGATGTGTTCGTGCGGCAGCGCAGACAGCAAGCGGTATATAGCCGTGATAGTAAAATCGGTCAATTCTGATTTTTTTGTAAATATGCAAAAAGGGGTCGAGTCGGCGGCGACTGAATATAACGTTACCGTTACCTTTGAAGGTCCGGAGAATGAGGAGGATTATCTGACCCAGAATCTTCTTATTGATGTAGCCGTAAAAAACGGAGCCGACGCGATATTGCTGTCTGCAATAAACTATGAAAAATCGGCTGAAGCGGTGAATAACGCCGCCAAGAACGGGGTTAAGATAATAGCGATAGACAGCGCCGTAAATTCGCAGTCAGTAAGTCTTTTTATAGGTACAGACAATAAAGAGGCGGGCAGAACCGCAGCCAAAGCCGCCTGCGAGGGCTTTTCGGAAATGACCGATATAAATATCGGCGTGCTCAACTATTTTGAGAGCACGGAAAACGGCATACTGCGTGAGGAAGGCTTCCGCGAGTATGTGGAAAGTGTATCCAACGCGAAAATAGCGGCTTCGGTAAATGTGGACAGCAACATAGAAAGCGCTACGGCAGGGGCTGTAAAAATGCTCAGAGAAAATCCACAGATAAACGTGCTTGTAGGCTTTAATGAGTGGATGTCGCTCGGAGTAGGCTACGCCATCGAGCAGTTAGGGGCGGCGGATACCGTGAAAGGCGTGGGATTTGACGCCAATGTCGTCTCGGTCGGAATGCTTGAGACGGGGGAAATGGATACCCTGCTTGTACAGAATCCGTTTGCGATAGGTTATCTCGGCGTTCAGAAGGCGTCGGAGATTATTTCGGGAGATTTTACAGACAGCGACCCGATTTATACATCTGTCACAGAGGTTACAAGGGATAACATTTATGACAGCGATATTCAGAAAATACTTTTCAGCTTCAGCTGATTACGGGAGGAAAAAATTATGTATAAGGCAAATGAAAAAAGGTATGAAAAAATGGTTTACAACCGCTGCGGAGCAAGCGGAATAAAGCTGCCGGCGGTGTCGCTCGGACTGTGGCACAATTTCGGTGATATTTCGCAGTACTCAAATATGAAAGCGATGTGTTTTACCGCTTTTGACAACGGCATTACGCATTTCGACGTTGCCAACAACTACGGCCCCGAGCCTGGAAGCGCCGAAAAGAATTTCGGCAGGATATTAAAAGAGGATCTTCACAATTACCGCGATGAGCTGATAATCAGCACAAAAGCGGGATATACCATGTGGGACGGTCCTTACGGGGATTTCGGAAGCAGAAAATATCTGCTTGCCAGTCTTGACGCGAGCCTTAAGAGAATGGGACTTGATTATGTTGATATATTCTATCACCACCGTCCTGACCCGGATACTCCGCTCGAAGAGACTATGGGAGCTTTGGCACAGGCGGTAAACAGCGGAAAGGCGCTGTATGTGGGACTTTCAAATTATGACGGAGATAGACTTGAAAAAGCGTGCGCGATACTTAATGAGCTGCACTGTCCATTCATAATAAATCAAAATTCGTATTCGATTTTCAACCGTACAATAGAAAACAACGGACTTAAAAAGACGTCCGCAAAGCTGAAAAAGGGAATTATAGCATTCAGTCCGCTGGCTCAGGGAATGCTGACCGACAGATATATAAGCGGTATTCCCGAAGACAGCAGAATAAAGACCGACGGAAGATTTTTGCAGGAGTCCGCCATAACCGAGGAGAGACTCGCGCAGATACGGGGACTTTCCGAAATCGCTAAGAAAAGGGGACAGACCCTCGCGGCAATGGCGCTTTCATGGATTTTAAGGGACGGCATAGTTACATCTGTGCTGATAGGCGCCTCAAAGCCCGAGCAGATACTCGAAAATATAAAGGCGGCTGAAAACACCGCCTTTACAGATGAGGAATTAAAGGAGATTGATAAATTTTCTCTGTGAGCTAAAAAACGGAGAATATCAGAAACTTAAAAATTTATCACTCCGAGATGTTCAAGCAGTATTTTAAGCCCGATAAGTATGAGAATGACGCCGCCGGAGATTTCAGCCTTGCTTTTATATTTGGCACCGAAAAGATTGCCTATTTTAAGACCGACAGCTGAAAGTATAAAGGTTATAACGCCTATGAAAAGCACAGCGGCGGTTATGTTCACATTTGGAAGCAGCGCGAAGGTTATACCTACGGCGAGGGCGTCAATGCTTGTGGCAAGAGCCATTACCGCCATTGCCGAAGCTCCGAAGGACGGACTTGTATTTTCGGTTTCGCCTGAAAAGCCTTCTTTAAGCATATTTCCGCCTATAAAGCAAAGCAGAACAAAGGAAACCCAGTGGTCATATTTTGTAATGTATTTTTCAAAAGCCGAGCCTAAAAGATAGCCTGCGGCAGGCATAAGCGCCTGGAAACCTCCGAACCACGCGCCGACGGTAATGTAATGCTTTGGTTTCAGCCACTGTGTGGAAAGTCCCTTGCAGACAGAGACGGCAAAGGCATCCATGGAAAGACCTACCGCGATTAAAAAAAGTTCAATTATGCTCATTTTTATAACCTCCGGATAATATAAAAGACCCGGACGCAGCAAAAACTGCGTCCGAGTCTCGCTGTTTAATCCAAGCCAGACCGAAACCGGTCAGTGTGTTGACTTGTCACGCCTTAGCGCCGACTACTCCCTCGAACAGGAGATATTTTAACACACGTAAATTTTATTGTCAAGAAAAAGGTTGAAGCGTACACGGAAAAAGCCGAAATATACTTGACTGATATTATGGCGGAAAAAATTTTTATGTTTTCTTAGATAAGTCAAAAAAATCTTGACAAAAAGTGATGAATAATATAAAATTACTTATATGCCGCTGTGGTGGAATAGGCAGACACAAGGGACTTAAAATCCCTCGGGGGCGACTCCGTACCGGTTCAAGTCCGGTCAGCGGCACCAAACGAAAATCCGTTCACGAAAGTGGACGGATTTTTGTTTGTATTATTCACTATTCATTTTTCATCATTCATTATTCATTAAAATAGAACGGATTTTCGAATGAATATTGAATATTGAAACCGCTTGCGCTAATGAATAATGAATAATTATTGCGACTCCGCCGCTTATATGCTATAATATACCCAAGGCGGTGATGATGCATGCCAAGAAATAATAAAAATTTAGTTGCAAAAGATATAGACGGCAAGAAGATAAGGGAACAATACTTTGACGGGATACTTATTGGAGTATCTGTTTTTGCAATTTGTTATACAATATTTAGTTTCTTTAATGTTGAAAACTTTAAAAGTAATTTTATCAACATAGTTATTGTTGTTACTTGTTTTTCACCGTTCATATTACTAGCAATCTTGAATAGGTTTGCGTTTGGAAAGATATTGTGTGTATTGGCGAAGAATAAACTGTATTATTTTAATGCCGAAACAAGAATAAACTCAAGACATAACAAAACAAATGGATGTATGGAATATAATGAGATCAAAAATGTTGAGTATATACCTTCTTCGGCAGGTATTACGGGGAGAACTTCACAGGTTGTGATTTCGGGAGAAAATTTTGAAATTAAAATTTTTAATACTAACCGCAGTTTAGTTAAAGAGATAAACAAGAGAAGATAAAGAAATACTCAATTTTCAGGCACATTTCATTCGTGTCATTAAGTTCAGAACACCCAGGCTGAGCCTGGACGCAATCCGCGTTCCAAGCTCGGCTTTTTCTTTTGCCTTTTCGCTCGCGTTTACAGCCGGCATCTTTTTTAGTACCTCTTTACAGTCGATAGCTCGACACGCAAACGCGTAGTCGGGCTTTTTCTTTTTTATTCCTTTTTTCTCGCGAATAAGGTTTGTTATAAACACTTGCATCAAGCAGTTCCCGGAGCCGAACGCGCTCTGGGTTTTTGTTTTATCCGGCAGGCTGAACACGTATACGGCAAAAAATCTGTTGAATTATATTTGCTGTTATGGTATGATTTCAGTAAAGGAGTTGATGATTATGGCAATGATAAATTGTCCTGAGTGCGGCAAAGAAATTTCGGATAAAACGCTTTCGTGCCCTAATTGCGGATATCCGCTGAACAGTAATGAAAATTATAATATAAGCTATCAGGAATATTTCGTCAAGAAAAAAACACCCGGAAAAGGCTTCGGAATTGCCGGCATGGTTTTGGGCATAATAGGCGTGGTTTACAGCACAATGCTGCTTCTTTCTACATTTAGTCTGCTTATGACCGAGTCGGTCGGCGTGGCAGATGAATTGTTTAAGTCCGGTATGATAGGCATGGGCGTTTATATGATGATATTCGGAATTTTAGCGTTGACTTTCGGCTGCGTCTCACGCTCAAGAGGTTACAAAAAAGGTCAGAGCACAGCGGCGGTTGCTTTAGGAATTATTACGGTAGTTTTTTGCCTGGCTATTATTATGGTAAGCGCTCTGGCATAACCGGTTAAAATCGCATATTTTGTTTTTAAGCATAAAAAGAAAAGCCACGGGTTTCTGCCCGCGGCTTTCTTTATTATAATGTTCGATTTTAAAATGTTACCTGAATTAAATATGTGAGATTCAGAAATACAGAAATTGCGGTAAATTTTTCGTGAATCAGGAATTTAAAAAAGAAAGAATATCGTTTATAACTTCATTTTTGCAGGTGTCGTTATGTATTTCGTGGCGGCAGCCTTCGTAAAGCTTCAAAGTAATATTGTTCTGTCCGGCGGCTTTCAGTTTCCTGTAAACTGCTTTTACGCCTTTCCCGTAATTTCCCACAGGGTCGTCCGTGCCGGAAATAATAAGAACCGGAAGGCTTTTCTTGAGATTTACAAACCATCTGCGGCGGTTGGCGAGAAAATTCAGCTTTACAAGGTCGTGCATCGCGGAAACGGTAAAAATAAAGTTACAGTATTTATCCTGACCGTATTTCGAGTTAATTTCCCTGTCAGAAGTTATCCATTCATATTTTGAAAGCGGCTCAAACCTGCGGTTATAGCTGCCGAACGCGACCGAGTTTATAAATCCCGAACGGTGCTTTTTGCTTTTTATCAATCCTAAAATGTCCGTGAGCAGAAGTCCGAAAACGGAAGCGGCCTGCTTTGGTCCGCCCGTACCGCATATTATCAGCTTTCCGGCGGTTTCAGGGTAGCTTTCGGCGGCAAGACGTGCTATAAATGAGCCCATTGAATGACCCATCAGGTAAAGCGGCTTGTCCGGATACATCTTTTTGACCGCTTTCTCAAAGACTTCAACATCGTTCACAAGATATTTCCAGCCGTTTCCGGCCGCAATAAAGCCGAGCTCATCATCGGAGCGGGCGGTTTTCCCGTGACCGAGATTGTCATATCCGCAGCATATATATCCGTTTTCCGCCGCCGCCGCGAAAATGTGGGAATACCGTTCTATATATTCGCACATTCCGTGTACAATATGCAGAATACCCTTAATTTCACCCTCGGGGATAAAGATTATTCCCTTAAGCGTATGGATATTATCGGTGCTGGGTACTTCTATGGTATTTACTGTGTACGGCATAATCTTTACCTCCGTTCATAAAATTATTCGACAAAAACGCGTGCGCTATTTACTGCTTTTTTCCAGCCTGAAATAAGGCGTTCACGCTGTTCGGAACTTACAGACGGTGAAAAAACCGTTTTTTCACTTTCAAGTGAAAGTATGCTTTCGGTGCTTTTAAAGAAACCGCAGGCAATGCCGGCGAGATACGCCACTCCGGCGGCGGTAGCCTCGATTCCTGCGGGACGTATTACCTTCACGCCGGATATATCGGCCTGAAACCGCATTAGAAAGCAGTTTGCCGAGGCACCGCCGTCAGCTTTGAGCGAGGTTATATCAATTCCTGTGTCAGCCTGCATTGCCGACAGCAGGTCGCCGGTCTGGTAGGCTATTGATTCAAGCGCGGCTCTTATAATATGATTTCTGCCGCTGCCCCTTGTCATTCCGCATATCGTGCCTCTCGCGTACATATCCCAATACGGCGCGCCCAGTCCCGCGAAGGCGGGAACTATGTATACTCCGCCGCTGTCATTCACACTTAAGGCTGCTTTTTCGCTTTCGGGGGCGGACGTTATAAGACCAAGCTCGTCCCTCAGCCACTGGATCACCGCTCCGCCGACAAAAACGCTGCCCTCAAGCGCGTAGCAGACCTCGTCTCCGGCGGACGCCGCTACGGTCGTAAGCAGTCCGTTTGCGCTTGTGTACGCCCGGCTTCCGGTATTCATGAGCAGAAAACAGCCTGTTCCGTAGGTGTTCTTTATATCGCCCGGATAAAAGCATTTCTGCCCGAAAAGCGCCGCCTGCTGGTCGCCGGCGATTCCGGCTATCGGCACTTCCTCGCCTAAAATATCGGCATAGCCGTATATTTCACAGCTTGATTTTACTTCAGGCATCATACTTAAAGGTATGCCGAATATTTTTAACAGCTTTTCGTCCCAGCAGAGCCTGTGTATATCGTACAGCATGGTGCGGGAAGCGTTGGTGCGGTCGGTTATATGTATTTTGCCGCCGGTCAGCTTCCATATGAGCCATGTGTCCACCGTGCCGAAAACAAGGTCGCCGTTTTCGGCTTTTTCGCGCGCTCCCGGCACATTGTCGAGTATCCATTTGATTTTGGTGGCGCTGAAATACGCGTCAATCCTCAGTCCCGTGGTGTTTCTTATGTATTCCTCAAGCCCGTCTTTTTTAAGCTGCTCGCAGATATCCGCTGTCCTGCGGCACTGCCATACAATCGCGTTGTAAACCGGATGTCCGGTGTGCCTGTCCCACACTATGGCGGTCTCGCGCTGGTTTGTTATGCCGACAGCGGCTATTTCCGACGGCGCAATACCTGCCTGCGTTATTGCCTGTGCGAGAGCGGAATACTGGCTTGAGAAAATTTCCATCGGGTCGTGCTCGACATATCCGGGCTGCGGATAAATCTGGGTAAATTCATGCTGAGCCGCCGAAACCGCCTTTCCGTTTATATCAAACAAAATGGCGCGCGCGCTGGTAGTGCCCTCGTCAAGGGAAAGAATGTATTTCTTCATATCACACCGCTTCTCACCGTTATACGCGGCACTCTCGGAGAAATGCCGCATACTATCTCGTAATTTATTGTGCTGCACATATCGGCAAGCACATCTACCGAAAGCTCTTTACCGAAAAGTATTACCTCATCACCCTGTTTTACACCGTCGATATCGGTTACGTCAACCGTCATCTGGTCCATACATACTCTGCCGATTATGGGCGCTTTCTGCCCGCCTATAAGCACATAGCCCCTGCCCGAAAGCAGTCTCGGATAGCCGTCTGCGTATCCTGCGGTCACGGTGGCAAGACGCATTTTTTTATCCGCCGTAAAGGTTCTGCCGTAGCTTACGGTTTGTCCCTTTTCTATTTCCTTAACCATTGAAACGACCGATTTTACGGTCATTACCGGAATAAGCTCATTTTTGAAGGTCTCGTCGGGGGAGGGTGAAAGCCCGTAAAGTACTATACCGGGGCGGCACATATCGAAATGTTTGTCTGTGTCGAGAAAAAGCGCCGCAGAATTGCAGCAGTGACAGCATTTTGGCTCAAGTCCGGCTTCTCTGAAACGCTTAACGCCTTCATTAAAGCGGGAATACTGCGAGGCGGTAAAACCGTCCTCGGTTTCGGCTGTACGGTCTGACACGGCAAAATGCGTAAAAATCCCGTCAAATATAAATCCCGGAAGCTTTGCCGCCGATATCGCCTGTGAAATACCGGAAAGCGAGCTGTCTCGGCAGTCAAAGCCTATGCGGCTCATACCGGTATCGAGTTTTATGTGGATTTTAATTTTCACCCCGTCTATGCAGGCTTTTTCAGAAAGCGCCGCGGCGTATTCCGGAGAGTAAACGCACTGAGTTATGTCATTGAGATAAAGCTGGGCCGCCATGCTTACCGGAGTATATCCGAGAATGAGTATAGGTCTTGTTATACCGCAGCCGCGGAGCGTTATAGCCTCTTCAATATTTGAAACGCCGAACGCGTCGGCGCCCTGCTCCTCAAGAACCGGAGCGATATTACGTGCTGAGTGACCATATGCGTCCGCCTTGACTATCGCCATAAGTTTAGCGCCGCCGGCTCTCTTTTTTATAACTTTGAAATTATGTATAAGGGCGTCGATATCTATCTCGGCCCATGTCCTGTGCAGAAATTCCAAAACATTTTCCACCTTATCATATTGTCTGATATTATTATATCATTTATTTTTTTATTTTCAATCGCTTGTTTATTATGCCCGCGAAAGGAATGCATACAAGGCTTAAAAGCACCCAGAGACAGGAGTACGGCATACATACCTGTCCTACTATGTTCATCGGCATTTTACTGTAATCCCAAACGTTCTTTTTTAATATTATATTAAAAACAACGCCGAAAATGAACTCTATCGCGGTAACAAAGCTGCTTCCGATAAGTCCTTTAATAAAAAGACCTGTTTTAGACAGCTTTTCGCTGACCGTTCCGAAAAACATAAAGCATATTCCGCCGGCTCCCAGCATTGACCAGTGGGTGTAGCCCCGCCACACAACCTCTATAAGTCCGTATCCGAGCGCTCCGATTGAAAAAAGCATAAATTTTATTTTACCCTTCTGCATTTTATCACCCGATAGTATTATCGGTGAAAAAGCGTCGGGCTATACAAATAAAAAAGCAGGATTTTTTTCCTGCTTTTTTCAATTTGCTTGAATAATCATATCTGAAGGTTTATTATCTTCGCCTGTTGGAAATTGCGATAAGCCGTATAAGCTGCATAAGCGAGACAAATACCGCCGCGACATATGTCATCGCCGCCGCCGACAGCACTTTTTTAACAGATGCAATTTCTTCAGCTGAAACCATTGATTCATTTCTCAGCGTCTCAACGGCGCGGCGTGAGGCATTAAATTCGACCGGCAGCGTAACAAGCTGGAAAACAAGCGCCCCGCAGAAGAATATAACGCCGAGCTTTACAAGAAAATAAAAATTGAAAATAAGTCCTATTATCAGCAGAGGCAGCGAAAGCTGCGAGCCGAGATTGCAGACGGGAAGTATTACTGCGCGCAGCTTTATAGGAGTATATCCTTTTGCGTACTGCACAGCGTGTCCGGCTTCGTGCGCCGCCACTCCTACCGCTGAAATATTGTAAGCGTCGTAAACCGAGTCGGACAGCCTTATTACATTTGTGCGAGGGTCATAATGGTCGGTAAGACTTCCGGAAACACGCTCTATTCTCACTCCCGTCACACCGTTGGCGGCAAGGACTTTGAGCGCCGCGTCGGCTCCGCTCATATGACAGTGTCTGGCGGAAAATTTCGCGAATGTGGATTTTACTCTTACCTGAAGAATTACGGCTATAATTATCGCCGGAACAACAAGATAAAGGTAAAGCGAGTCTATTCCGTAGTAATATAAATTTCCCAAATTCTTTCACCTCTTTCGGGAATATTAAAAACGGCAGTTAATATGTCATTAATTATTATAACTCATAAATCGCAAAAATTTATAAATATATTTTAAACATTGAAGCGGAAAAGAACAATATCGCCGTCCTGCATGACATAATCCTTTCCCTCGCTCCTTACAAGACCCTTTTCCTTTGCGGTGACCATATTACCGCCACACTCGTTTATAAACTCGTCAAAGCCGATGACCTCGGCTCTTATAAACCCGCGCTCGAAATCGGAGTGGATCTTTCCCGCCGCCTGCGGAGCCTTTGTGCCCTTCGTTATGGTCCACGCCCTTACCTCCGGCTTTCCGGCAGTGAGGTAGGAGATAAGCCCCAGAAGATGATAGCATTTCTGTATCATTCGGTCGAGTCCCGAACGCTCAAGACCGAGCTCCTCAAGGAACATTACCTTTTCCTCGTCCGAGAGACCGGCAATTTCAGCCTCAAGCGCCGCGCAGATGGGGAGAATTTCAGCCTTTTCGGTTTCGGCAATTTTTTTAACGGTGCTGTAATTTTTGTTTTCGTCTATGCCGCCCGTAAAATCGTCCTCGCTCATATTGCAGGCGTAAATTACCGGCTTGGCGGACAGAAGGGGAGTAGTGTCAAGCACTGCCTGCTCTGTCTCGTCGTTTATATCGACCGAACGCGCCGGAAGTCCGCTTTCAAGGTGAGCTATAAGCCGCTTTAAGAAGTCAACTTCGCCTTGGAGTTTTTTGTCGCCTTTGAGCGCTTTTGAGGCGCGGTCAAGACGGCGCTGCGCCATCTCGATGTCAGAGAAAATAAGCTCAAGGTTTATTGTCTCTATATCCCTTGCCGGGTCGACCGAGCCCTCGACGTGAATGATATCGTCGCTCTCGAAGCAGCGGACGACGTGAACTATCGCGTCAACCTCTCTTATATTTGCGAGAAATTTGTTTCCCAGTCCCTCGCCCTTTGACGCGCCCTTTACGAGGCCTGCTATGTCCACGAACTCTATAACAGCGGGAGTGAATTTATCCGGCTTGTATATCTCGGCGAGCTTTTCAAGCCTTTCGTCCGGAACGCTTACCATTCCCACGTTGGGCTCAATGGTGCAGAAAGGGTAATTTGCCGACTGCGCGCCGGCGTTTGTGATTGCGTTAAAAAGTGTTGATTTTCCGACATTCGGAAGTCCTACCATTCCAAGCTTCATTTTGACCGTCCTTTTAGCAGTTATTATAATCCGATTATCAATTATAAGACCTTGTAGCGATATTATCAAGAAAAAACTTATAAAACACAATAAAATGTTTTGCGTTTTGAGGAAATATATATTATAATCAGTATGTATAATTTATACAGGGCTGGTGATTGCGTGCATACTAATTTTACGATTTCGCTTGAGAAGGTAATAAACGAGTTTTCGCTTGAGATACTCAATATGCCGGGCGACCCGAAAAAAATTATGATAGGCACTACCGAGATAAACCGTCCGGGTCTTCACATGGCGGGGTATTTCGAGTTTTTCGACGAAAAAAGAATACAGATAATAGGAAAGAGCGAGGAGAGCTTTATACTCCGCTTTACTCCGGAAAAGGCAGAGAGCAGACTTCGCGAGTTTTTCTCACGCAAGCCGGCGGCGGTTATAATCTGCCGTAACCTTATGGTAGGCGATGTATACACTAAAATAGCGAACGAATACGGCGTTCCGCTTATGCGCACCGGCGAATCGACATCGGATTTCACTTCGGCGCTTATCGCGTTTCTGAACCTTAATCTCGCTCCGAGAGTGACAAGACACGGCGTTTTGGTAGAGGTTTACGGCGAGGGCATACTGCTCCTCGGTGAAAGCGGCGTAGGTAAAAGCGAAACCGCCATTGAGCTTATAAACAGGGGCCACCGTCTCATCGCGGACGATGCTGTGGAAATACGAAGAGTGTCAAACAAGTCGCTTGTGGGTACGGCACCGGATAACATAAGGCATTTTATAGAGCTCCGCGGAATAGGAATTATAAATGCCAGCCGTATTTTCGGTACAGGCGCCGTAAAGCTGACCGAAAAGATAGACCTTGTAATAAATATGGAGCTATGGGATGTAAACAAGGTTTACGACCGTATGGGTCTTGAAAACCAGACTACAAGTATTCTGGGACTGGAGATTCCGTCGCTTACAATACCGGTAAAGCCGGGCAGAAACCTTGCCATTATAATAGAAGTCGCGGCAATGAACAACCGTCAGAAAAAGCTCGGCTATAATGCCGCGAAAGACCTGCTGGAGCGTCTCGGTATGACGGAGGACGCGGATAAAATGAATTCTTCAAGCGAAGCGGTAGACCCGTTTTAAATAAACAATATAAATTCAGGAGTGTAGAAAATGTATAAGCTTGGTATAGACCTCGGAGGAACAAATATAGTAGCCGGAGTGGTGGACGATAATTACAATATCATCGCCACAGGCAAGTTAAAGACAAACGCGCCCCGCCCGGCGGAGGAAATAATAGACGATATGGTTGCGGCGGCGAAAACAGCGATTGAAAACGCCGGTCTTAAAATAGAGGATATAGATTCTATGGGCGTAGGTTCTCCGGGAGCTATCGATCCGGTGAACGGCGTTGTCTGCTTCTCAAACAATCTTGAGTTTTACAATGTTCCTATGGCGGCAATGCTCAAAGAGCGTATGGGTGTTGATTTCTATATTGAGAACGACGCGAACTCCGCGGCTTACGGTGAATTTATAGCCGGCGCGGGCAGAGGAACAAACAACTTTATAGCCATAACACTTGGCACCGGTGTCGGCGGCGGAATAATAATAAACAAGAAAATATATGCCGGTTCCAACTATGCGGGAGCGGAACTTGGTCATGTTGTTATTGCCATGGGCGGCGAGATGTGTAACTGCGGAAGACAGGGTTGCTGGGAGGCTTACGCTTCGGCAACCGCCCTTATCCGCCAGACCAAGCAGGCCATGATAAAGTATCCCAAAACCGTAATGTGGGAAATGTGCGGAGGAGATATCAACAAGGTAAACGGAATTACTGCGTTTAATGCCATGCGGGCGGGCGACGAGGCAGGTAAACGCGTGGTAGACAGGTATATAGAATATGTTGCGATAGGCATTTCTAACAATATAAACATCTTCCAGCCCGATGTGCTTTGCGTCGGCGGAGGAATATCCAAAGAAGGAGATACGCTTATTGAGCCGATTAAGGCGTATGTGAACGGCGAAAACTTCGCGAGAAATGTCGCCAAGAAGACCGAGATAAAGGTTGCCGCTTTAGGAAACGACGCGGGCATAATAGGCGCGGCGTACCTTTGCGATCTGTATAAATAATTTATCAGGGAGAAGCTATGAAGCTTGAAAAGTTAGCGGAATACTGCGGCGATATAAAAGCCGGATATGTTACGGGCGAGTCTATGGCGTGCCATACCAGCTTTAAAATCGGGGGACCGGCGGATATTTTTATTACGGTATCTTTAAAGCAGCAGCTTTCCGCACTATTAAAGAAGTGTAAAGAGCTTGAGGTTCCTTATATGATAATCGGCAAGGGCTCAAATCTGCTTGTGTCAGACAAAGGTATAGAGGGAGCGGTTATAAGCCTTTCGGGTATTGACTTTATCCGCGCCGACGGTGAGAAAATCATATGCGGTGCAGGAGCAGCGCTGTCTGAAGTCTGCCGCGCGGCACTTGATAATTCTCTTTCGGGGCTTGAGTTTGCTTACGGTATACCCGGTTCCGTGGGCGGCGCGATTTATATGAATGCCGGTGCTTACGGCGGTCAGATGTCGGATGTCGTAATAAGCGTCGAATGTATAAGCAGAGATGGCGGAACCGTATGTGTCAGCTTATCGGAAATGGAGTTCGGATACCGCACAAGCCTGTTCAGGCGTTCGGGACTCACGGTGGTAAGCGCCGAATTTAGTCTTAAAAAAGCGGATAAAGCCGTAATAGAAGAAAAAATGAATGATTATATTTCACGGCGCAAATCAAAGCAGCCGCTTGAGTATCCGAGCGGCGGCAGCTTTTTCAAGCGCCCCGAAGGGAACTTTGCCGGAGCGCTTATAGAAAAATGCGGACTCAAAGGCTTCAGCGTGGGAGGAGCCGCCGTGAGTGAAAAACATGCCGGCTTTATTATAAATAAGGGCGGCGCCACCTGTGACGATGTTGTACGCCTCGGTCGCAGCGTGAGCGATAGGGTTTTTGAAAAAGAAGGAATAAGGCTTGAACCGGAGGTTATTTTCATCGGGCGCTCCGGCAAAAACAGCTAAAAGGGGAAAAATATATGGAGCTGCTTATAGTTACGGGAATGTCGGGAGCCGGAAAATCTCAGGCGGCAAATGTGCTTGAGGATATAGGCTTTTACTGTGTTGACAATATTCCGCCTGCTATAATTCCGTCTTTTGTGGAGCTTTCCGCGAGAAGCGGAGACCTGCTTAATAAAATGGCGATTGTCACCGATATGCGCGGAGGAGTGCTTTTCAACGAGATTGACGATGTGCTTGCCAATCTCAGAAACAATCATGTAGAGTATAAGATACTTTTTCTTGACGCGTCGGACGATGTGCTTATAAGACGTTACAAGGAAAACAGGCGCAAGCATCCTCTGGCGGACAGTGAGAATATGTCGGTTGCGGCGGCGGTGGCAAAAGAGCGTGAAATGCTCAAGGAAATACGATTTATGTCGGATTATGTTGTGGATACAAGCCATATTTCCATTTCACAGCTCAAGGTTCAGCTTTCAAATATTTTCTGCGGCAGTGTAAGCAATGTGCTTAAAATACTCTGCAAATCCTTTGGCTTCAAATACGGCTCAGATACCGAAGCGGATCTTGTGGTTGATGTGCGCTGCCTGCCTAATCCTTTTTATGTTGAGGGATTAAAGGAAAAAACAGGACTTGACAAGGAAGTAAGAGACTATGTTATGGCAAGCGCGGACAGCAGGGAGTTTTTTGATAAACTGACCGCTTTTATAGACTGCGCCGTTCCGCTTTACGCTAAAGAGGGCAAAAGCCAGCTGGTTATATCGGTGGGCTGTACCGGCGGAAAGCATCGCTCGGTCACATTTGCCCAGCTTATAGGAGAACACCTAATAAGCAAAAACTATAACTGCTCTGTCACTCACAGGGATATTCATAAATACTGATGTGAGCGAAGAATATAAAGGGAAAAGAAATGTCATACTGTACGGAAGTAAAAAACGAGCTTGCCGCTTTGAGACCTGCGGAATGCTGCATAAAACCGTTTGCTTACGGTTTTATGCTGTTCGGCAGGTCTTTTTCGCTTAAAAGAATATCGCTGCAGACAAATAACCGGCGTATGGCGGAAGCGTATACCGCGGTGCTCAAGAATGCCTTTTCAGCCGAAGTTAAAATAAGCGAGGGCGGAAGTGTTCGTCCTACCTATACGGCGCAGGTGGTGTCGGAGTCTGACAGGCTGAAAATACTGGCGTCATACGATTACGGAATATCGGAAAGCCGGATAAACACCGATATTTTAAGCCGTGAATGCTGTTTTCAGAGCTTTATAAGGGGAGCTTTTCTCGCCTGCGGCAATATAAACGATCCCGAAAGGGAATACCGCGCGGAATTTATGATAAGGGATACTGAACTTGCCGGCGAATTTCTTGAACTGCTTTCAGGCTACGGCATATCGCTTAAAACCGCCGCAAGGGGAAAGGTAACAGTGCTTTATACCAAGGAAAGCGGCAGGATAGAGGATTTGCTCACTCTTATGGGCGCGCCGCACAGAGCGCTTGATATTATGGATACTAAAATAATGAAAAGCGTTAAAAATAATATCAACAGGCGCGGCAACTGCGACAGCGCCAATATATCGAAAACGGTCGAAGCCTCGATAAAACAGCGAATTGCGATTGATTTTCTGGAAAAGACCGACAGGCTGTACAGCCTTCCGCCGGAACTGCTTGCCGCGGCGGTTCTGAGAAGGGATAATCCAGACGCCACTTTAAGCGAGCTTTGCGCTTTGGCCCCTGAGCGGCTTACTGTTTCGGGACTTAATCACAGGCTCGCGAGAATAACCGAAATTTACGAAAGACTGAATAAAAAAGATAAGTAAAAAGGAGGGAGAGCGTATGGATTTCGTACATCTTCACGTGCATACCGAGTACAGCCTGCTTGACGGCTGCTGCCGTATAGAGCAGCTGATTGACCGCGCTGCTGAGCTTGGTCAGAAAAGTCTTGCTATAACCGATCACGGCGTTATGTACGGCGCGGTGACATTTTACAAATACGCTCTTTCAAAGGGCGTAAAACCTATTATCGGCTGCGAGGTTTACGTAGCTCCCCGAAGCCGCTTCGATAAGCAGAAGGGAATAGACAGCCGTTACAGCCATCTTGTGCTGCTGTGCGAGAACAATGAAGGGTACCAGAATCTCATAAAGCTCGTTTCCGCCGGCTTTACCGAGGGATTTTACTCAAAGCCGAGAATCGATAAGGAACTGCTTGAAAAGCACAGCAGGGGAATAATCGCGCTTTCCGCCTGCCTTGCGGGCGAGATACCGCAGAAGCTGCTGGACGGAGATTATGCCGGAGCTAAAGAAACGGCGCTCTGGTACAGGAAAACATTTGGGGACGGAAATTATTATTTAGAGCTTCAGGACCACGGAATACCCGAGCAGAAAAGAGTAAACCAGCAGATAATACGCATATCCGCCGAAACCGGAATACCCCTTGCCGCGACAAATGACGTGCATTATATAACACACGACGATTACAGGACGCATAAGGTGCTTCTCTGCATACAGACCGGCACGAAGATAAACGAGGAAAACCCCATTGAGTTTAAGACAAACGAATTTTACCTTAAATCCGCCGACGAGATGTATTCTGTTTTCAGCGACGTACCTCAGGCGCTCAGAAATACGGCGCTTATAGCGGAGCGATGCAATGTTTCCTTTGAATTCGGAAAAATCAAGCTGCCGAGGTTCGATATAGGAGACCGTGATCATTTTGAGTATTTTAAGGAAAAATGCTATGAGGGACTTCACAGGATATACGGCGGGTCTCCCGAAAAGACGGTCACTGACCGGCTTTCATATGAGCTTGATGTCATAAACCGTATGGGCTATGTGGATTACTATCTCATAGTTGCCGATTTTGTAGGCTACGCCAAAAGCCATGGTATACCGGTAGGACCGGGAAGAGGGTCGGGAGCGGCGAGCCTCGCGGCTTACTGTATAGGAATTACCGGAATTGACCCGCTGAAATACGATTTGTATTTTGAGCGTTTTCTTAACCCGGAGCGTGTTTCCATGCCCGATTTTGATATAGATTTCTGCTATGTGAACCGAGAAAAGGTTATAGACTATGTTGTGCAAAAATACGGCAGGGACAGGGTTTCCCAGATAGTGACCTTCGGCACAATGGCGGCGCGGGGTGCCGTCAGGGACGTGGGCAGGGCGCTTGATATACCCTATGCCGTGTGCGACAGGGTTGCGAAGCTGATACCGCATTCGCTTAATATGACAATAGAAAAGGCAATGGAGGGCTCTTCAGAGCTTCGAGGACTTTATGAAAACGACCCTCAGATAAAAGAGCTTATAGATATGGCGGTAAATCTCGAGGGTATGCCGCGTCACGCCTCTACCCACGCGGCGGGAGTTGTTATTTCGGACAAGCCGATAGCCGAGTATGTTCCGCTTGCCGTAAACGACGACGCCACCGTTACTCAGTATACAATGACCGCGCTTGAGGAACTGGGGCTTCTGAAAATGGATTTTCTGGGGCTTAGAAACCTTACAGTGATTGCCGATACCGAAAAATATATAAGACGGAAAAATCCGGATTTTGATATAGAAAAAATACCGCTTGACGACCCTGAAACCTACCGCATGATGGGGAAGGGGCTTACCGACGGCGTTTTTCAGTTTGAGTCGGACGGTATGAAAAACGTGTTAAGGCAGTTTGGCCCCGAAAGCATAGAGGATTTGACCGCTATTCTGTCGCTGTACCGTCCGGGACCTATGGATTCAATACCCAAATATATCCATAACCGCCACCACCCGGAGGATATCACCTATGACACTCCGCTTTTAAAGCCTATACTTGATGTTACCTACGGCTGTATAGTATATCAGGAGCAGGTAATGCAGATATTCCGTACCCTTGCCGGATATTCGCTCGGCAGGGCGGATATAGTAAGGCGCGCTATGGCAAAGAAAAAGCATGATGTTATGGAGCGTGAGAGGAAGTCCTTTATTTACGGAGAAAAAGACGCTGAAGGCAATGTTTTATGTACCGGCGCTCTTGCCGCCGGAGTGAGTGAGGAAGCAGCGGAAAAAATATTCAACGATATGTCGGGCTTCAGCTCATACGCCTTTAATAAGGCGCATGCCGCGGCGTATTCCTTTGTAGCGTACAGAACGGCATATCTTAAATGTCATTACACAGCCGAATATTTTGCGTCGCTTATGACCGGAATGATAGACAGCGTTTCAAAAATCTCGCTTTATACCTCGGAGTGTAAGAAAAACGGAATAAAAATTCTGCCGCCCTCGGTAAACCGCAGTGAGGCGGGATTTATTCCTGAAAACGGGAATATACGTTTCGGACTTATGGCTGTAAAAAATCTCGGAGTCGGTATAATAGAAAAACTGGTAAACGAGAGAAAGCAAAACGGAGAATACACATCGATGTATGACTTCTGTTACCGCAACTACTCAAGAGAATTTAACCGAAAAGCGCTTGAGGGTCTTATCAAGAGCGGAGCGATGGACGGTCTTGAGGCAAACCGGCGGCAGATGCTTTACAATACCGACGGAGTTATCGAGGCGGTGGAAAACGAACGCAGGTTTTCTGCCGAGGGACAGATGAACCTGTTTGACGAGATGGGCGAAAAACCGGAGTACCGCCAGCAGCCGGTTCCCGAAATGCCGGAGGAAATGCTTTTAAGCCTTGAAAAAGAGGCTACGGGACTTTACCTGTCCGGTCACCCGATGGAGCGCTTTGCCGGATTTGCCGCCGCCTCCGGAGTGGATAGTACGGCGGATATAATTTCCGGAAAATATAAGGATGGCAGGCGGGTCACGCTTGCGGGAATTGTGTCGGGACTTAAAATCCGTCAGCTTAAAAACAATAACCTGCTCGGAACCGGAATGATTGAGGATATGGACGGCGCTGTTCCCGTAACGGTTTTTGCCGCGGCACTCGAACAGTTTAAACAGCTGCTTGTTTCCGGTGAGCCGCTTATAGTAAACGGCAGAATTTCGGAACGTGAGGACCGCGACACCGAAGTCATAATAGAAAAAGCGGAAAAAATTCCCGAAAACGCGCAAAATACCGCAGCACCTAAATACAGGAAAGGTCTTTATCTCAAAGTGCCGGATACAAACGGTGAGTTGTTTAATAAAGTAAGACAAATATTATCGGAAAACGGCGGTGATTATACGGTTATAATATACTGTACATCGACGGGTAAAAAGCTAAAGGCGCCTGATACGCTGAAAATAGCACCGTCATCGGGCCTTTTTAATAAGCTAAAGGCACTGTTGGGAGAAGCGAACGTGAAATTTATAAAATAAACTAAATAATTGTTGAAAAATTAACAGGTATGGTTTATACTTTAGTTAAAAGAAAAAGTATATCCAGATTACGGAGATGATTTTTATGAATACAATAGGTGTGCTTACAAGCGGAGGAGACGCTCCGGGCATGAACGCTGCGGTACGCGCGGTGGTAAGAACCGCGATAGCTATGGGAATGAACGTGAAGGGCGTACGCCGCGGCTACAACGGTCTTATAGAAGGCGATATAATTGATCTTGACGTCCGTTCGGTGTCCGATATAATTCACAGAGGAGGTACCGTGCTTTATACTGCGAGAAGTCCTCGTTTCAAAACCGAAGAGGGAATGCAGGAAGCTATCGGCAACTGCAAAAAGTTCGGAATAGAGGGTATTGTGGTTATCGGAGGCGACGGCTCTTACAGGGGCGCGCGTGACCTTTCAATGCGCGGAATACCCTGTGTCGGCGTACCCGGAACGATAGATAATGACATTTCTTCCACCGAATACACAATAGGCTTTGACACCGCGATGAACACCGCGATGGAAATGGTGGACAAAATAAGGGATACGGCTCAGTCGCACGACCGCTGCTCTGTGGTTGAGGTAATGGGAAGACGCGCCGGATACCTTGCGCTTCAAACAGGTATTGCCGTAGGCGCTACCGCGATACTTGTTCCGGAAGTTGAGCATACAGTGGAAGATGTTATCAAAAAAATACGCGAAACCCAGAAAACCGGTAAAAAGCACTTTATAATTGTTGTCGCTGAAGGTGTAGGCGGCGTTGATAAAATAGCCGAGGAAATAGAGAAGACCACAGGCATTGAGTCACGCGCGACAGTTCTCGGTCATGTTCAGCGCGGCGGCAATCCGACTGTACGCGACCGTGTCGTTGCCACACAGATGGGCTATGCTGCTGTAAAGCTGTTAAAGGACGGTATCGGAAACCGTGTTATCGGGCTTAAAAAGGGCGAGATAGTAAATTACGATATTTATGAGGCGCTCAATATGACAAAGCCTTTTGATGACGAAATGTACGAAATCGCTCACATTACTTCAATTTAAAATATATTCAAACCCGGGGAGCAGGATTGTTCTTCGGGTAAAATTTTAGGAGGTAGTATATTGCGCTCTGAAAAGGTAATGGCAGGAATGAGCGGAGGAGTAGATTCCTCGGTATGTGCAGCGCTGCTGATTGACGGCGGATACAGTGTCGCGGGGGCGACGCTTGATCTTTACGGCGAAAGCGACGGTATTTCTACCGAAGCGGCAGAGGCGGCAAAGGTCTGTGAGAAGCTCGGAATACCGCATTATGTGTTTGAAATGCGGGAGGAATTTGCCGGAACCGTTATAGACAACTTTATAAATGAATATATAAACGGCGCGACTCCCAACCCCTGCATAATCTGTAACCGGAAAATAAAATTCGGGAAAATGCTTGATCAGGCGAAAAATACAGGATATTCCAAAATCGCGACGGGGCATTACGCGGTCATAAAGAAATCCGCAAGCGGCAGGTACCTGCTTTCAAAGGCGGCGGACAGGTCAAAGGACCAGACATATGTGCTTTATTCGCTTACGCAGGAACAGCTGTCATCGGTAATTTTTCCTCTCGGAGGTCTTGCGAAAGCGCAGGTAAGGGAAATCGCGGAGAGCAAAGGCTTTTCAAACGCTCATAAGCCGGACAGCCAGGACATATGCTTTGTGCCGGACGGGGATTACGCCGCTTTTATAGAAAAATACACCGGTAAAATTTCCGCTCCCGGAGAGTTCACCGATATAAACGGCTGCCTGATAGGAAAGCATAACGGACTTATAAGATACACAGTCGGTCAGCGGAAAGGACTCGGTATATCACTCGGAAAACCGGCTTATGTGGTGACAAAGGATACTGACTCAAACCGGGTTGTGCTGGGAGATGAGAATCTGCTTTTTTACAGGCGGGTGCTTGTGAAAGATGTTAATTTCATACCGTTTGACAGACTTGAAAGCGATATGCGGGTTACGGCAAAGCTGAGATACCGACATACTGAGCAGCCGGCACGCATTTTTCCCGATGAAAACGGTGTTATTGTGGAATTTGATGAACCGCAGCGCGCGCCGAGTCCCGGTCAGTCGGCTGTGTTTTATGACGGGGACACGGTTATAGGCGGCGGAATAATTGTGAAAGGAACCTGATAAAATGGACGCGAGAACAGAGAAAACAATGAAAAATCTTGAACTTAACAATATGAAAGCGTATTACGCCGAAAACAAGGCGGAAGTCTGCAAAATTGTTGAAGATTTGCTTTTTGACGGCGCGGTAATAACCGCCGGAGGCTCGGTTTCGCTTGCCGAAAGCGGTGTGTGGGATATAATCAACCGCCCCGAATACAAATTTTATAACCGAATGAAGCCGGGAATGACAGAGGAAGAAAGGCTTGAGGCGTTCCGTATGGCAATAGGCTGCGACTTCTTCTTCTGCTCGTCTAACGCTGTCACCGAAAACGGCGAACTTGTCAACGTGGACGGTATGGCTAACCGTATTTCCTCAATAGCCTTCGGTCCTAAAAAGGTTGTAATGATAGTCGGAACAAATAAAATAGTAAAAGATGTCGATGAGGGACTTCTGCGTGTCAAGAAAATCGCCGCTCCGAAAAACAGCGTCCGCCTTAACACCGGCACGCCCTGTCAGACTTTAGGACACTGCGTTTCCCTTGAAAAGGGCGGCTGTCCCGATATGACCGACGGATGCCGCAATGAGCGGAGAATCTGCGCCGATTACCTCATATCCGCAAGACAGAGGGAAAAAGACCGCATAAATGTAATAATCTGCGGCGAAGAGCTGGGTTATTAAATTTAAAAAAACGGCATATCTTTATATATAAAGTATATATTAAGGGAGTGTGCCGTTTTGAAAAAAATAATTGCTTTCGTACTTGCGCTGTGTATGATTTTACCGCTTCCCGCCCTTGCTGACGGAGAAGTTACCGTTTCGAGTGAATGCGATATTTCGGATATAGACGTTCCGCTTGACAGTACGGTTACAAATGCCGCGATAGGTCAAACGCTTGATATTAAGGCGAAATCGGCTGTTCTTATGGAACCGAATACCGGAAAGGTGCTTTATGAGCTTAATCCCGACGAAAAGCTGCCGCCGGCGTCGATAACAAAAATAATGTCGCTGCTGCTTGTTATGGAGGCTATTGACAGGGGAGACATCACAACCGAGACAGTAGTTACCGCGAGTGAGCACGCCTGCAGTATGGGAGGCTCGCAGATATGGCTGGAGCCCGGGGAAACGATGACTGTAAACGACCTTTTAAAGGCGGCAGTCATAGCCTCGGCGAACGACGCCTGCGTCGCGCTTGGGGAAACTGTTGCAGGCAGTGAAGAGGGCTTTGTGGCGATGATGAACGAGCGCGCCAAAGAACTCGGAATGAACAATACCCATTTTGTAAACTGCACCGGACTTGACGCCGAGGGACATATTACTTCGGCTTATGATGTGGCTATAATGTCGAGCGAGCTTATAAAGCATGACCTTATTAAGGATTATTCCACCGTTTGGATGGACTCACTGCGTGACGGTAAGAGCGAGCTTGTCAATACAAATAAGCTGGTCAGGTTTTATGAGGGAACAACCGGGCTTAAAACCGGCACTACATCTACCGCCAAATACTGCCTTTCGGCTACTGCGGAGCGCAACGGTCTTGAGCTTGTCGCGGTGGTGATGGCGGGGGAGAGCAGCGACGCGAGATTCAACGGGGCTAAAAAGCTGCTTGACTACGGATTCGCGAATTACAATTTCTCAAGCATAGACGCCGAAATAGCCGATGATTTTACCCTGCAGGTGGACGGCGGCACACAGAAGACCGTTGCCGTAAAGCCTGACGGCAATCTTAACGTGCTTTTGCCTAAAACGGTATCCGGCGATATAGTAAGGGAAACCGTATTTAAAAAGGATATTAAGGCACCGGTCAAAAAAGGCGACCTTTTAGGAACAGTGACCGTAAAGCTCGGTGATGAGCAGCTCGGCGAAATACCGGTTGTTGCGTCGGAAGATGTCGGAAAACTTACTTTCGGGGTGGCGCTTGGCTGGATTTTAAAAGGATTATTTCAATTATGAAAACTTTTAATGAATAAGTGTAATTTGTCTTGAAAAAGGCGGAAAAATATTGTAAAATGAATTTAAAGATTAAGAACAGGCAAGGGGTTAAATATGTCAATAAAATTTAATTCGTCCTACGCAAAGGATTTTTTAAGAGAAAATGATTTAAAGGGCATCGAGGCTCAGGTTGCCGCTGCCCATAAAACAATTGAAGACCGTTCGGGTCTCGGAAACGACTTTTTAGGCTGGGTAAAGCTTCCTGTCGATTACGATAAGGAGGAATTTGCCCGCATAAAGGCTGCTGCGGCTAAGATCAGACAGGATACCGACATTCTTATAGTTATAGGAATAGGCGGCTCCTATCTCGGCGCACGCGCCGCTATCGAATTTTTGAAGGGACCGTATTACAACAGCATCAGAAACGGCGCACCGGAGATTTATTTTGCCGGCAACAGCATAAGCGGCGCGTATCTTTCCGATATTATGGAGCTTTGCAAAGGAAAGCGTGTTTCGGTAAATATTATCTCAAAATCAGGCACCACTACCGAGCCGGCAGTAGCTTTCAGAGTGCTTCGCAGGTATCTTGAAGAGCAGTACGGTGAAAAGGAAGCCGCCGAGCGTATTTACTGCACCACCGACAAAGCGAGGGGAACGCTCAAAAAACTGGCTGACGAAAAGGGTTATGAGTGCTTTGTAGTTCCGGACGATGTGGGCGGAAGATATTCTGTTCTTACCGCTGTGGGACTTCTCCCGATTGCCGCAGCGGGAGCGGATATAGATAAGCTGATGGAAGGCGCCGCCGCCGCTATGAAGGAATACAGCGAGCCTGATATGTACAAGAATGATTGCTATACCTATGCCGCTCTAAGAAACGCGTTTTATCGCAAGGGCAAATCAGTTGAGCTGCTTGTAAGCTATGAACCCCGCTTTACAATGATGGCGGAATGGTTCAAACAGCTTTACGGTGAGAGCGAGGGCAAGGACAACAAGGGTCTGTTCCCGGCGTCAGTCACATTCTCTACCGACCTTCACTCAATGGGTCAGTTCATTCAGGACGGAAGCCGAGTAATGTTTGAAACGGTAGTTACCTTCAGCGAGAGCGATAAGGATATAATTATAGAGTCCGAGTCGGACGACGGTGACGGTCTCAATTTCCTTGCCGGAAAGACAATGTCCTATGTTAATTCAAAAGCGTTTGAGGGCACGGTGCTCGCCCATACCGACGGCGGAGTGCCTAACCTTGTGATAAATGTTGATAAGCCGGACGAGGAAAATCTCGGCAGACTTATTTATTTCTTTGAAAAAGCCTGCGCTGTATCCGGTTATCTTCTCGGAGTGAATCCGTTTGATCAGCCGGGCGTAGAAAGCTACAAGAAGAATATGTTTGCCCTGCTCGGAAAGCCGGGATATGAAGCTCAGAAAGCGGAGCTTGAAGCACGCCTTAAATAATCTATTCGGAAGAAACTGCTTTTGCAGTGAAATAAAAAAGGAGTTGGGACAAATGATTAAACTCATAATCGGAAGAAAAGGTTCAGGCAAGACAAAGAAGCTCGTAGACATGGTAAACGCCGCGGCGCAGACCAGTCTTGGCAATGTAGTCTGCATCGAGAAGGGTGACACCCTGACTTATTCCGTTACACATAAAGCGCGTCTTATTGACGCGGAAAGCTACGGCATCAGCGGTTACGCAGAATATTACGGTATGGTTGCCGGAATCAAGGCAGGCAATCACGATGTAACTCATATTTTCGGTGATGCTACTCTCAGAATAGGTGAGCGTGATTTTGACAAGCTGGCTGATTTTCTCAACAGAATATCCGCTATAACAGATGTTGAGTTTATATTCACAATATCGGCTGACGAAGCTGATCTTCCCCAGAAAATATTTGATATTGCTGAAGTTTGCTGATATATTTTCGCACAAAACGGGGCGGCGGTTGCCGCCCTTTTGTCTTGCGTAAGGGTATAATTAACATAGGCGCGCGGAATCCGGCGCGTTTTATTTTATGCGAAAAAATAAAATTAAAAATTAAAAATTTTTTAAAACAGTTTGTTATGATACAATAGATAGGTAACATTAAAAACAGAAAAAACAACTCAAATGTGTTAAGATGAAAGTAACGACA
>CALWIZ010000007.1 GCA_944380885.1 uncultured Clostridia bacterium | reverse complement strand
CTGATAACAGTAGATCAGCACACGGCTGCGCAGCTTCTCCAGCCCTTCTGCTATGGCAGGAACGGTGCGGGCAACTAGCGAAAAACTATTTGGATGAAACCGAGATGGGAAGCCTGAACGAAATTGTCACGATGTATCTTGATTATGCCGAGCGAACGGCATCACCTGCCAAGAGAGTGTCGACTTTTTCGACACTCTCAGAGAAACAAAAAAGTTTGTTTCTCTTTTTCCTGCGTATTTCAGAAACCTTCGTACCATGCTTTTGAATGGTAGTCGTCCCACCGAATGAACGCTCTCCCGAAATATATCACGGCGATAAAACCGCTGTTCGAGGTAACGCTCAAAAAAGTTCCGTCTTTATCACTGCATACATCAATGCAATTCACCGATACACCTTTTTTTAACTCGTCTATGAGCCTGTCTGCGGCCTCGCCGCCTTCGCATACTGTACGCGGCTCAAAACCGATCACGCTGCCGTCGTATCCGTATGTATACATTTCCATAGTCTCAAAAAGACGAATATCGGCATTCTCAAGCAAAATTTCCGCACAGTCTGTTTCCATATCGCAATCATACGGGTTTTCTTCCGCCTCTTTGTGAATATTCAGGTGCCTTGCCGTGACACGCAGGTTTGAATTTTCACAGTCCTTAAAATAAAGCTCCGTGTCGTGAAACTCAAAATCGGAAAAATTTTCTGATGAATACCTCATATTCCGCCGCTCCCCTTCTTTGTAATTCCGCCTGATAATATTTTGTCCGCGCGTTTTGCCCGCGCTCAAAATTTAAGCGCCGATTCCTCACCATTTGCCGTGCTGACCTCATTCGGCTTTTAAAATCGTAAACCGAAAACACTGCGCCGCCGGTTTTGTTTATACGTGCATACCGTAATTACCGGATAAGTGCCGCGCAGGTTTTTAATTTATCACCTTTTTATTAAGTAACAAAACCCGTGCCCAAGAAAACTACCAGCATCGATGCGAGCGCCTTATCTCAAATAAAAAAAATCCCGAACGCGCAATTCGCGTTCGGGATTTTTGACTGGTGGACCCGAAGGGGATCGAACCCTCGACCTCCGCGTTGCGAACGCGGCGCTCTCCCAGCTGAGCCACGAGCCCGTATGTACTGTCCGGAAATACTGTCCATCATCAGACTTTTAAACCGAACAATACTATTTTACTCATTCCAGTACTTCCTGTCAAGACTTCTGAACGAAATTGCCGAAAAAATATGCTCTTTTTTTATTTTTTCACTGCCTGAAAGATCCGCAATCGTCCTCGCGACCTTCAAAATACGGTCATATGCCCTCGCGGACATACCGAGACGGTCAAACGAAAGCCTCAGGTATTCCTCGGCGGCGGCATCCGGCACGCAGTATTTTTTAAGCATTGCAGGCGTAAGTCTGGCGTTACAGGTCACTCCCGTGCCCCTGTACCGTTCAGCCTGTATTTTTCTCGCGCGGTTGACCCGCTCGCGTATCTCGGCGGAGGTTTCCTCTTTCGACGTGGAATTAAGCTCTCCGTAATTTACAGGAGGCACCTCGACATGAAGGTCTATCCTGTCAAGCATAGGCCCCGATATTTTTGAAAGGTATTTTCGCACCGCCGCCGGCGAGCAGGTGCACTGCCTTGTCGGGTGTCCGAAAAATCCGCACGGGCAGGGGTTCATCGCCGCCACAAGCATTACCTCGCTCGGATATGTAAGAGAACCGGCAACCCTTGAAATGGTCACGCTGCCGTCCTCAAGCGGCTGGCGCATAGCTTCCATTACATCGCGGCGAAATTCCGGCAGCTCGTCAAGAAACAGAACTCCGTTATGCGCCAGAGAAATTTCTCCCGGTCTCGGGACCGCTCCGCCGCCCGCGAGCCCTGCTACCGAAACGGTATGGTGCGGAGACCTGAAGGGGCGCAGACTCACAAACGGTGCCTTCCGGTCGAGAATACCGGCTATCGAGTGAATTTTCGTAGTCTCAATCGATTCTTCAAAGGTCATTTCTGGCAGAATGGTCGGAAGACGCTTCGCAAGCATACTCTTCCCCGACCCCGGAGGCCCAATCATCAGCAGGTTATGTCCACCGGCGGCAGCAACCTCAAGCGCCTTTTTCGCCGCGAACTGACCCTTTACCTCGCTGAAATCAAGCGCGGAGGAATATTCCGTTCTGTAAATCTTTGTCCTCGGTGTTTTTTCGATTTTCTGCTCACCGTTTATATGATCTATAAGCTGCTTTACATTATCGACACCGTAAACCTCTATACCGCCTATAACCGCCGCCTCAGCCGCGTTCCCATCGGGAACGAAAACCTTTTTTATTCCGTTTTCCAGCGCGGTTATGGCTATCGCGAGTATGCCGCCCGCCTCTCTTACCTTGCCGTCAAGCGAAAGCTCGCCTGCAAAAACACAGTCGTCAAGCTCTGCTTTTAACTGACCCGACGCCTTTAATATCGCGAGCAGCACCGGCAGATCGTAAACCGAGCCTTCTTTTTTAAGGTCGGCGGGGGCAAGATTTATCGTTATCTTGCCGAGAGGAAATTTAAAACCCGAATTTTTAAGCGCCGCGCGCACCCTGTCACGCGATTCCTTTACCGCCGCGTCAGGCAGCCCCACAATGTCAAACCCCGGAAGACCGGTTGACACGTCCGCTTCAACCTCTATCATATATGAATCTATACCGAAAAGACCTACGCTTTTAAGCCTTGAAAACATTAACTGCCGTCACCTCTTTCAAAACAAAATAATTATACAATATTTACCTTCTCAATTCAATATAAATAAAAAGTAAAAAAACACTTGACAAAAACATATGAATGAGTTATCATATGAATATAAATTCAAATGAATGTTTGTTCATATGAATGGAGGAAGCGTTATGAAAAAAATCTGCCACGACCATAACGGCATACTTAATGCCGTACGCAGCGACCTGCCGGCCGAGGAGCTTTTGTGCGACCTTGCCGACCTTTTCAAGCTGTTCGGAGATACTACCCGTATGCGGATACTTTTTTCCCTTTTTGAGTCGGAAATGTGCGTTTGTGCGATAGCCGAGCTGCTTTCCATGACACAGTCGGCGATTTCACATCAGTTAAGCGTGCTTAAAAAAAGCAATCTTATAAATTGCCGCAGAGAGGGAAAAACCGTATTTTACTTTCTTGCCGACGAGCATGTAAGAACTATAATAGGACAGGGCTTTGAGCATCTGACCGAAGAAAGGAAGAACAAAAATGAGAAAGACATTTGAACTCGAAGAGCTTGACTGTGCCGCCTGCGCCGCAAAAATGGAGGACGGCATACGCAAAATAGAGGGTGTAAGCTATGTTCAGGTAAATTTTCTTTCGCAGAAGCTGACGCTTGAGGCGCCGGATGAAATATTCGAAAAAGTACTTAAAAAAGCGGCGGCGGTCTGCCGGAAAACAGAACCCGACTGCCGGATAATAAGATAAGAGGTGCTTATAAGTGACGCGCAAACAAAAAATACTGCTGATAAGGATAATAGCAGCCGCAGTCACGCTTGCCGCGGCGGCGCTTATTCCGGCAGATGATAAAATCAAGCCGTTTCTTTTCCTTGTTCCCTACATTATCGCGGGCTATGATATAATAAAACGTGCCGCCGTAAATATAATACACGGCCAGATTTTCGACGAAAAGTTTCTGATGGCTGTGGCAACCATCGGAGCGTGGGTGCTTTCGGAATACACAGAGGCGTCTGCCGTTATGATATTTTTCCAGATAGGCGAGCTTTTCGAGAGCATAGCAGTAGGAAAAAGCCGCAAAAGCATAGCCGGACTTATGGATATAAAGCCCGAAAGCGCGGCGGTACTGCGTGACGGTAAAGAGATAAGAGTGCCGCCTGAAGAGGTCGAAAAGGGCGAGCTTGTCACCGTGCGTCCGGGCGAGAAAATACCGCTTGACGGCATTGTCGTTCAGGGCAGCTCGTCGGTAAACACCGCGGCGCTTACAGGAGAAAGCCTGCCGCGCGACATAGATGTGGGAGACCGCGTGGTAAGCGGTACGGTAAACCTCACCGGAGCTGTAACCGTAAAAACCGAAAGCGTATACAAGGACAGTACCGTCGCAAAAATACTTGATATGGTGGAAAATTCCTCCTCTAAAAAGGCGCGCACCGAAAATTTCATAACCCGTTTTTCAAGGTATTACACTCCCTGCGTGGTGGGCGCGGCGCTGTTGCTTGCCGTCGTTCCGCCTCTTTTTGCCGGCGAATGGATAAAATGGATAAACCGCGCGCTTATATTCCTCGTGGTTTCCTGCCCCTGCGCTCTGGTGATATCGGTGCCGCTCTCGTTTTTCGGAGGAATAGGCGGAGCTTCAAGGCGCGGAATACTCATAAAAGGCTCGAACTTTGTTGAGGCTCTTGCCAAGGCGGACACGATCGTGTTTGACAAGACCGGTACTCTTACCACAGGTACCTTTACCGTTACAGCGGTTCACCCCGAAAAGATGAGCGAGCAAGAGCTTTTAAGCGTCGCGGCGGCGGCAGAAAGCTGCTCTAACCACCCTATAGCCGAATCGATAATAGCCGCTCACGGCTCCGATATAGACCGTGCACGCATAGGAAAAGTCAATGAATACGCCGGAATGGGAGTAGAGTCTCAGATAGACGGCGAATATATTTACGCCGGAAATCAGAAACTGATGGAAAAAGCCGGAGCCGTATGGCACGGCTGCCACATAGCCGGAACGGTAATACACATAGCAAAAAAAGGCGAATATCTCGGTCACATTGTCATAACCGACCGTTTAAAGCCCGACGCCGCAGGCGCATTAAAGGAGCTTAAAAGGCTGGGCATTTCAAAAACGGTTATGCTTACGGGAGACCGCACCGAGATAGCGCGCCGCACTGCCGAAGAGGCAGGGATTGACGAGGTGCGCGCGGAGCTGCTGCCTGACGGCAAAGTAAAAGAGGTTGAGTCTATGCTCCGTCCCGGAAAACCTCTTGCCTTTACGGGCGACGGCATAAACGACGCTCCGGTTCTCGCCAGAGCCGATATAGGCATAGCGATGGGCGCCATGGGAAGCGACGCCGCGATTGAGGCAGCTGACATAGTGCTTATGGACGACCGGCTTTCCGCGATACCCGAAGCCGTAAGAATAGCGAGAAAAACTGTAAGAATAGTGTGGCAGAATATAATTTTCGCCCTTGCGGTAAAGGCGGCGGTGCTTACAGCCGGTGCCTTAGGATATGCAAATATGTGGCTCGCGATCTTCGCAGACGTGGGCGTCGCGGTAATAGTGATAATCAATGCCATGCGCGCGCTGTCATCGGGAAAAGTCCGCAAATAAAAAAGGAATTTTAAAAATTTTGTCAAATAAAGGCATAAAAATCCGGAGCAGCTTTTGCGCTGCTCCGGAAAGCGTTTTATGGTATTGCTGCGGCACTGAAAGTAAAAACGCCGTTTATTCGTTTGTGCCGACGGCGACCCTGTCCCTGAAAAGCAGGGAAATGCACCATACACCGGCAAGAGCTATTACTGTATATATTATACGGCTTATGATAGCTGTAGCTCCCCCGAACGCCCATGCTACGAGGTCGAACTCAAATAGTCCTACAAGCCCCCAGTTCAAAGCGCCGATGATAACGAGTATGAGACATATCTTATCAAACATTTTATCACTCCTTTTTTATTAGTCTGCGCACAAAAAGGGTAAATATTCAAAAAAAGAAGACCCGCTGTCGGGTCTTCTCTATTGACACGAAGTCTTATTTCATGCTGTTTTCGTAAGACTCGATCATCTTTTTAACCATCTGTCCGCCGATGCTGCCGGCCTGCTTGGAGGTAAGGTCACCGTTGTAACCCTGCTTGAGATTAACGCCAACCTCGTTGGCAGCCTCCATCTTAAAACGGTTAAGGGCTTCTTTAGCCTCAGGTACTACATTCTTGTTAGCCATGATTTTTTCTCTCCTAAAAAATTTGTTTTTGCGTTTGCATTACTATTGTGTGAAATCACGGCATTATTATTAAAGGTAATTTTTGAAATTTTTACAATTTTCAGGAATGAAAATATTGTTTTAAAAATCAAACTGTATTAATATTTAATGAGCGCCTAAAACGCGGCTGTATGAACCGCGCAGATTTTCAGCCTTTGTATTCCGAGCCCTGAATTATACCGTCGCGCAGAAAGGCGGCGTTCACGGCGTTAAGCACTCTTTTTTTGTCGGCGCTCCACAGGGGTGCGACAAGCTCCGCCTTTGCGCCGTCTCCGGTAAGCCGGTGCACCGTCATTTCCGGCGGCAGGACCTTTATACATTCTTCAAGTATTTTTATATACTCTTCCGCCGACAGGCAGGAAAATTTACCGTCCGAATAGTCCTTTTCAAGGTCTGTCCCCTTGATCACGTGAAGAAGCTGCAGCTTTATGCCGTCGGCACCCGATTTTCCGATATAAGCGGCGGTCTGCTTTATCATCTCCGGGGTTTCGCCCGGCAGGCCTATTATCATATGGACTATCACCTTTATCCCGTTTTTTTTAAGCTCTGACACGGCTTTTTCAAAAACCGGCAGATCATAACCTCTGCGGATATAGCGGGCGGTGGAGTCGTGTACGGTCTGGAGTCCCAGCTCGACCCATACCGGCTTTATTTTTGAAAGTCGGCAGAGAAGGTCTGTCACCTCAGGCGGCAGGCAGTCGGGTCTTGTAGCGACCGAGAGGGCGACAATATCCGGAGCGCTTATCGCCTCGGTAAAATTTTTTTCAAGATACTCCGCCGGAGCGTAGGTATTTGTAAAGCTCTGGAAATAGGCGATATATTTGCAGTTTTTCACTTTTTTCGCGACCAGCGCCTTTGCTTTTTCAATCTGCTCCGTAATACTTTCGCAGACAGGCTGGGCAAAATACCCCGAGCCGTTCTCTGCGCAGAAAATGCAGCCGCGCGTACCGATTTTCCCGTCCCTGTTCGGGCAGGTCATACCGCCTGAAAGCGCCAGCTTGTACACCTTACAGCCGAATTCCTTTTTAAGCTCACTGTTAAGACTTTTGTACATTTTTACCGCCTTCTGATATTTTTAAATTATTTTAACATTTTCCGTATAAAATTAAAAGACTTTGCGGAAATATATTATTGGTGACTTAAAATGAAGATATTACTTATTATAGCAGCCGCGCTTGTGCTTCTGCTGCTCGCGGCGGCGGCAAAATTCTTCGTTATCGCGTTTGTACGCAAAAAAGAGCCCGATATAAACGACATTGACGCCGATGTAAACAGCTTCCTTCTTCCCTACCGCTCGGTAATAAAAGAGGGGCTTGACTATATCGAGTCGCATCCGAAGCGGCGTGTAAGCACAGTCAGCTTTGACGGGATCACCCTTTCCGCGAGGTACTTCGATACCGGCAGCCGCAATACCGTGATACTTTTCCACGGCTACCGTTCCTCCGCCGACCGTGATTTTTCCTGCGCCGTAAAGATGTACTGCGAAGCCGGCTTTAACGTTCTGCTGACCGACGAGCGCAGTCACGGAGAAAGCGGCGGCAGGCTTATAACCTTCGGCGTAAAGGAAAGCCGCGACGTCATAACATGGGTGGATTACTGTATCGGTATCGGCGGAAAAGACTGCGAAATATTTTTAGGCGGTATGTCAATGGGCGCCACGACGGTACTGCTGGCGGCGGGCAGCGCACTTCCGCCGAACGTAAAGGGTGTCATCGCCGACTGCGGCTTCACCTCACCTGAGGATATAATAAAAAAGGTGGCGCGGCAGGCGTTTCATATCAACGCCTCATGGTTTCTGCCTATTATGAACCTTTACTGCCTTATTTTCGGGCATTTCAGCATTTACGGCGTCTCAACCGTGAACGCGCTTAAAAAAACCCGTCTGCCTGTGCTTTTTATTCACGGCAAGAGCGATGATTTTGTTCCCTTTGAGATGAGCTCGGCGGGCTACGAGAGCGCCGGCGGCGAAAAGGAGTTGCTGCTGATTGACGGCGCCGGTCACGGAATGAGCTATCTACTCGATACGCCGAGAGTTTCCGGAGCGGTAAAAGGGTTCCTCAAAAAATATTCTTAAGCCCGGTTTAACCGTAATTTAACAAAATCGCACGGTTTTTGAACAAAAACATGGTTGACTTTTCGGCTTTGTAAGAATACAATAATAATACAAAGATTTTTTGTCGGGAGGGATAAGCGTGAGGTTAAGAAGTGCTGTGGCGGCAATGCTCGCAATGCTTGTTTTGGGGGCGGCTTTCTGCGGCTGTGACCCGGTTGATAAAGATTATGCCGTTTCAAGCGACGAAACCGCTACCGTAAAAGACACTGCGCCCAAGCCCGTATCCGATGATGTAAAGCGTCCGGATATTATGTCGGACGATATGGTAATGCCCCGCTTTGTGGATATAAGCGTTTTTGACGAGGAAAATTACGCCGATATATATCTCGGCAAAAAATTTAAGTTCAATGTTACCTACGCCGGAGACGAATTTACCGTGCCGACTAAAATTTCAGACCTTGAGAAAGCAGGCTGGAAGCTGATTGACGCCGGTTCGTTTAATCCCGACTCAACGGTATACGCCCGCGAATCGGTAAACGCGGTTTTTGCGAATGAGAAAGGCGCGCAGATCAAAGCCGTTTTCTTTAATTCCTCAAACAGCTCGGTAAAGCTCGAAAAATGTAATATTGTAAAATTCCGGATTGAAAACAATTTTTATACTTCTCCGAATAATTACAACGCGTTCAGCGTAAACGGCGTAAACAATATGATGGCTGTAACCGATATAATCGATACGCTCGGCACCCCCTCGCACTTTTACGGGTTGTCGGAAACCGAGTATTATCTTGATTATTTTATCTCGGAGGACGACCGCAGGAACGGAATTACTGTTTATATAAATCCGGTGGAGGATTCGGTCACGGCGGTTGAGTTTTCCTATTATAAATAATATATTTAAAAGCAGAAACGCGGGCTGTCCGTAAGGGCAGCCTGATTTTTTAAATTTAAAAAAGGGGAATAAAAATGGAAAAGAAAATGCTTATGCCGGCGGATATTCTGCTGCCGAAAAATAATCCCGAAAAATGGGCGGTCATAGCCTGCGACCAGTACACCTCCGAACCGGAATACTGGGAGGACGTCAAAAAAATCGTGGGAGACTACCCCTCCGCCTTCAATATAATTCTGCCGGAAGTGTGGCTTTCGGAGGACAACGGCAAGGCTATTGAAAAAATAAATCAAACAATGCAAAAATATCTTGACGGCGGCGTTTTCTCAGAGCACAAAAACACCCTTGTCTACATAGAGCGCACTTTGGGTGACGGACGCGTGCGAAAAGGCATAGCCGGACTTATAGACCTTAACGATTACAGCTACGAGAAAGGCAGCGGCACCCTTATACGCGCCACCGAGGCGACGGTTCCCGAAAGAATACCTCCCCGTGTAAAAATACGCCGTGACGCGCCGCTTGAAATGCCCCATGTTATGCTGCTGATTGACGACCCGAAAAAAACGGTAATTGAGCCGCTTAGTGAAAAAAGCGGAGAATTCTATAAGCTGTACGATTTTACTCTTATGAAAAACGGCGGACAAATAAAAGGCTTTTCGGTAAATGGAAGTGCGGCGGAAGAGGTGCAGTCCGCGCTTGCGGCGCTGGTGGAAAACAGCGGCGATAAAATGCTTTTCGCCGTGGGCGACGGCAACCACTCCCTCGCCGCGGCAAAGGAATGTTACCGGTTAAATCCGAATGAGCGCTCACGCTACGCGCTGGTCGAGGTTGTGAACATACACGATGAGTCGCTGGAATTTGAGCCTATTTACCGCACCGTTACCGGCATAGACCCCGAAAGCGTGATAAACGGCTTTATTAAATTTGCCGGCGGTGAGTATACGGGCGAAGACGCGCAGAAGTTCACCTGCGTTTACGGAAAAAACGAGCACAGCTTTTCGGTAAGACCCTCATCAAAGCTGGCGGTCGGGACGCTGCAAGGCTATCTTGACAGGCTTACCGCAGAAAATCCCGCCGTGTCGGTCGATTATATACACGGTGAAGATTCAGTACGGACTATTTCGGCAAGCCCCGATACCGTAGGATTCTTGTTTGACGGAATGAAAAAGGACGAGCTGTTTGACGCGGTAAAAAAGGACGGTGCCCTGCCCCGCAAGACCTTTTCGATGGGTCACGCAGACGATAAGCGGTTTTATCTTGAGTGCAGAAGACTGTAATGCTTAAAACACGTTTAAAATAACAAAAATCCCTGATTGACGGCAGGGATTTTTTATTTGTGAAACATTCAAAAAATTATTGAGCGCCTATTCTCGCAAGCGGCTTTTTGATATAGACCGAAAGCAGCTGCGCAAGTATAACCGATACCGCGTCCTTTATAAGATATGGCGCTGACACCATAAGGAAGGAGGATATTATTCCTGTCTTGTATACAAACGAGAAATGCACCGTGCCGAGGATATGGCAGGCGGCAAGTCCCCCAAATCCGCAGAGTATTTTAAGCCATCTGTTCCTTGTGTACTGCGAAAGACCGCTAAGCACCGCAAGCAGAATAAAGCCGTAAATAAATCCGCCGCTCGCCGCGAAAAGCGACTGTATACCGCCTTTAAAACCCGCGAAAACCGGCACTCCCGCAGCTCCCAGCAGCACATACGCCGTTATTGAGGCAAAGCCCCATTTCACGCCTGACACATATCCGCACAGAGCTATTCCGAAGGTCTGGAGAGTGAGCGGCACATTGCTCGGCATAGGTATGGCTATCTGCGAGCAGACCGTTATTATCGCCGTAAAAAGCGCGGCGGTGACTATTCCGAAAGTATTGCGTTTTGCCGTATTGTTCATTTGCTTCTCCCGTTTTTTTGGTTTTCCACTATTGTACACCCGAAAAAACAAATTGTCAACCTGAATTTAAAATTCAGGTTGACAATTTTAATTTCACGCTGTTACACCGCAAAAAATTGCTTATACCAGATAAGGAAGGTATAAACCGTCCAGATTTTGCGGCTGTTGTCCGTCTTGCCCGCTTTGTGGGCGTCAAGCAGCTTTAAGAGCCTTGCCGTATCAAAGAATTTTTCCGCGTTTTCGCTTGTAAACTCGGCTTTGACACGGTTATAATAACCTTCCTCCTTAAGCCATACCCTTATAGGCACCGGAAAACCTAATTTGTCCTTTTCGGCGGTTACTTTAGGCAGTGTTTTCTCCGCCGCCTTTCTGAGCGCCAGCTTGGTTGTTTTGGTGCTTACGCGGCAGTCGAGCGGTATTGTTTCTGCGAGCTTGAGCACCTCTTTATCAAGGAACGGGACACGCAGCTCAAGCGAGTTCGCCATACTCGTTTTGTCAGCCTTGAGCAGTATATCGCCCATAAGCCACATATTTATATCGAGATACTGCATTTTTGTAATGTCGTCCTTGTCCTCGACCTCTTTGTAAAATTTGGCGCAGAGTTCCTGCGGAGAAACGGCGCGCTTCGCCTTTTCGCTTTTAAGCAGGGCGTTGCGCTCCTTTACGCCGAATATTGAGGCGTTGCCGATAAAGCGCTCCTCTATGGTCTTTCCGCGGCGGACAAGATAGTTTATTCCGTGCCTCTGCGGCAGATAAGAGCAGATTTTGCCGATTACCCGGCGAACGGGGAAAGGAATTTTATCGTAAGCCGTAAGGGTGATAGGCTCCTGATAGATACGGTAGCCGCCGAACAGCTCGTCCGCTCCCTCGCCCGACATTACCACCTTTACGTGCTCGCTCGCGAGCTTGCTTACAAAGTAAAGGGCGATAGCCGCAGGGTCGGCTAAAGGCTCGTCCATATGATACTGTATCTTCGGGAATGTATCCCAGTATTCCTCCGGGGTTATCACCTTTGAAATGTTTTCGACACCTATCGTGTCGGCAAACTTCTTGGCAAAATGTATTTCGTTGTAGCGGTCGCCGTCAGGACTCTCAAAGCCTACCGTAAAGGTCTTGTCAACATGCGCCGCCTCGGCTATATAGCTTGAGTCGATACCGCTTGAAAGGAAAGAACCTACCTCAACGTCGGCTATCTTGTGCGCCTCGACCGACTCGCGTACCGCTCTGTCGGTGAGGTCGGCAAAATACTCAAGCACGCCGTCTTTAGCGGAGAAATCGGGGCGGAAATAACGGGTTTTCTTCATCTCGCCGTTTTTAAAGGTAAAATAATGGGCGGGCGGCAGCTTGTATACGTTCTTGAAAAAGGTTTCCTCTGTCGGGGAATACTGGAAGGACAGGAAATGCGCCAGCGCTTCCTCGTTAAGCTCCTTTTTGAAATCGGGATGATCAAGGAAGGACTTTATCTCCGAACCGAAAATAAAACTTTCCCCCATAAAGGTGTAATAAAACGGCTTTATGCCGAACATATCGCGCGCGGCAAAAAGCGAACGGTCCCGGCGGTCGAATATGACAAAGGCGAACATTCCGCGCAGCTTCGCCACAAGCTCCTCGCCCCACTCCTCATAGCCGTGGAGCAGCACCTCGCTGTCCGAATTGTTGGCAAAGGTGTGCCCCGCCTTTAAAAGCTGTTCCCTAAGCTCTTTAAAGTTATATATTTCGCCGTTGAAAACAAGCACCAGCGATTTGTCCTCATTGAACATAGGCTGTCCGCCCTCGGCAAGGTCGATAATGCTCAGTCTCCTGAAGCCGAGAGCAATGTCCCCGTCCACAAACTGACCCGACGAATCAGGGCCCCTGTGTACGATGCGGTCCATCATTTTGCCGAGCACCGTGCCGTCGTCCTTTATGAAATTGGTAAAGCCGGTAAAGCCACACATAGTAAAAACTCCTTTAAACGGTAGGCTTGCGGCGTTATTTCGCCGCATATAAAATTATTATACACTAAAAATACCGATTTGTCTTTATTTTTTTTACAATGACCGCCGAAAGGGCGCCGATAACCCCTCCGCTTATCAGCGCCGAGATCATCAGAAAGGGCGTATAGTACCACACTGCGCTGCCGAACACCGCCGACGCGACGCAAAGCTGCAACAGATTGTGCGCCGCCGCTCCCGCTATGCTGAAGCCTATGACCGACACCGATTCGCGCCCTGACAAAAGCCGCATAATAACAGTAGAGCCAATTCCCGCCGTGAGTGAGAACAGCAGCGTAAACGGTGTGGAAAAAAGCAGGGCGGACAAAATTATCCGCACGGTATTGACCGCCAGAGCCCCTTTAAAATCACCGCCGCAAAGAAGAAGCAGAACTATTGAATTGGCAAGTCCTAATTTTATTCCGGGGGCAATAAACGAAAGCGAGTAAAGGCTTTCAATGTATCCGAAAATCATGGCGAGAGCGGCGAAAAGCGCGTAAAGTGTAATTTTTTTAGCCATATTCCGCCTCACTCTATTTCCACGATAACCTTATTGGGCAGACATATTATACTCTCGCCCTTTTTTGTTATCGGACTGTGGTTCACGCATATCTGATTTTTGCAGTCGGCGTCGGATACGTAAACCGAGCCGTTTTCAATAACCACGGTGTTGCCGGCGAGCTTAACGGTGCGGTCGTAATAAAGAGAACCGGTATAGACCGTTTCGTTATCCGCCTTTACGGTGACGGTTTCGCCCCCGCCGCCCGAAAACGCGAAAGCGGCGGAAAAGACCGCGAGAACAAGCACCGCGGCGATTATCACGATGTCGCCTTTTCTGAGCATTCCGCACCTCCGGCAAATTTGATATTTTATTTTAACACACCTTTACAAAAAATAAAAGACATTGTATAATATTCCTTATGAAGAAAACAGTCACACTGTCCACACTGCTTGTTCTTATGCTTCTCTGCGGCTGTGACGCGGAAAAGCCGGAAAATTCAGAAACACGCTTTTTAATGGACACCGTTGTCACCCTCACCGCCGAATGCGATGACGAGACGATAGACGGTGCCTTTGCGCTGTGCGAAAATCTTGAAAGCATTTTAAGCCGCACGGTAAAAGACAGTGACGTTTATAAGCTCAACCACACTGACGGTTTTGTAAAGGTAAGCTCCCACACACTTAAAAACGTGGAGCGGGCGCTTTATTACGCCGAGCTGTCGGGCGGCAGGTTCGATATAACGGTATGTCCGGTATCAGAGCTGTGGGACTTCAAAAATCAGATAGTGCCCGACCGTGACGAGATAGCCGAGGCTCTTAAAAATGTGGATTACCACAGCGTTGAGATAAGGGACGGCGAAATTTCCTCCGGCGGAAAGCAGATAGATTTAGGTGGAATAGCCAAGGGATATATTACCGACGAGCTGATATCCTATTTTAAGGAGCGGGGCGCCAAAAGCGCCGTAATATCGCTCGGCGGCAATATAGGTCTTATAGGAAAGCACACCGTCGGCATCAAAAAGCCGTTTGACGGCAGTGTTATACTCACAGCGGAGCTTGAGGATATGTGCGTATCGACCTCCGGAATATACGCAAGGTATATCGAGAAGGACGGGAAAATTTATCACCACATAATCGACCCCGAAACCGGCTACGGCGTGGAAAATGAGCTGGCGTCGGCTACCGTGATAGCCGAAAAATCCATCGACTGCGACGCGCTCTCGACCGTGTGCATGCTGTTGGGTGAGGAAAAAGCGGCGGAGCTTATAGACTCTCTCCCCGGCACAGAGGCGGTTTTCATAGACCGTGACGAAAAAATAACAATGACCTCGGGACTCTACCGCGAGGCTGAAAAAATATATTTTAAAGAGGTATTGAAATGAATATTTTAAAGGCGCTGTTCGGAAATTACAGCGAAAAGGAACTAAAGCGCATTATGCCTATCCAGTCAAAGGTGCTCTCTCTTGAAGAGGAATATAAGGCGCTGTCCGATGAGGAATTAAAGGCAAAAACCGGCGAGTTCAAGGAAAGGCTTTCGACAGGCGAAACGCTTGACGATATCCTGCCTGAGGCTTTTGCCGCATGCAGAGAAGCGGCGGACAGGGTGCTCGGCATGCGCCACTTCCCCGTTCAGATACTCGGCGGAATAGTGCTTCATCAGGGACGTATAGCCGAAATGAAAACCGGTGAAGGTAAAACTCTCGTTGCGACACTTCCGGCGTATTTGAATGCTTTGTCAGGAAAAGGCGTGCATATAGTAACGGTCAACGATTACCTTGCCAAGCGTGACTCGGAGTGGATGGGCAAGCTCTACCGCTTTATGGGTCTTACCGTGGGGCTTATAATCCACGGAATGAACCACGACGAGAAAAAAGCCGCGTATGAGGCAGACATCACCTACTGCACCAACAACGAGCTGGGCTTTGACTACCTGCGTGACAATATGGTGATCTACAAAGAGCAGAAGGTGCAGAGAGGTCACAACTTCGCCATAGTCGACGAGGTGGACTCCATACTCATAGACGAGGCGAGAACCCCGCTTATAATTTCCGGTCAGAGCGATAAATCGACCGACCTTTACACCGCCGCCAACCGCTTCGCATTGACCCTTAAAATGGTAAAGGTTAAGGAAATGGACGATAAGGCGAGCGACGAGGAGACCAATTACGACGGCGACTATGTAGTGGACGAAAAGGCGCACACCGCCACCCTTACCCCGTCGGGCGTTAAAAAGGCAGAGGAATTTTTCAATATAGAAAACCTGAACGATACAGAGAATATAGCTATTGCCCACCATATCAACCAGGCAATACGCGCCCACGGCGTTATGAAGCGTGATGTCGACTATGTGGTAAAGGACGGCGAGGTAATTATCGTCGACGAGTTCACCGGCCGCCTTATGTACGGCAGGCGCTACAACGAGGGACTTCATCAGGCGATTGAGGCGAAAGAAGGCGTAAAGGTCGCGCGCGAGTCTAAAACTCTTGCCACAATTACCTTCCAGAACTTCTTCAGGCTGTACGGCAAGCTGTCGGGCATGACAGGTACCGCAATGACCGAGGAAGCCGAGTTTCAGGAGATTTACAAGCTCGACGTTATCGAAATACCCACAAACAAGCCTATCGCCCGTGTGGACGAAAACGATGTTGTATACAAAACCGAAAAAGCGAAATTCAACGCTGTTATAGACAAGATAATTGCCTGCCACGAAAAGGGACAGCCGGTGCTTGTCGGTACGGTAACTATTGAAAAATCCGAGATTTTGTCCGGTATGCTTAAAAGGCGCGGCATAAAGCACAATGTGTTAAATGCCAAGCACCACGAAAAGGAAGCCGAGATAATCGCTCAGGCAGGACAGTTCGGAGCCGTTACGATAGCTACCAATATGGCGGGACGCGGTACCGATATTATGCTGGGTGGTAACGCGGAGTACCTTGCCAAGGCGAGCCTCAGGCATGACGGATTAAGCGAGGAAATTATAAACGAGGCGACCGGCTTTGCCGAGACCGACGATCCGGATATACTTTCGGCGCGTGAAAAATACAAAGCGGAATACGATAAATTTAAGGCGGAAATAGCTCCGGAGGCGGACAAGGTACGTGAAGCCGGCGGCCTTGCGATAATAGGCACAGAGCGCCACGATTCAAGACGAATAGACAATCAGTTAAGAGGACGTGCCGGACGTCAGGGCGACCCCGGCAATACACAGTTCTTTGTTTCTCTTGAGGACGACCTTATGCGTCTGTTCGGCGGCGAGCGTATATCCAATATGATGGAAACCTTAAAGGTTGATGAGGACACTCCTCTTGAAAGCGCTATGCTTTCCCGCACGATAGAGGGCGCGCAGAAGAAGAAAGAGGGCATGAACTTCGCCATACGAAAGAACGTACTGCAGTATGACGATGTAATGAACAAACAGCGTGAGCTTATTTACGCGCAGCGCAACAAGGTGCTTGACGGCGAGAACCTTAAAGACACCGTGTTAAAGATGATTGACGAGACAATAGACGATTACTGCAAGATTTACCTTGCCGATGACGCCGTGCATGACAACTGGGATTTGGCCGGACTTCGCGAGTATTTCCTCGGTTGGATAACCGAGCCGACCGACCTGCATTTCACCCCTGAGGAGCTCGGCAACACCTCGCGCGAGGAGGTCGCGGAAAAGCTCAAGGAAGAGGCTCACGCGAGATACGAAAAGCGCGAGGAGGAGTTTGGCAGCAATATAATGCGTGAGATAGAGCGAGTAATGCTGCTGCGCTCGGTCGATACCAACTGGATGGATCATATAGACGCCATGGATCAGCTCCGTCAGGGCATAGGACTGCGCGCCTACGGTCAGCACGATCCGGTGGTTGAGTACAGAAACGACAGCTACGATATGTTCGAGGCTATGACGGCTACTATCCGCCAGCAGACCGCAAAGCTGGTACTTACCGTCCGCGTCCGCCGTGATGAGGAGGTAAAGCGCGAAAAGGTAGCAGAAGAGACCACGGCAGGCGATAAGCCGATGACCGTAAAGGGCAAAGGCGTCGTAAGCAAGAACGCCCCCTGCCCCTGCGGCAGCGGCAAGAAATATAAGCGCTGCTGCGGCAAAGACCTCGCCGACTGATTTTCTGAATTTCTGAATTTCTGAATTTTTACAAATTCAAAAGTTTCGGTCAAACCTTTTTAAAGGTTTGCGGTTTCTAAAGGCAGAGCCTTTAGCCGCTTTCCGCAGAAAGCGGAACTCTTTTGCCGGATATACGCAGGAAGGGGTAAAAAAACAGTCCGGTGGACTGTTTTTTAGGGGAAACCCTCGTCGGGGGTTTCCCCTTAACCTGCTCTGTATTTGTGCAATTTTCCAATTAAAGATGACTTTTTCTACAAACTGCGGCATTCTGAGTGTTCAGGATGCCGGTTTTTTTACATATTATGCTTTATCACAGTAAAAAATATTTTTTGCAAAACGATATTGCTATTATTCCAGTTTTAGAATATAATAATATCAATATATTCCGGAGGTACGGTTATGGATTATATATCGGCAAGAGAAGCAGCGGATAAGTGGGGCATTTCACAAAGACGCGTTGCCGTGCTCTGCTCCGAAAACAGAATAAAAAACGCAGCAATGATCGGTAATATGTGGATTATTCCATCCACCGCCGAGAAGCCGACAGATGCAAGAAGTATCAGATATACCGTAAGCACCGAAAAAAAAGTAAAGCCTTTTTTGAAATGGGCAGGCGGTAAAGGTCAGCTTATTTCCGAAATTGAGAAATATTATCCTTTTGCAGATGGAAAAATTACGAAATATGCCGAACCGTTTGTAGGCGGCGGCGCGGTACTTTTTGATATTTTAAACAGGTTTGATTTAGATGAGGTTTATATCAGCGATATAAACGCAGAACTCATTAATACTTATCAAATTATTCGGGACGATGCAGATAAGCTCATCTCTATGCTCGAAGTTATGCAGAGCGAATTTGTTTCGCTTAATACTGAAGACCGGAAAATATATTATCTTGCTAAACGCAGGCAATTCAATGATTTAAAGATAAATGGAGATGAAGGAATCAATATTCAAAAAGCGGCTCTGATGATCTTTTTAAATAAAACCTGTTTCAACGGACTGTTCAGAGTAAATAAAAAAGGTTTGTTCAATGTTCCTATTGGTTCTTACAAAAATCCGCTCATCTGTGATGAGGAAAATATCCGCGCTGTGTCTGAAAAATTGCAAAAAGTTATTATTGTATGCGGAGATTACAGAAAATCAGCAGATTTTATCGATGAGAAAACATTTGTGTATTTTGATCCGCCGTACAGACCTATCACCGAAACAGCAAGCTTTACTGCATACACTGAAAATACATTCAACGACAAAGAACAGATTGAACTTGCCGGATTTGTCGATGAGATGAACGGAAAAGGCGCAAAAATCGTAATCAGCAATTCAGATCCGAAAAACTCAAATATGAATGATAATTTTTTTGATATTATATATTCATTGCATAAGATCAAGCGAGTAGAAGCGGCACGAATGATCAACAGCAAAGGTGAAGCAAGAGGGAAAATCAAAGAATTGCTTATCAGTAATTTTTAAGGAGCAAAAAATGAACAGAGATTTCAATATTTGGCTATCAGGCTTTAGGAATAGTATTGCCGACTACTGTTATTATATAGACTTTGAAAAAGTTCACAGAAATGTAAACGGAATTAAGGTAGAGTTGAATATACTTAACTCACTTATCGGTTCAGATAATATTGAGCATGATTTTGAAAAATTGATTAAAAGATATCCCGAGACTTTAAAATGTATTCCGTTGTTGTTAGCGGTCAGAGCCAATGAAATTTATGCTATTGACAGTGACGGAGCATTTACGTATAATTTTAAAAATCAAAATTTACCTGTGGAACAGTATAAAATATTTATGAAAAAAACAGGGCTGTTTGATTTAATTCAAAATCATATTATTAATAATCTTGTAGACTATGCAACCGGTGTGGAAACAGGTTTGGATTCAAACGGCCGCAAAAACCGCGGCGGGCATTTGATGGAAAATTTAGTTGAGGATTTTATTCAAAAATCAGGTTTTATAAAGAATAAAAACTATTTTAAAGAAATGTATATCCATCAGATTACTGATAAGTGGAATATAGATTTATCCGCTATTTCAAATCAAGGTAAAATGGAAAAACGCTTTGATTTTGTAATCAAAACCCCTGAAATGATTTACGGCATTGAAACTAATTTCTACGGCAGCGGAGGCAGCAAGCTCAATGAAACTGCCCGCAGCTACAAGACTCTTGCCATTGAGACTGACACCATTGACGGTTTTACATTTGTATGGTTCACGGACGGAAAGGGATGGACAAGTGCACGCAATAATCTTGAAGAAACATTTGATGTGATGGATCATATATACAATATTAAAGATTTGGAAAACGGGATAATATCAGAGGTTTTTAAGTAATGGCTAAGAAAATAACTAAATGGGAACCGGATGATTTTGAATTGGAAATGACTACACATTGGTCTTTTCCGAAGCGCGGCGATTGGGCGACTCACGATGCAAAATGGCGCGGTAATTGGTCACCTTACATTCCCAGAAACATTATATTGCGATATTCAAAAGAAGGGGATATTGTTTTAGATCAATTCGCCGGCGGAGGAACTACTCTTGTAGAAGCGAAACTTTTGAATCGGGATATAATCGGTGTTGATGTAAACGACGCGGCACTTGCACGTTGCCGTGAAAAGACAGACTTTGAACATGAGAGAGCCTGCGGAAAGGTTTACATTCATAAGGGCGATGCAAGAAATCTTGATTTTGTTCCGGACGAGAGTATAGACCTTATCTGTACTCACCCGCCTTATGCCGATATTATTAAATATAGCGAAGGTTTGGAAAACGATTTGTCACAGTTCGGTGTCAAAGAGTTTTTGAAAGAAATTAAAAAAGTAGCTTCAGAGAGTTATCGGGTTTTGAAAAAAGACAGGTTTTGCGCCATACTGATGGGCGATACACGCAAAAAAGGCTGTATGATACCAATGTCCTTTGAAGTAATGAAAATATTTCAGGACGCCGGTTTCAAGCTAAAGGAAATTATTATAAAAGAACAGCATAACTGCAAGGCAACAGGATATTGGAAAACAAACAGCGTAAAATATAATTTTTTACTGATTGCGCACGAATATCTGTTTGTATTTAAAAAATAAAAATTACGGCAGTTAGATTTATCGAATTTAAAAAAGGCTTCCGCGTTTTATGTCCGGGCGCCTTTCTTTTTTGCCTGAAAATCCGTATAATAATTTTATTGCGCCACGTAAAAGTTTAAAAGTTTTCTCCCCTTTTTAAATGCGTAATTAAAGGCGGTGGCGGTGCCGTTTTTTCCGTGCGGCGGCAGGTAATCGGGACTGTAATATACAACGCATATCCGGCTTTTGTCTATCATCTCGCGGTTGCGTTCTATGTAAACATATTTTCCGGCGGATACTGCCCTGTCGGAATAATAGGTATCCTCGTAAAAGGACAGAAGATATTTTTTGTATTCGTCGTCTATAAACCTGTATTCCGCCCTCACATAGATACGTCTTATGTGGGGGTATTTTTGTTTTAATACCGTTACAGTATCGTAGCATAGCCTGTTGAAATCGCTTCTGCTCCCGAACAGGAAAGTATCGATGTTTTCCTGTGTAATAAGTTTTTCAAGCGTCTTATACAGTCTTGCGCGAAGCTCCTCGCTGTCCTCTATTTTTCTGTGACCGAAAAAGCAACAAGTATTTTCAAACATTTTTCTAACCTCACATATAAATTTTAAGTCATCGCTTTAATTCCAGCATATAACCAATAATATCATTTTTAATCCTATATATCAACACATTTAAAGGAAATGTTCCGTAATTATTAAACGTTTTATAGGATACAATGTTATGTGAGGTGGTGACGCAAATGTATGAGGAAGATTTTCCGCTTAGATTAGCACAGTTGAGAAACAAAAAAGGTGTTTCGGCAAGGGATATGAGTTTATCTATCGGACAAAACGCTGGCTATATCAACAATATTGAGTCCGGCAAGTCGTTACCGTCAATGTCTGCTTTCTTTTATATCTGCGAATATTTAGGACTTACACCTGATGAATTTTTTGATTATAAATCTCAAAATCCTGAAAAATTAAGTGCGCTGATTGAAGATTTAAAACATTTGGACGATAAACAGCTTGATAGTATTTCTTCCATTGTCAAAGGACTGATAAAGTAGTTTAAATATCAGCCGCTCACTTTATATACAGATAATTGTTTTGCGGGAGGCGATAGTGTGAAAACCGAATTTCCGGAGCGTTATATAACACTTGGACTTAAAATAGCATATTACCGAAAAAAGGCTGGTTTAACGCAGGAAGTCCTTGCGGAAATGATTGATAAAAGTGTCAGCTTTGTAGGACAAGTGGAAGGTTCCGGAACGGTCAAAGGTATTTCACTCGAAACTCTTTTTAAAATCGCTCAGGTCTTGAATATTCCGCCCTCAAAACTGCTTGAGGACGATTGATGATTTTTTCTCGGCTTGTAAAAAAGTCATCTTTAATTGGGAAATTGCACAAATAAAGAGCAGGTTAAAGGGAAACCCCCGACGAGGGTTTCCCACAGGGACAGTCCACCGGACTGTTTTTTCACCCTTTCCTGCGTTTAATTAGGCAAAAAGAGTTCCGCTTTCTGCGGAAAGCGTCCAAAGGCTCTGCCTTTGGAATCCGCAAACCTTTAAAAAAGGTTTGACCGAAACTTTTATATTTGTACAATTTGCTTTCCGTTTTAAATTTATCGACAGTCTGAATTTTTTTCTTCCGGTTTGTGTTGACTTTACAACTTGCGTGTGGTAAAATAATAAAAACAAATCTTTAAGCAGGGTGCTGTGACGCCGGCAAGATTGTAAAAAAGGCTGAAAATCAGTCTGTGTCTTTATGCCTGTAACCTGCTTGAAAAGCAGGTTTTTTATTTTATTACGGGAGAGTAAGCTATGGAACTGCGACTCAAAAACGCAAACATATATAAAAACGGTTCTTTCATAAAGAAAGATTTTCCGCTTGATTCCTTTATTTCCGCCGGTTCCTTTGCCGGCAGTTTTTCCGATTTTAATAATATTTATGTTTTACCGGCTTTTTGCGATGTACACGTACATTTCAGAGAACCGGGATTTTTTTATAAGGAAACTATAAAATCGGGCTCGCTTGCGGCGGCAAGGGGCGGTTATACCGACGTCTGCACAATGCCGAACCTGAATCCTGTGCCCGACAGTGCCGAGAATTTAAAAATTGAGACCGACATTATAAAGGAAACCGCCGTTATAAAGGTACACCCTTACGCCGCCATAACAAAGGGCGAAGCCGGAGCGGAGCTTGCCGATTTGGAAAGTACGGCACCAAACTGCATAGCCTTTTCGGACGACGGCAGGGGCGTGCAGAGCGAGGATCTGATGCGCCGCGCGATGCTTGAGGCAAAGCGGCTCGGAAAAATAATCGCCGCCCACTGCGAGGACAACTCCCTTTTAAAGGGCGGATATATACACGACGGAGAGTACGCGAAAGCGCACGGACACAAAGGCATATGCAGTGAGAGCGAATGGCGGCAGATAGAGCGTGATTTGCGGCTTGTGAAAGAAACCGGCTGTAAATACCACGTCTGCCATATCTCGACCGCCGAGAGCGTGGAGCTTATAAGAAAAGCGAAAGCCGAAGGGCTTGACGTGACCTGCGAGACCGCTCCCCACTACCTTGTGCTTGACGACAGCGACTTAAAGGAAGACGGCAGGTTTAAAATGAACCCGCCCCTGCGCTCGGCAAGGGACAGGCTTGCGCTTATAGAGGGTATAAAGGACGGCACGGTAGATATGGTAGCCACCGACCACGCCCCACACTCGGCGGAGGAAAAGTCGCGCGGGCTTGAAAAAAGCCTTATGGGCGTTGTGGGACTTGAAACCGCCTTTCCGGTGTTGTATACTTTCCTTGTAAAGACCGGAATAATAACGCTTGAAAAACTTACAGAGCTTATGGCAATTAACCCGAGAAAGCGTTTCGGGATAGAAGACACAGGAGACTTCTGCGTTTATGACCTTGGCGCGGAGTACGTGATAAATCCGGCGGAATTTCTCTCGATGGGCAGGAGCACCCCGTTTGAGGGCGTAAAGGTAAACGGCAGAAATCTTATTACAGTATGCGGAGGTAAAACGGTATGGCAGAGCGAAAGATGAAAAAACTTGTAACCGAGGACGGCGCGGTTTACACCGGCTACGGCTTCGGCTTTGACGGCGAGCGTGTGTGCGAGCTGGTTTTCAACACATCGGTTGTAGGATATCAGGAAATAATTTCCGACCCGTCATATACATATCAGGCGGTGGTTATGACCTATCCGCTCATAGGCAACTACGGTATAGCCGACGAGGACTATGAGACTAAAGTGCCGACAATAGGCGGACTTATCGTAAGGGAGTACAACGATCTGCCCTCAAACTTTCGCTATACAAAAACCCTCTCTGAAGTTATGGAGGAATACAAAATCCCCGGAATAGAGGGTATAGACACAAGAAAATTAGCAAGAAGCATACGAGACCTCGGAAGCCGCCGCGGCATTATAACCGATATTGATACGTCCGACGAAAAAGCGCTCCAAATAATAAGAGAAACCCCCGTTCCGCACGACGCCGTTTCAAGGGTAAGCTGTAAAAAGCGCTGGTATTCAAGAACCGCAAACGCCCGTTTTAATGTGGTCGCTATCGACTGCGGAATAAAGCACAACATTATAAGAAGCCTTAACGCGCGCGGCTGTAACGTGACCGTAATGCCCTACAACACCTCGGCGGAGGACGTCATCAAATGCAAGCCGGACGGTATTTTCTTATCAAACGGCCCGGGAGACCCCGAGGACGTAACGCCGGTAATCGGGCTTGTAAGACAGCTTAAGGGCAAATACCCGATATTCGGTATTTGTCTCGGTCATCAGATGATTTCGCTTGCTTTAGGCGCAGAAACCTACAAGCTGAAATTCGGTCACAGAGGCGGAAACCACCCGGTAAAGAACCTTGAGACCGGAAAGATTGAAATTACCTCGCAGAACCACAGCTACGCGGTAAGAGAGGAAAGCCTTAAAGGCACAGGACTTACCGTTACGCACAAAAACATACTTGACAACACGGTCGAGGGTGTAAAGGACGAAAAGGATATGATATTCTCCGTTCAGTACCACCCCGAAAGCGCGCCCGGTCCGCAGGACAGCGCCTATCTGTTCGACCAGTTTATCAGCCTGATGGAGGGGAAAGAAAATGCCTAAGAGAACCGACCTTAAAAAGATACTTGTAATAGGCTCCGGCCCTATCGTAATAGGTCAGGCGGCGGAGTTTGACTATGCCGGAACGCAGGCGTGCTTAGCGCTTAAAGAGGAGGGCTACGAGGTAGTACTCTGCAACTCCAACCCCGCCACGATAATGACCGACACCACGGTAGCGGACAAGGTTTATATGGAACCTTTAAACCTTGAATATCTCGCGAAGGTCATACGCTACGAGCGCCCCGACGCTATTGTGCCCGGAATAGGCGGTCAGACCGGACTCAACCTTGCTATGCAGCTTGAGAAAAAAGGCGTTCTGCGTGAATGTAATGTGGAGCTTTTAGGCACATCGAGCCGCAGCATAGAGCGCGCCGAGGACAGAGAGCTTTTCAAGGAGCTTTGCGAGGAGATAGGCGAGCCGGTACTGCCCTCTATAATAGCCGAGAGCATGGAAGCCGGACTTGACGCCGCAGAAAAGATAGGCTACCCTGTCGTACTGCGCCCCGCCTTTACCTTAGGCGGCACGGGCGGCGGCTTTGCCGACAACGCCGGGGAATGCGCCGAAATTCTGCGCGGCGCGCTTGAGTTATCCCCTGTTCATCAGGTGCTTGTGGAAAAAAGCATAAAGGGATACAAGGAAATAGAATACGAGGTAATGCGTGACGCGAACGACACCGCCATTACCATATGCAATATGGAAAACATAGACCCGGTGGGAATACACACAGGCGACTCGATAGTGGTATGCCCCTCACAGACCCTTACCAACAAGGAATACCATATGCTGCGTGACAGCGCGCTTAAAATAATCCGTGCCCTTAAAATAGAGGGCGGCTGCAACGTGCAGTTCGCGCTTGACCCGCTTTCCTTTAATTACTATCTCATAGAGGTAAACCCCCGTGTTTCACGTTCTTCTGCGTTAGCCTCAAAGGCGAGCGGCTACCCGATAGCGAGGGTATCGGCGAAAATATCGGTCGGTATGCACCTTGACGAGATTATGCTCGCCAACACTCCGGCGTCTTTTGAGCCGGCGCTTGACTATGTTGTTTCAAAAATGCCCCGTTTCCCGTTTGATAAGTTTTCATCCGCGAACAACAAGCTCTCCACCCAGATGAAAGCGACCGGCGAGGTAATGAGCATAGGCAGAACGATAGAGGAAAGCCTCTTAAAGGCGGCGCGTTCGCTTGAAATAGGCATAAACCACCTTTATATGAAAAAGTTTGACAGCTATTCTGAGGAAGAGCTTTTAAGCTACATTGCCGACGGCACCGACGACCGCATATGCGCCGTAACCGAGCTTCTGCGCCGTAATACCGATATGGGTCTTATATACGACCGGACAAAAATCGATATGCTTTTCCTTGAAAAGATTAAAAATATCGTCCGAATGGAAAGAAAGCTCGCCGCTAACAAGGGCGACACCGAACTTTTGTATCAGGCGAAGAAAATGGGCTTTTCGGACGACTTTATCGGCAAGCTGTGGGGTATGACCGGCAAGGATATTTATAATATACGCTGTGAAAAAAATATGTTCCCGGTCTACAAGATGATAGACTCCTGCGCCTCCGAGTTTGAAAGCTATATCCCCTATTTCTACTCGACCTACGAGGAAGAAAACGAGTCGGTGGTATCCGATAAGAAGAAGATAATCGTTTTAGGCTCAGGTCCTATCAGAATAGGTCAGGGTGTGGAGTTTGACTATTCAACGGTGCACGCCGTAACCACAATCAAAAAATCCGGCTATGAGGCGATAATCATAAACAACAACCCCGAAACCGTCTCGACCGACTACACCTGCTCTGACAAGCTGTATTTTGAGCCGCTCTGCACCGAGGACGTTATGAACATTATCCACCTTGAAAACCCGATAGGTGTAATAGCGTCTTTAGGCGGTCAGACCGCTATCAATCTTTCAGACAGTCTGCACGACCGCGGCGTTAAGATAATCGGCACCGACTGCGACGCTATTGACCGCGCCGAAAACAGGGATTTATTTGAAAAGGTGCTCAAAGAGCTTGACATACCACAGCCGCGCGGACAGGCGGTAACAAAAATTGAGGACGGCGTTAAAGCGGCGGCGGAAATAGGCTATCCGGTGCTTGTGCGCCCGTCGTTCGTGCTGGGCGGCAGAGCCATGCAGATAGTCGCCGACGAAAAACAGCTCCGCAGATATCTGCGCACCGCCGTTGAGATAGACGAGGACAAGCCGGTGCTTGTAGATAAGTACATTTCGGGCAAGGAGGTAGAGGTCGACGCGATATGCGACGGCACCGACGTTTTCGTGCCCGGTATTATGGAGCTTGTTGAGCGCACCGGAATACACAGCGGCGACTCTATAAGCGTTTACCCGACCTTCAGCATAAGCGAAAAAACCAAGGAAACCATACTTGACTATACAAAAAAGCTGGGGCTCGGCATAGGCATTGTAGGACTTTACAACATACAGTTTATAGTCGATAAGGACGAAAACGTATTTATAATCGAGGTAAATCCCCGCTCGTCAAGAACAGTCCCCTTCCTCTCAAAGGCGACGGGTTACAGTCTTGCCGACATAGCTACACTTGTAATACTCGGAAAGTCCCTTAAAGAGCAGGGCTTTGACAGGATATATCCGGCGGAGAAAAAGCGCTGGTATGTAAAGGCTCCGGCGTTCTCGTTCTCAAAGCTCAGAGGACTTGACGCCTACCTCTCGCCCGAAATGAAGTCTACCGGAGAAGCGATAGGCTACGACGACAGGCTGACAAGGGCGCTTTACAAGGCGCTTAAGGCAAGCGGTATGAATGTTACGAACTACGGCACGGTACTTGCCACGATAGCCGACAAGGACAAGGAGGAGGCTCTGCCCCTTATCCGCCGTTTCTACAATATGGGCTTTAACATTCAGGCGACCGAGGGTACGGCTAAATTCTTAAAGGAAAACGGTATACGCACCCACGCGGTTAAGAAGATAAGCGACGGCAGCCGTGAAATTCCGGACGCCATAAGACAGGGCTATGTGACCTATGTTATAAACACAAGGGATATAAGCTCGCCTGACGGTATAACCGACGGCCACGAGATACGCCGCTGCGCCGTTGAGAACAACGTCACGATGTTCACATCGCTCGACACGGTAGAGGTGCTTTTATCGGTGCTTGAGGAAACCACCCTCGGCATCTCCACCATTGACGCCTAAGGTGATAAAATGAAACAGGAAATTTTTAAAATAACATCAAACGAAAATATCGCCCCGTCAGTCTATAAAATGGTACTGGCGGGGGACACCTCGGATATTACCGCTCCCGGGCAGTTCGTCAATATAAAGTTAGAGGGGTTTTATCTGCGCCGCCCTATTTCTATATGCGATTATGACGGCGACAGCCTTACCCTTATATACAAAACGGTCGGCGGCGGAACGGAGAATTTAAGTCTTAAAAAGTCCGGCGATGAGCTTGACTTGCTTATCTCCTTAGGCAACGGGTTTGATACACGGGGAAGCGGCGAAAAACCGCTTATAATAGGCGGCGGCGTGGGTATCCCCCCGCTATACGCACTCTGCAAAAAGCTGATAAGCGAGGGCAAAAAGCCTGCTGTTATTTTAGGCTTTAACACAAGAACAGAAATATTTTACGAAAATGAGTTCAAAAATCTCGGATGTGAGGTTTTTGTCACCACCGCCGACGGCAGTCACGGCATAAAGGGCTTTGTGACCGCGGCTATGGACAAAACCGAGTACAGCTATATTTATTCCTGCGGACCGCTGCCCATGTTTAAGGCGGTAAACGCGAACGCTGAAACGTCAGGACAGTTCAGCTTTGAGGAGCGTATGGGCTGCGGCTTCGGCGCCTGTATGGGGTGCAGTTTAATGACCAAAAACGGCGCGAAGCGGGTCTGCAAGGACGGGCCGGTATTTGAAAGGGAGGAAATCGAATGGGAAGCACTGAAGTAACTCTCTGCGGCGTAAGGCTTGACAATCCCGTAATACCGGCAAGCGGCACTTTCGGATTTGGCTATGAGTTCGCCGAGCTTTACAATATTAACTGCTTAGGCTCGATTTCCTTTAAGGGAACGACGATAGAGCCGCGCTTCGGCAACCCGACACCGAGAATCGCCGAATGTGAGGCGGGAATGCTCAACTCCGTGGGGCTTCAGAACCCCGGAGCCGAAAAGGTGCTTACAGAGGAGCTGCCGAGGCTTAAAAAGGTATTCAAAAAACCGCTTATGGCGAATGTAAGCGGCTTTTCGGTAAAGGATTACACGGCGGCGGTCGAGATTTTAGACCGTGAGGACGCGATAGGCTGGTTTGAGATAAACATTTCCTGCCCTAATGTCCACGGCGGCGGACTGGCTTTCGGCACAAGCTGCGAAAACGCGGCGGCGGTCACCGCGGCGGTAAAAAAGGTGACAAAAAAGCCGGTGCTTATAAAGCTCTCCCCGAATGTTACAGATATAACCGAGATAGCCAAAGCCTGCGAGGCAGCGGGAGCGGACGGACTTTCGCTTATAAACACCCTGCTCGGAATGAGAATAGACCTTAAAACCAAAAAGCCGGTGCTTGCCAACAAAGCCGGCGGTTTTTCGGGACCTGCGATAAAGCCGGTTGCGGTAAGAATGGTCTATCAGGTATACGAGGCGGTAAAAATCCCGATAGTCGGTATGGGCGGCATTTCCACAGCCGAGGACGTAATTGAAATGATGCTGGCGGGAGCTGCCGCCGTCGAGGTAGGAGCGGCGAACCTTGTGGAGCCGTTCGCCTGCAAAAATATTATAGAAGACCTGCCGCGTGTAATGCAGAAATACGGTATAAACAATCTTAAAGATATTATAGGAGGAGCGCACAATGGGTAAGGACGTTATAATAGCCTGCGATTTCGCCGGCAAAGCTGAATGTATGTCATTTCTTGATAAGTTTACCGGCGTAAAGCCTTTTGTCAAGATAGGTATGGAGCTTTTTTACGCTGAGGGCCCGCAGATTGTAAGGGACATAAAGGAAAAAGGTCACAAAATATTTTTAGACCTTAAGCTGCACGATATTCCGAACACGGTCAAAAAATCTATGGCGGTGCTCTCCCGCCTTGATGTCGATATGTGCAACCTGCACGCGGGCGGCACCGTCGCTATGATGGAGGCGGCGCTTGAGGGGCTTACCCGTCCCGACGGCACAAGACCGATACTTATAGCCGTGACCCAGCTTACCTCAACGAGCGAGGAAAGAATGCGCTCTGACCTGCTTATAGAAAAGCCGATGGAAAAGGTGGTTATGCACTACGCCTTAAACGCCAAAAGAGCGGGACTTGACGGCGTTGTCTGCTCACCGCTCGAGGCGGCGGCGGTGCACAGCGTCTGCGGAAAGGGCTTTTACACCGTCACCCCCGGCATTCGCTTCGCCGACGGCGACAAGGGCGACCAGTCAAGAGTGACAACCCCCGAAAGGGCAAAGCAAATAGGCAGCGATTATATCGTTGTCGGCAGACCGATAACCGCGGCGGAAGACCCCGTGGCGGCATACGAACGCTGCGTTAAGGAATTTGTAGGATAAGGAGCAGAAAAAATGGATATCAAAAGACTTATAGCAAGCGACCTTTTAAAAATACAGGCAGTTTTCTTCCGCCCCGAGGAGCCTTTTACATGGGCGAGCGGCATTAAAAGTCCGGTTTACTGTGACAACCGGCTTACCCTTACAGCTCCCGAAGTGAGAAACGACGTTGAGCAAAGCCTTGCCAAAGTGGTAAAGGAAAATTATCCGGAAGCTGAGGTGCTTATGGGCACATCAACCGCCGGTATCGCCCACGCGGCGATAACAGCTCACCTGCTTGATATGCCTATGGGATATGTCCGTTCGGGCAACAAAGACCACGGCAGACAGAACCGCATTGAAGGCAGACTCGAAAAGGGTCAGAAGGTAGTTATCATAGAAGACCTTATTTCCACCGGCGGCAGCGTTATCGAGGTTGCGGAGGCTCTGCGTGAGGCAGGCGCAGAAGTGCTGGGTATAGCCTCAATATTCACCTACGGAATGCAGAAGGGGCTTGACCGCTTAGCCGCGGCGAACCTTAAAAACATAAGCCTTACCGATTTTGACTGCATAGCCGAGGTAGCGGCGGAGAACGGCTATATAAAGCCGGAGGATATAAAGCGGCTTATAGCGTTCAGAAACAACCCGTCAGACGAAAGCTGGATAGGTGCGGCGAAATGAGAAGCCTTATAGATATTTTAGAGCTTAATACAGACGAGCTTGAACAGCTTATAAAAACCGCCAACGATATTATAGGAAATCCGGCGAAATACAGTGAAAAATGCAAAGGCAAAAAGCTCGCCACCCTGTTTTTCGAGCCGTCCACAAGAACAAGGCTCAGCTTTGAGGCGGCTATGTACGAGCTTGGCGGAAACGTAATAGGCTTTTCAGAGGCGCAGAGTTCTTCAGCCTCAAAGGGCGAGAGCGTGGCGGACACCGCTAAAGTAATATCCTGCTATGCCGATATCATAGCCATGCGCCACCCTAAAGAGGGCGCGCCGCTTGTGGCGGCAATGAACGCGAGCGTTCCGGTGATAAACGCCGGCGACGGCGGCCACAATCACCCGACCCAGACACTTGCCGACCTGCTTACGATTTACCGCGAGAAGGGCGGCTTTGAGAACCTGACAGTCGGTCTTTGCGGCGACCTTAAATTCGGCAGGACGGTACATTCGCTAATAGCCGCGCTGTCCCGCTATATGGGCGTAAAATTCGTGCTTATCTCGCCGCAGGAGTTAAAGCTGCCCGGCTATGTAAAGCAGACGCTTGACGACAAGGGTATCCCCTACACCGAAACGACAAGCCTTGAGGAGCCTATGCCGCAGCTTGATATTCTCTATATGACAAGGGTACAGAGAGAGCGTTTCTTCAACGAAGAGGATTATCTCCGGCTCAAAGACAGCTATATATTAACTCCCGAAAAGCTCAAAAACGCGCGCGCCGATATGTGTATACTTCACCCGCTGCCCCGTGTCAACGAAATAAGCGTTGCTGTTGACAAAGACCCCCGTGCCTGCTATTTCAAGCAGGTGCTTTACGGCAAATATATGAGAATGGCGCTTATTTTAATGCTGCTGGAGGTGGAATAAATGAATATTGATTCCATAAAGAACGGAATAGTGATAGACCACATTACCGCCGGACAGGGCATGCGGATTTACAATCTTTTGGGGCTTGATTCGCTCGACTGCTCGGTGGCGCTTATAAAAAATGTTTCCAGCCGCAAAATGGGCAAAAAGGATATTATCAAAATCGATTCGGATTTTGATGTTGATACCGATATTTTGGGATATGTTGATCCCGACGTCACGGTAAACATAATAAAGGACGGCAAAACAGTTGAGAAAAAGAGCATAGCCCTTCCCGAAAAGCTGACCGGCGTGCTGACCTGTAAAAATCCGCGCTGCATTTCGGCGACCGAGCAGGAGCTGCCCCAGATTTTTAAATTAACCGACCGCGCCCGCAGGATCTACCGCTGCATATACTGCGAGACAAAGGCGAAATAATTCCGCTTTCTGCGGAAAGCGGCTAAAGGCTCTGCCTTTAGAAACCGCAAACCTTTGAAAAGGTTTGACCTAAACTTCTGCATATATACAATTTGCTTTTCGTTTGAGTTTTTTAACAAACTGAAACGCGTATCCGCACTCAAAAATACGGATACGCGGTTTTTTCTTTTAAAATTATTTTACCATAAGCTCGCAGACAAGGGCGCTGTGCTCCGCCGGGTCCGGAACAGATTTGCCGCCTATCAGGCAGGCTTCTCCGTAAAGCAGCTTAGCGTATTTGCCGAGCAGCTCCTTATCATTTTCATAAAGCTCTTTGAGCTTTTCAGCTATCGGGTGGGATGCGTTTATCTCAAGCACAAGCTGAGCCTTTACCTTGTTGTCAGCCGCTCCGGGCATTGAATTGAGTACTTTTTCCATCTCAAGGGATATGCCGCCCTCGCTTGTAAGGCAGACCGGATGGTTTTTCAGCTTGTTGGTGAACCTTACGGCGTTTATCTTATCGCCTATGCTCTCCTTCATAGCCTCAAACATATCCTTAGCGGCGGTGTTTTCCTCCTCAAGCGCTTTTTTCTCTTCCTCGCTGTCGAGATTCAGATTATCGTCGCAGATGTTCATAAACTTCTTGCCGTCGTATTCGCCCATCATTTTGAGCGCGAACTCGTCTACGTTCTCGGTAAGGTAAAGTATCTCATAGCCCTTGTCCTTCACCGCGTCGGTCTGGGGGAGCATTTCTATCTTCTCATCGGTCTCGCCGCAGGCGTAGTAGATAGTATCCTGACCCTCTTTCATACGCCCGGCATATTCTTTTAATGTGACATATTTCTTTTCATTTGAAGAATGGAACAAAAGCAGATCCTTAAGGGTGTCCTTGTGCATACCGTAGTCATTATATACCCCGAATTTGAGCTGTATTCCAAAGGTCTTGAAAAATTCCTCATACGCCTCACGGTCGTCCTTGAGCATTTTTTCAAGCTCCGATTTTATCTTTTTCTCAACCGTTTTGGCGATGAGCTTTAACTGACCGTCGTGCTGGAGAGTTTCACGGGAAATATTGAGCGAAAGATCCTCACTGTCCACAAGACCCTTTACAAAGCTGAAATAGTCGGGCAGCAGGTCGGCACACTTGTCCATTATCAGCACGCCCTTTGAGTAAAGCTGAAGTCCCTTCTCAAAATCCTTTGTATAGTAGTCAAACGGCGCGTGCTTCGGTATAAACAACAGCGCAGAATAGGTCGCCTGACCCTCGGTCTTTGAGTGGATAACCCTTGCCGGATCTTCGTAATCGTAAAATTTATCCTTGTAAAAGCTGTTGTATTCCTCAGGCTTTATCTCGCTTTTCGACTTTTTCCAGATAGGTATCATACTGTTGAGGGTGCGAAGCTCGGTAACGTCCCTGTACTCGGTTTCCTTGCTTTCGTCGCCCTCTTTTTTCTCAACCGGCTCTTTTGTGGTAAATTCCATTCTGATCGGGTGGCGGATATAGTCGGAATACTTCTTGACAAGAGCGCTTATGCGGTACTGGTCAAGATACTCGTCGTAATTTTCGTCCTCGGTTTTCTCCTTGATATGGAGGGTAACCGTGGTGCCGACCGTTTCTTTCTCGCATGGCTCTACCGTGTAGCCCTCGGCACCGCTTGACTCCCAGCGGAACGCCTCATCAGAGCCGAACGCGCGGCTTTCAACCGTTACATGGTCGCTTACCATAAACGCCGAGTAGAAGCCTACGCCGAACTGACCTATTATATCCACGTTTTCCTTTTTCTCGTTTTCCTGCTTGAAGGCAAGCGAACCGGACTTAGCTATTGTTCCGAGGTTTTTGTCCAGTTCCTCCTCGGTCATTCCGCAGCCGTTATCAATAATTTTCAAAAGCCTTTTGTCCTTATCTATCTCGATACGGATCTCGAAATCGTCGGGCGCTATTCCGACCGAATTATCGGTAAGAGAGCGGAAATAGAGCTTGTCAAGCGCGTCGCTGGCGTTGGAGATAAGCTCGCGCAGGAAAATTTCCTTATGGGTATAAATGGAGTTAATCATCATATCCATAAGCTTTTTGGATTCTGATTTAAACTGTTTTGTACGCATTTTATATCACCTTTTTTTAAGAGTTTGACTTTAACTGACATATAGTATAGAGCCTTTTTGAGCTAATTGTGTTAACAAATTATGAATAATATAAGAATTTCAGCACTCGCATTTAAAGAGTGCTAAATTACAATTAAAATATAAGCAGCAAAGCGGATATTGCTTGTATGGCGGCGTAAAGACAAACAAAAATACAGCTGGAATTTTTTGTGTGCGGCGATTGATTTTTCTGCTTCTCAGCGGTATAATAACTTTATATAATGATTGAAAAGAGGAAAAAATATGTCAGAACAAACACATCAGGGCTGTTCGGGCGACTGTTCGTCATGCGGGGAAAGCTGCGCCTCGCGCGATCCTCAGAGCCTTATAGAGCCTACAGGTGAATACAACAATATTAAACACGTTATCGGCGTGGTAAGCGGCAAGGGCGGCGTCGGAAAATCAATGACCGCCTCAATGCTTGCGGTTCTGCTTAACAGAATGGGTAAAAATGTCGGCATACTTGACGCGGACATTACCGGCCCGTCAATACCCAAAACCTTCGGTATTACCTCGCCCGCTATGCAGAACGAGATAGGCATACTCCCCGCTGAGACCGAATCAGGCATAAAGATAATTTCAATAAATATGATGCTGCCCGAAAAGGATTCGCCGGTGCTGTGGCGCGGCCCTATCATCGCGGGAGCCGTAAAGCAGTTTTGGCACGATGTAGTATGGGGGGACCTTGATTATCTTATAATTGACTGTCCTCCCGGAACGGGCGACGTTCCGCTTACCGTTTTCCAGACTATTCCGCTTGACGGCGTGGTTATCGTTACATCTCCGCAGGACCTTGTTTCACTTATAGTGAAAAAGGCCTACAATATGGCGGCTATGATGGACATTCCGGTGCTCGGCATTGTTGAGAATATGAGCTATGTCGTATGCCCCGACTGCGGAAAGAAAATCGAGCTTTTCGGCTCGGGCAGCGAGACCGTGGCGAAAGAGCTGGGCGTGCCGCTGCTTGCTAAAATGCCGGTTGACCCGTCGCTCTCGCAGATGGTGGACAACGGCGTTTTCGAGCGCTTTGAGTGCGGTTACCTTACTTCCGCGGCGGAGGAAATCGATAAAAAGCTGAGCGGAAATTAAATTTTTCGCATTATCGCCCGCTTATTTTCTTTATATTACCGTAAAAAACCGGACACCCACATTTTTTATGGGTGTCCGGTTCAGTCTGTCGATAAACCTCGAATTTCATTTTTTTTTGCGGCGTTCAGCCGCATTTTGTTTTTTTGGCGACAGATGCGGCGCAATGGGCTGTTCTTTTTTAACCTATAAGCCGCGTTTTTACCGGCTTATATCCGTAAATTTTCCGTTTGATACATGAACTATCGTGTCGCATACCTTAAGGCTCGTGTTGCGGTGGGTTATGAACAGCACGGTTTTGCCGGTCATCTGCTTTATATTGGCGAGAACGGCGGTTTCGGTCTGCTCGTCAAGCGCGCTGGTCGCCTCGTCAAGCAGCAGCACCGGAGCGTCCACAAGCAGGGCACGCGCTATCGAGATACGCTGTATCTGTCCCTCTGAAAGACCGGCTCCCCTTTCGGAAAGCACCGTATCGAACCCGTCCGGCAGAGACATAATGTAATCGTATATTTCCGCCGCTTTTGCCGCATCGGCCAGACGCTCCTCGCTTACATTCGGGTTGCACAGAGTTATATTGTCCCTCACGGTTCCCGAAAGCACCATATTTCCCTGGGGCACATATGAGAACAGTCCCCTTACAGAGGCATCTACCTTGATATCCCCGTTTACCGTAATACTGCCTTTCTGCGGCGTATAGAGCCCGAGTATTACCTTGAAAAGCGTGCTTTTTCCGCTGCCCGATTCGCCTGTTATTGCAGTTATATGTCCTTTACCCGCCGAAAAGCTGCAATTATCCAGTATATTCTCGCCGCCGTAGGAAAAGCTGACGTTTTTGATTTCAAGCTCGCGGAAATTTTTCTTAATCTTGTCAAGTTTTGCGGCTTCATGCGGAACCTCCTCCGTCTCAAGCCTGTCCAGCTCGATAAGCCGTTCTGCCGACGCCAGCGCCGAATAATACTGCGGCATTATGCCCGAAACATTCTGAAGCGGCGCGCGGAGCTGGGAGATAAGCTGAAGAAAAGCCATAAGCGTACCGTAAGTCACCGTTCCGGCGGCAAGCCCTCCGGCTCCCCACAGCATTACCGCGTAATATCCCAAAGTAAAAAATGAATAAAGACATATATGCGAAAATACGGTTATGCCTGTCCTCTTCATTTTGATACGGAAATTCTTATCCATACGATCGCCGAGTCTGCCGGTAAAGGGGAGTTCGCTTGCAAAGGTCTTTATGACAACTATATTCTCAAAACACTCCTGTAAAAACGAGCGCACTTCGCCTTCGGTTTTCTGAACTTCCTTGTGCAGCTTCTTGTATTTTTTATTTATCAGCCGGCCGACAGCCGGAACAGCCGCTCCGAGCAGCAGTATCACCGCCGCAAGCAGAGGATTGAGCAGCAGCATGGCGCCTACGCCGGCGATTATCTTTGTTATTATCGAGACAATTCCCGGCATAACCGAAACGGCGCTTGAGACTATAACGTCCGCGTCAGACGTAAACCTGTTCAAAAGGTCGCCCGAATGGTACGCGGAAATATCCGAATACCTTTTTTCACAAACCCTTTTAAACAGATAATTTCTTATACTTACGGTCAGCTTTCCCGAGGCATAAGCGTTAAGAAGCGACTGCGCCGCGCTAAGCAGCACCTGAAAAATTATAACCGCGAAAAGCAGCGCCCCCGCCGAAAAAAGGCTTCCGCCGCCTTCAGAAGTCGCCGCGTCGAACACACGCTTTGTAATAAGCGCGATAGCCACGCCCGAGACCGCGGACAACGCGGTCGTCAGAGAAATCAGCAGCACAAGTGGAAAATACAGCTTTATCCTCTGATATATCCATTTAAGAGTTTCCCTGTTTTTCATTTATTCCTCTATAATTCCGTTCTCTCTCATAGTCCTGATAAAAATATCAATATCACTCAGCGCAAGCACAGTTGAAATATCAAAATTATCAAGCAGCGCGTCGAGCATCTGGGACTTTGAAACATCGCCGTTTTTCAGCATATTCCAGAGAAAAAGCGATGTATCGGTAAGCACTATGGTATTCTGAAGCTCCGCGGAAATAGCCGCGTTTGCCACTACGGTGTTCTGTCCCTGAAGATTTACAACGCTGTAACCGTCTTTAATACGCAAAATCAGCACCTCACTTGTTAATAAAAGGTAAATTTATTATATACTAAAACAAAATCTATTGCAAGTACAATGAGCTTTGGTGTATAATGTATATATAATTATATTTGCTTTGTTGAGGGGATATTACATGGATACTTTTTTTGAACAGATAATTTCCATAAGGAAAACGGGAAAGGATATCGCCGCCGTAATCGGTATCTGGTTTCTCGCCTTTGTGCTTTGCTTTCTGCTCTTCATGTTCAGCGGATACCTCGCCGCTTTTGCCTTTCTGCTTATGGCAGGTGTGATTTTCGGAGCGTACAAGCTAAGCTGCCGCTTCAATATAGAGTATGAGTATATTGTAACCAACGGCACGATGGATATAGATAAAATAATAAGCAAAAGCTCCCGCAAGCGTGTGCTTTCCTTTGAACTTCAGACGGTTTCGAGAATCGATAAATTCAATCCTTCGCAGATAGCCTCGGTAAATCCGAAGGAGCTTACCGTCGCCTGCAATACAGACGATCCGGACGCGTATCTTATGGTATCGTCAGCCGAAGGCAAAGGAACGATATATCTTGTTTTCGCTCCGGACGAGCGTGTGCGTTCGGCTGTAGTGAAATTTGTTCCTAAATTCATAGCGAACAGCGCGTTCAAATAAGGGAGGGAGCCGTTTTGAAGGTATTATCCGTGGCTTTGATAAGAGAGTCAGAGGAAAACGCCGTAAAAAGCGGCGCTTTTTCTTTAAGGGAGCTTATGTTCCGCGCCGGCAGCGCCGCGGCTGAAATAATTATGCGGAAATACGGCTGCGCCGGAAAAAGAATAGCGGTAGTATGCGGCAAAGGCAACAACGGGGGCGACGGCTGCGTTATCGCCGAAATACTCGCTCAGCACGGGGCCGACGTAACGGTGGTAACACCGCTGGGCGCGCCCAAAACCGAAAACGCCGCTTATTATTACGGCAAGCTGTACCTCGCGAAAAAAGGAAAAATTATACCTGAAAATACCGACATAACTGTGGACGCTCTTTTCGGAATAGGTCTTGACCGTCCTCTTGAGGGTGCCGCCGCGGAAGCAGTAAAGGCAATTAACACCGCAAGCGGCGTTAAAATCTCGGTAGATGTGCCGAGCGGAGTCGAGTCGGACAGCGGAAAAATCCTCGGCACGGCAGTCAAAGCCGATCTTACTGTCACATTCATAGCATTAAAGCCGTGTCTTGTACTGCCCGCCGGCAGCGATATGTGCGGCGAGGTACAGGTGGCGGATATCGGGGCAGAGCCGGTCTCTTACAGTTATCTTACAACTGAAAAGCCGGTCTTTGAAAAACGCCGCCGCAATTCCCACAAGGGCAGCTTCGGCACGGCGGTCATGTTCTGCGGCAGCTACGGAATGGCGGGCGCGGCGATACTCGCGGCAAAGGCAGCGCTCAGAAGCGGCGTCGGGATACTCAAGGCGGTTTTGTGCGACGGTATATACGCTCCGTTTACCGCTTCGGTTCCGGAAGCCGTATGCGTCCCCTTAAAGCAGACCGAAAAAGGCACGCTGCCGCCTGACGGAATAGATTACGAAAAAATACTTGCCGGCTGTTCTGCGGTGCTTGTCGGCTGCGGTCTCGGCAATAATCGTGATACCGCAGAAATAGTAAAAAACCTCTGCGAAAAATCAAAAATCCCGCTTGTAATCGATGCAGATGGCATAAACGCCCTGTGCGGCAGCATAGATATTATTAAGAAACGCAAAGCTCCTGTCATTCTGACGCCGCACCCCGGCGAAATGGCAAGACTGTGCTCGCTTACCGTCACGGATATCGAGGCTGACCGAGTGGGGGCAGCACGCAAATTCGCGGCGGAATACGGCTGCGTACTGGTGCTCAAAGGCGCGAATACCATTATTGCTACTCCTGAAGGAGAAATATTTTTCAACCTGACAGGCAATCCCGGTATGGCGACGGGCGGCAGCGGCGACCTGCTTTCGGGCATAATAGTTTCCCTGCTGGCTCAGGGATTTTCCGCTGATGATGCGGCAAAGGCCGGGGTGTATCTTCACGGGCAGGCAGGCGACAAGGCCGCCGCCAAACGCGGCGAACGTGCGATGCTGCCGTCTGATATGATAAAGGAGCTGTAAGAGGGAGTCTTTCAGCTTGAGGAAAATCACAGCTTTTTTAGCCGCTTTATCTGCGATGCTGCTTTGTGCCTGCGGCGCTTCCGGTTCGGATATCACGCCTTATACAAAAGGCATAACCTTTACGGCGGATATAACGCTTTACAACGAGTGCTGCTCCGCCGAGGTCAGTGTTTCAAAGGATGGCGAGACTCGGTTTGAGCTGATATCGCCTGAAAATGTAGAGGGGCTTACCCTTATTTTCAGTGGCAGTGAAGTACATGCAGAATTTGACGAGCTTGAATATCCTTACAGCATTTCTCCGCTTGACGAGAGCGGAATGTGCGGCAGGCTTTATGCGATACTTGCCGATACTTTCGACCCCGAAACAAAAGCGTCTGCCGACGCGGACCTCATATACGTTTCAGGCGAGGCGCAGGACGCAGAATACAACCTTTACCTCGGAGCAACGGGACTTCCGATTTCGGCAGAGAGTATAAACGGCTCATTTTCGGCGGTTTTCAAAAATGTTACGATTACACCTTAATGCTCAAGAGTATACATATAAAAATTTTATAGCTGCGTTTAACGACAAAAGCACCCTTTCGGGTGCTTGAGAGTGTCAAGAAAGTCATCTCCAATTAAAAACTTGCACAAATAAATAGTCAGTTAAAAGGAAACCAACGAGGAGGGGTTCCCACAGGAACAGTCCACCGGACTGTTTTTTCACCCTTTCCTGAGTTTTATAAGACAAAAAAGTTCCGCTTTCTGCGGAAAGAGGCTAAAGGCTCCGCCTTTAGATAGAATACGCAAACCTTCCAAAAAGGTTTGACTGAAATTACGTTTATACAATTTGCTTTCCGTTCAAGGTTTCTCGACAAATAAAAGCGTATCCGCAAAAAAACGGATACGCTTTTTTTAGTTACTTAATCGGATATGTCCAGCCGTACTTATCCTCGATTTTGCCCCACTGTATTCCGGTGAGAGTATCATAAAGATGCTGTGTGACCTTGCCGATCTCGCCGTTGTTGATAGTGTATTTAACGTCCTTGTAGCAAAGCTCGCCTATCGGGGAGACGACCGCCGCGGTACCGCAGCCCCATGCCTCCTCAAGCGTTCCGTTCTTAAGCGCCTCTCCAAGCTCGTCAACGCTTAAAAGTCTCTCGTTTACGGTATAGCCCTCGTCTTTAAGCACCTCAATGCAGGACTTTCTGGTGATTCCCGGAAGAATTGAACCCGTGAGCTTCGGGGTTACAATCTCGCCGCCGATTTTGAACATAACGTTCATAGCGCCGACTTCCTCTATATACTTGCGCTCAACGCCGTCAAGCCAGAGCACCTGAGAATAACCCTTCTGCTCGGCTCTCTCGCCGGCGCGGTTGCTGGCAGCATAGTTTCCGCCGCACTTGGCGTAGCCTGTGCCTCCTCTTACCGCGCGCACGTCCTCGTCCTCTATCATAATCTTTACGGGGTTTATGCCCTCTTTATAATAGCTTCCGACAGGAGACGCGATAATCATATAAGTCGCGTTGTGCACCGCGTGAACGCCCAGCGACTCATCGTTTCCGAACATAAATGGGCGCAGGTAAAGGGAAGTTCCCTCAGCTGACGGCGTCCAGTCCTGCTCAAGCGAAACAAAAGTCTCAAGTATCTGCATAGCGTCCTTTTCGTCTATCTGCGGCAGGCAGAGTCTTTCAGCGGAATTATTCATTCTGCGGATATTTTCAATCGGTCTGAAAAGCTGAACCTTCCCGTCCGCGCGGCGGTACGCTTTAAGACCCTCAAAAATTTCGGAGCCGTAATGCAGTACGGTTGACGCCGGGTGCAGAGAAATATTGCCAAACGGTACTATCCTCGCGTCGTGCCAACCTTTCTCACGCGAATAATCCATAATAAACATATGGTCGGTGAAAATTTTTCCGAAGCCTAATGTGCTGCTGTCGGGTTTTTCCTTGGGAGAATCGGTTTTTACAATCTTGATTTCCATGACTTACACTTCCTCTTTATATTCAGCGCCTATTTTAAGCGCCTTAAGGTTTACATCAAGCATATCCGCATGCTTCGCGGAAACAACCTTTTTAAGTGCTTCGGTAACGCTTTCCTCGTCAAAATCATTCATTACCTTAAGAATATTTCCCATAAGTATCATATTGGCAAGTGTCGGCATACCGTTATCGCTTGCAAGACGGGTCGCCGGGACATAGTAAACCGCGACATCGTCACGCTCAACCTTGCGGTCGATAAGAGTGGAATCAACAAAAATGGTTCCTCCCACGGCAACAGCGCTTTCGTACCTGTCAAGCGAGGGCAGGTTCATGGCAATAAGCACATCAGGCTTTGAAACGATAGGAGAGCCTACCGGCTCATCGCTTATAATAACGCTGCAGCTCGCTGTGCCACCGCGCATTTCGGGTCCGTATGACGGCAGCCAGCTCACCTGCTTTTCCCCGATAAGTCCCTTATACGCCGCGAATTTTCCGGCGAAGAGTATACCCTGACCGCCGAATCCGGCAAACAAAAACTGTGTTGTACTCATTTCGTTTCCTCCTTGGCGGCAGAGCGGTCTTTATAAACGCCCAGCGGGTAATATGGTATCATTTTTTCGTCTATCCATTTGAGCGCGTTCTGCGGAGTAAGACCCCAGTTTGTCGGGCAGCTTGAGATTACCTCGACAAGCGAAAATCCCTTGCCGTCTATCTGATTCTGGAACGCTTTTTTAATTGCCTTTTTAGCGTTCTTTATATTCTTTACGTTATTTACCGCAACACGCTCAAGGTATTCCGGTCCGTCAAGCTGTGAAAGCATTTCGCAGACCTTTACCGGGTAGCCGCAGAGCTTTACGTCCCTGCCGTAGGGAGAGGTCTGGGTCACCTGACCGGGCAGAGAGGTAGGAGCCATCTGTCCGCCGGTCATACCGTAAATCGCGTTGTTTATGAATATAACGGTTATATTCTCGTTTCTCGCGGCGGAATGTACCGTTTCGGCGGTACCGATTGACGCAAGATCTCCGTCGCCCTGATATGTAAACACGATATTGTCCGGCTCGGCACGCTTAACGCCTGTGGCGACTGCCGGAGCGCGGCCGTGAGCCGCCTCTATCATATCGCAGTTAAAGTAATTGTACGCCATAACCGAACAGCCGACCGGCGCTATTCCAACCGTCTTTCCCTCTATCCCTAACTCGTCTATAACCTCGGCGACAAGGCGGTGAACTATACCGTGCGTACAGCCCGGGCAGTAGTGCATCGGCACATCTGTCAGCGCGTGTGGTTTTTCAAATACTACCATTATCTTGCACCTCCGTTTTTCGCGGCTTCCTTAATAGCCTCAAGTACCATCTCAGGCGACGGTATCATACCGCCCACGCGGTTGCAGAGAGTTACGGGCACTCTGCATTCGGTCGCCAGACGAACGTCCTCTATCATCTGTCCCATTGAAAGCTCAACAGAAATAAACTGCTTTACGCTCTTAGCCGCTTTTTTAAACGGCGCCTTCGGGAACGGCCAGAGGGTTATCGGTCTTATCATACCGGCCTTTATGCCCTGTCTTCTCGCCTCGGTAATCGCGTTCTTTGAGACACGGGCGGCAATACCGAACGCCGCTATGCAGATCTCGGCGTCGTCCATCATATACTCCTCGTACATGACCTCATTTTTCTCGACCTCGTCATATCTCTTGTAGCGCTCTATATTTAACCTCTCAAGCTCTTCGGGAACAAGTGAAAGCGAATTTATAATGTTATGCTCTCTCTGCATTTTTGTTCCCGTAGTCGCCCACGGCTTTTCGGGGGCAGGCTTTATATCGTATTCAAGCGAAACAGGTTCCATCATCTGACCCATAGTACCGTCCGCCAGAACCATAGAGGTCATACGGTATTTATCGGCAAGCTCAAAGCCCTTTACGGTAAGGTCAGCCATTTCCTGAACCGAAGCGGGCGCCAGAACTATCATATGGAAGTCGCCGTGTGCGCCGCCCTTTGTAGCCTGAAAATAGTCCGACTGCGACGGCTGTATTCCGCCGAGTCCCGGGCCGCCGCGCTGTACGTTGATTACAAGCGCCGGAAGATCTGAACCGGCAAGATAGGAAAGTCCCTCGCCCTTAAGCGAAATTCCTGGGCTTGAAGACGATGTCATGACCCTGTGGCCGGTCGAGGATACGCCGTAAACCATATTTATTGCGGCAATCTCGCTTTCAGCCTGTAAAAATGTTCCGCCGATTTTCGGCATTCTCTTTGCCATATAGGCGGCAACCTCGGTCTGCGGGGTTATGGGATAACCGAAATAATGACGGCAGCCGGCGATTATGGCGGCTTCCGCCAGCGCCTCGTTGCCCTTCATCAAAACCTTTTCTGACATATTTTTCACTTACCTCTCTATTTTTATTATGCAGTCGGGGCACATTGTGGCGCAGAAAGCGCAGGCGATGCACTCGTCTTCCTTTACCGCCTCGACCGGATGATGTCCTTTTTTGTTGATCTTGTCCGCCGCCAACTGCAGAACATGCTTCGGACAGGCGTCTACGCACAGTCCGCAGCCCTTGCAGTTATCGGTTTTGAATGTCAGCTTAGCCATTTTCAAGTCTCCTTTGTTTGAATTTCCCCGCCTCAGCCTATTTTCGGCTGGAGCTTTAACGGGAATAAATTATTTATTTTACCCGCGACAGCGGCATAAACCGTGTCGTGTACGGTAGTGCAAATTACCGGCAGTGAGGAAAGCCGTGATACCTCATTGGCATAAGTAACCGAAGAAAGAATATCCTCCGCTGTCGTCTCCTCGCCCAGATTTGAGTTGTTTACAAGCCCCGTAAAGGGTATGCCCCCCGCGTACTCGATTTCACGCATTACCTCTACCGTGGAACGCGCGTCCCTTGTGAGCGGACGGAACCGGTTTATCACCATAAGCATCTCGTAATCGTTTTCGGCAAGTATCGCCGGAGCAAGCCTCCCAAGCGCCAGAGCGCCGCGGTCGTCTCCCCCTATATCGAGTATCACCTTTTTTGAGCGGTCGTCGGTTATCGAATACATCTGCTGAGGCAGAGCCGGAATATCCACATTCGTTCCGGCGTAATCCGAGCAGATAAGCTCTATTCCCGCCCTTTCAAGCTCTTCCATGCTGTCCTTTGTGCGGAAGTAGGGATTAACTATATCAAGGTCCGCTATCGATGTTTTATTATACTGCCTTTTAAGGTCAAACGCAAGATTTACGGCGACGTTTGTCTTTCCGCTGCCGTAATGGCCGCAGATGAGGGTCAGTCGTTTGTAATCCATACTTCCTCCCTTTATAATACTATTTAAAAAAATTATAACTTATTACGCTGAATTTTTCCGCTGGTAGTTTTAGGAAGACTGTCTCTGAATACTACTATACGCGGATACTTGTAAGGCGCGGTATGCTGCTTTACGTAATTCTGGATTTCCTTTTTAAGCTCCTCAGTGCCCTCTGTTCCGTCAACAAGAACTATGCTCGCCTTTACCACCTGACCGCGCACCGGGTCGGGAGCCGCCGAAACGCCGCACTCAAGCACATAAGGAAGCTCCATTATAACGCTTTCTATCTCGAACGGCCCTATGCGGTAGCCCGAAGACTTGATAACATCGTCCACGCGGCCAACGTACCAGTAAAAGCCGTCCTCGTCCTTCCACGCGGTGTCGCCGGTGTGGTAATATCCGTCGCGCCATGTTTCCTTTGTCTTTTCTTCGTCGCCGTAATAACCTACGGCAAGACCGCATGGATAACCGTTTTTAATGTTTATGACTATTTCACCGGTCTCTCCGGGAGGTACCGGGTTGCCGTCGGAATCCACTATATCCACATCGTAAATCGGCGCCGGCTTGCCCATTGAGCCTATCTTATGCGGTGCGCCGGTCATATTGCCGATTATCATGGTGCTTTCGCTCTGTCCGAAGCCCTCCAGTATCTGAAGACCCGTGGCCTTTTCAAACTGCCTGTAAACCTCGGGGTTCAGCGCCTCGCCCGCTGTGGTCATATGCTTAACAGACGAGAAATCGTACTTTGAGATATCCTGCTTTATCATCATTCTGAGCATCGTAGGCGGCGCGCAGAAGGTGGTTATATTGTATTTCGCGAACATCGGAAGAATATCCGCCGCGTCAAACCGGTCGAAATCGTAAACGAAAGTAGCCGCCTCGCAGAGCCACTGACCGTACAGCTTGCCCCACATCGCCTTTGCCCAGCCGGTATCCGAAATGGTAAAGTGCAGTCCGTCAGGATCGACGTTGTGCCAGTATTTCGCCGTGTGGAAATGTCCGAGGGCATATTTATAGTTGTGAGCGGCGATTTTCGGGTATCCGCTTGTTCCCGACGTAAAGAACATCAGCATAAGGTCGTCCCCTCCGGGGGCGTCGTCCGGACGGTTGTAATGGGTGCTGTAAAGGGTGTACTCCTCGTCAAACGGGCGCCAGCCCTCACGCGTGCCGTTTACTATCAGCTTATGCTTAAGCTCAGGACAGTTTGCCGCCGCTATATCCGCCTGATGAGCTGTATCACCGTCGGCTGTGCAGATTATCGCCGAAACGCCGGCGGTTTTGAAGCGGTACTCAAAATCGTGCTCCTGAAGCTGGTTTGTGGCGGGTATCGCTATCGCTCCCAGCTTGTGAAGCCCCAGTATCGCGTACCAGAACTGGTAATGCCTTTTAAGCACCAGCATTACGCGGTCGCCTTTTCTTATGCCTAAGGACTTGAAATAGTTGGCGCACTGATTGGAAGCCTTTTTCATATCCTTGAAGGTCAGCCTGCGCTCGGTCTTATCCTTTGAGATATGCAGCATCGCCAGCTTGTCAGGGTCCTTATCTGCCAGAGCGTCCACAAGGTCAAAAGCGAAGTTGAAATGCTCGGTATTCTTGAACTTTATAGAAACCGGTGTTCCGTTTTCGTCCTTTGTGACCTCGGTGTATTTTCTGTATATTCTGTTCTTGGTGTCCGGCGTGTGGGGCGCCACATTCTGGGCGACCGGCTTTTCGTCCTCAAGCTCGGGGATAGGCTCACCGGTCGGGTTAAGCACTATCGCGTAGAATATACAGTCCTTGCCGTCAACGGCTATCATTCCGTGCGGAGTTGAACTGTCGTAATAAATACTGTCCCCCGGACCTAAAATTTCCTTATGCTCGCCCACCTGAACCTTGAGCTTTCCCTCTATTATAAGGTCACATTCCTGACCGGCATGAGTGGTAAGCTCAATATCACGGTGCTGCGCCTCCTCACTGTAAGCGCTTTTAACGTAAAGCGGCTCGGCTATCCTGTTCTGGAAGGCGGCGGCAAGGTTATAATAGGTCATTCCGTGCGCCTTTTCAATGCGCTGACCCTCGCCCTTTCTCGTTACGGTATAGGAGCGCAGGGTCGGGCTTTGACCCTCTATAATATCGGTGACATCTACATTGAACGCAAGCGCGCAGCGGTATATAAAAGCGAAGTTTAAATCGCTCTCGCCGTTTTCACAGGCGGTGTACTCCTCCTCGCTTACGGCGGTCTTTTGTGCCATATCGGCAACCGAAAGTCCCTCAATCTCGCGCAACTCCCTTATGCGCGCCGCCATTTCCTTGATTTTGTAATCAAGCCCTGTTATCTGTTTCATACTTTTTCCTCCTCGGCTTCAGCCTTTCGGGACGAAAAAACGCTCGTCCCAAAGTTATGACTTTGAGACGAGCGCCGAAATACATATATATCGGTAGCCCGCGGTACCACTCAAATTGCGGCAGAAAAGCCGCCACTCTTGGAATCAAACAATTCCTATGCCTTTACGCAGCAGTCACGGGGAGGTTCTACTCGTTAAAAACTTTCTTCCTCCCGGCTCGGAAGCTACAAATACAGGCCTTTCTCTGATAACTTACACCAACCGTTATCTCTCTTTAAAAGCATCAGCCGTATCCTCTTCGTCAGCGCCTTTGAATTTTGATGTAATACATCTTATCACAACAAAAGGAATTTGTCAATATTTTTAAATAAAATACTTTTACAGCTTATTACGCTGGATCTTTCCGCTTATGGTCTTAGGCAGCTCAGTCTTGAACTCTACTATCCTCGGATACTTGTAAGGCGCGGTGTGCTGCTTTACATAGTTCTGGATTTCCTTTTTAAGCTCTTCCGTACCCTCGGTGCCCTTTACAAGCACGATACTCGCCTTTACCACCTGACCGCGTATCTCGTCGGGCGCAGCGGAAACTCCGCACTCAAGCACATAAGGAAGCTCCATTATTACGCTCTCTATCTCGAACGGCCCTATGCGGTAGCCCGATGACTTAATAACATCGTCCACACGGCCGACATACCAGTAAAAGCCGTCCTCGTCTCTCCACGCGGTATCTCCGGTGTGATAATAACCGTCGTGCCATACCTCTTTTGTCTTTTCCTCGTTCTTGTAATAGCCCTTGAATAGGCCGCAGGGAACTTTCTCTGAGGTCTTTACAACTATTTCGCCGGTCTCGCCGTCAGGTACCGGATTTCCGTCAGGATCAAGTATATCGACATCGTAAAGCGGGGTAGGCATACCCATCGATCCGAGTTTGTGGGGATTACCCATAAGGTTTGCAATAACGAGCGTCAGCTCGGTCTGACCGAAGCCCTCCATTATCTGAAGGCCGGTCGCCTTTTCAAACTGCCTGTAAACCTCCGGGTTAAGCGCCTCGCCTGCTGTGGTCATATGCTTTATCGACGAAAGGTCGTACTTTGATATGTCCTCCTTTATCATCATGCGCAGCATTGTCGGCGGAGCGCAGAAGGTTGTGATGTTGTATTTCGCAAACATAGGGAGTATATCCGACGCGTCAAAGCGGTCAAAGTCGTAGGTGAATACCGCGCCCTCGCAGAGCCACTGACCGTACAGCTTGCCCCAGAGCGCCTTGCCCCAGCCGGTCTCGGATATTGTAAAGTGCAATCCGTTTTCGTCAACACCGTGCCAGTATTTGGCGGTTATGTAGTGTCCGAGCGCGTATTTGTAGCTGTGGGCGGCTATCTTCGGGTATCCCGTGGTTCCTGATGTAAAGAACATAAGCATAAGGTCGTCGCCGCAGGCGGTGTCCTCGGTGCGGTAGAAATGCGCGCTGAACAGCGGAAACTCCTCGTCAAAGTCGTGCCAGCCGTCACGCTTGCCGCCTACGAGTATCTTGGTCTTAAGCGTCGGGCTTGAAGGCTCCGCCAGATCCACCTGATGCGCTGCGTCCCCGTCGGCGGTGCAGACTATGGCGCTTACGTCCGCCGCGTTGAAGCGGTACTCAAAGTCGTGCTGCTGCAGAAGGTTGGTAGCGGGTATCGCTATCGCTCCGAGCTTGTGAAGCGCCAGTATTGCGTACCAGAACTGATAGTGCCTTTTAAGTACCAGCATTACCCTGTCGCCCTTCTTTATGCCAAGCGACTTGAAATAGTTGGCACACTGGTTGGAGGCACGCTTCATATCGTTAAAGGTAAATCTGCGCTCAGTCTTGTTTTTATCTATATGGAGCATCGCCAGCTTGTCGGGTTCCTTTTTGGCTATCGCATCGACAATGTCAAAAGCAAAATTGAACTTATCCTCATTTTTGAAGTCTATCTTCTGAAGCACGCCGTTCTCGTCCTCAACCGTATCGATGAACTTTGAGGAAACATATTCCTTTGTTCCCGAATGAGCCGAAACTATCGTTCCGCGGATTATGTCCTCCTTTACGTCCTCACCGGGGAGCACCACAGCAACAAACAGGCAGTCCCTGCCGTCAACGGCTATCATTCCGTGAGGCGTGGAAGAGTTGTAATAGATACTGTCTCCCTCGCTCAGATACTCAACATTTTCACCTATCTGAACCTTGAGCCTGCCGCTCATTACAAAGTCGAACTCCTGACCGGAATGATTTGTAAGATGTATCGGCTTATCCTGAAGCTCGGAATGATACTCATATCTTACCCAGTACGGCTCGGCTATCTTTTTTCTGAAAAGCGGGGCTAAGTTCTGTATTTCTATTCCGTCCTCTTTGGCGGTCTGCTGTCCATGACCCTTGCGGGTAACAGTGTAGGAAGAAAGATGAGCGCTCTGTCCTTCAAGCAGGTCGGTAATGCCTATGCCGAACGCCAGCGAGCATTTATGTATAAAGGTGAAAGGAAAATCCTTTTTTCCTTCCTCGTAAAGTCTGTATTCTTCTACGCTTACCTCCGTCTTCTGCGCCATATCGGCCTCGGAAATGCCGCATATCTCACGCATTTCGCGGATTCTCACCGCAACCTCTTTAAGCTGACTGTCGGTTGATACTGTTGCCATTTTTAAAAGCCTCCTTTGTGAAATAAAAACACCCGTCTCAAGAAATCCTTGAGACGGGTGTGAAAATACATCCGCGGTACCACTCAAATTGCGGCATGAAAGCCGCCACCTCTTGGGATCCAACAATCCCTATGCCTTTACGCAGCAATCACGGGAGAACCTACTGTCTTGCGAATTCAGTGCTCCGGCTCGGAAGCGATGGGTCACTCTGGAATACGTACTGCCGGTTCACACCAACCACCGGCTCTCTTAAAGCAGTCATTCCGGACCGTCTTCGTCAATGCCTTTATCATTTTCAAATAGTATAACACCGCTTTTTTATTATGTCAACATTTTTTTCCTTTTTTACAAAAAATTTTTCCGCACACCTGATTTCTCACCCTTAACCTTGCCGAAAGCATAGAGCTTTATTATGACAAATGTTATAGGAGCGCCGGCCATTGTGGCAAGCACGGTCGCCCAGAACTGGTCTATATTGTAGACGTTTATAGTAAGCACTGTCACCAGAGTATATATAATAAAATTCGGTATATATGAAAGCAGAAATCTTAAGTAACGCCTTATTCCCAGTCTGTTTTTGAAAACAATCAGGCTGTTGAGGACATAATTTACCGAAAGCGATACAAAATATCCTATATAAGCCGAAATGTTTTCCTGAAGCCTAAGATGAGCGAGCCATGAGAAAAACGCCGTGTTGAAAGTATTTATTATTCCTATAAGGCAGAAGCCGATAAATTTTTTGTTAAAAAAGGCGCGTTTAAAGCTTCCGAAGATAAACTTCACGCGCTTCACCTCTTTCTTCCCGCCATTCTACCATAAAACCGCACAAAAAACAAGTGTCAATTTACGGGAAAACAACCAAAATGCGCTTGCAAAAAATCTTACCATGTGATATACTCCTGAATAAACGGAGGATTATATTATGTACTCACTGAACAAAGTCGGAGAACGCACATTTTACATTGACAGCCCCACCAATATGGGCGTATACCTTATAAATGACCGCGACGTCTGCCTTATCGACAGCGGCAACGACAAGGATGCCGGCAAAAAGGCGCTCAGGCTGCTTGATGATAACGGACTTAATCTTAAAATGATAATAAACACCCATTCGCATGCCGACCATATAGGCGGCAATCACCTGCTTGAGGAGCGTACCGGCTGTGAAATTTATGCCCCGGGCGAGGACTGCTGCTATACTGAATATCCTGTGCTTGAGCCGTCTTTTCTATTTGGCGGAAGACCTTTTGACGGAATAAAAACAAAATTTCTTTACGCCTCAGGCAGCAGCGCAAAGCCGCTTGAGACCGCCGTTCTTCCCGAAGGGCTTGAGATAAAGCGGTTCGATGGTCATTCTTTTGCAATGGCGGCGGTCGGCACGCCGGACGGCGTCTGGTTTTTAGGCGACGCAGCCGTAGGGGAGAATATTCTTGAAAAATACCGCGTCAGCTTTCTGTACGACCCCGGAAAGCACCTTGAGAGCCTCGAACGGCTTAAAAATCTCGAAGGAAGTCTGTTTATCCCGTCGCACGCGTTGCCGCAGGAGGACATAAAGCCGCTCGCCCTACTTAATAAAGAGGTAACGCTTGAAATCTGCAGTGCAGTACTTGATTTATGCGCTTCACCCTCAACCTGCGAAGATGTGATTGCCGGTATTTTTGAACGGTACTCGATTGTAATGAATTTTGTTCAGAACGCCGTTATAGGCAGCACGGTGCGCTCTTATCTTTCTTATCTTTACGACAAAGGCGAGCTTACAGCAGATTTCAAAGACAACAGGCTTTACTGGAAAAAAGCATAAAGAACCGCCGGAGGTAAAAAACTCCGGCGGTTTTAAATTGTATGAAATTACTGCGCCATCAGCTTCTTGACCGAAGACATACGGAAAAGAATTACAGCAGCTATTGTGGTGATGATTATTTCCGGAATCATATAAAATCCGTTGTAGCAGAAGGAATAAAGATACGGACGGTTGGCAAAAAGTGTTCCGAAAAGTTTAAACTGCTCAAGATTCCGGAAAATAATAACACCTGACAGAAAATGGCTTAAAAATCTCAGTCCGAGTGCAAGAACAACGCCGGCGCAGATTCCCGCGTAGCCTTTTTTTACAAACGCTCCCGCCACGCCGAGAACCGTAAAGGGAAGTATGTAATCGAGCAGCATTGTGCCGACAAGCATTACAGGCGTAAGACCCCAGCTAAGCACCTCAGATATACCGAACATAAGCTGGATAAGCGAATAAACGAACGCGCTGCCTATTCCCCATTTAAGTCCCAGCATAATAGATATCATAACGATAGGAAGCATGCTGAGAAGCGTTATTGAGCCGCCGAGCGGCATTTCCCATATCTTAATAAAGCTGAGTCCGGTAGCGAGCGCCACAAATATAGCGCTTAAAGCAAGTTTGTAAACAGGTTTGTTTTTCATTTCCATTTTTTTACTCTCCTTCGCCGGATCAAACCGGCATTTTTATTTTCTGCAATTCCCCGGCGAATAAAAAAACCGCGGGCAGAAATGCCCGCGGCAATACATTTTGTGTATTTCCCTACGACGGCATTATCCGTATCAGGTCGCAGGTCGGAGCCATAGTCAAAAGACGGACTCCCTCTCAGCCTGAGTTTCATCAAGCTCCCTGAATTGCAAAATGATTATATCACTTTGTTATTCCCTTGTCAAGCGCCGCCGCAAAAAACAGCGCGTCAAAGACTTTTTATCTCCTCACCCTTGTACTTACGCTTGGTTGCCATTCCGCCGCGTATATGTCTCTCCTGCTTATTTTTCTCAAGTACCTGCTTTACCTGCCTGTAAAGCTGCGGATTTTCGTGGCAGAGACGCTCGGTAACATCTTTATGTACGGTGGATTTGCTGATTTTAAAAACCTTTGCGGTCGCTCTCACGGTAGCTCCGGTATCAAGTATGTATTCTCCGAGTATCTCCGCCCTATCCTGTGCCGGCTCTTTCATACAATCAACTCCCCTGCGGGCGCCCATCCTTGTTTTAGTGCGCCCGGTGACTATTTAATTGTATGCTCTAAAACGCCGAATTATGTTTATTGCCGAAGTCTTATCGCTTTACAGAGTGCTTTTTCATAAATTGACTCCAAATTTTTATTTGTCAATTAAGAAAAGATGCTAAAATCTCCGCCTTTTTGCCCTCAAAAGTCTCTAATTTTCTTTCCAATTCATAAATTTTTGCTTCTAATTCTACTACCTGCTTCATAGCTTTTTCCTGAACGTCAAATGAAGGAACACTAAAAGAGATACCCTCGATTCTATCAATTGACGCACGATAGGTGCGGGAAAAATTCATATTTTTGCCTTCGGTTTCAAGAATTCTTGCCATATATCGAGGATGAACTTTATCTGTCAGCACTCTCAGCACACCGCAATGGTCGGTAGGATAAAATTGATTGCCTTTGGGATAGAAATTTACCATCCAATCGCCATCAATTCCCCAAAGCACCGAATCCGCAGAAAAATCCCTAATAAGCAACTTGTCTATATATCCGATTTGTAAAATCAGCGCTTAATGAAAATTAAAGGGAGTAAATTACTTATCAAAAATATTCCCGTTTTCCTTAAATGACATAATTTTCTAGACATTTTAAAGTTTTTATAATCGTTGTTTTTTTACTCCTTCATATCATCCATATCGGGACTATGAGATTATCTTTGTCGAAGGCAGAAAGGCGGTCGCTCATACAGAGCACAGCGGATGTGCCGAGCATAAGAGGCGATTTATCAATAAGCTTGAATGCCTTTGTGATTCTCTTGTCAGGATTGGCTGTTTTCTTTATCTCCAGCGGACACAGTTTGCCGTCACCTTCGATAATAACGTCAATTTCTCTCGCATCACGGTCGCGATAATAGTTGAGATACGGTTCTTTGCCTGCATTCTGATAACTTTTCATAATTTCGGATACGGCAAAGTTTTCAAGCAATGCCCCGCTCATAGCTCCGCTTTCTGCAACCTCGGGCGATGACCATTTTGTAAGATAGCAGACAAAACCAGTATCATAAAAATATAGTTTCGGTGTTTTGATTGTGCGTTTTAAAACATTATTGGAATACGGATGCAGAAGAAAGATAATTCCCAGCGTCTCAAGTATCTGAAGCCACGCCTTTGCAGTGTTCTGATCGATATCCGCATCGTCAGCCATCGCTTTATAGTTCACAAGCTGTGATGCACGGGCAGCGACCGCTGTGATAAATCTTGAGAACTTCAGGGCGTCAATAGCTCCGGAAAGTTCGCGGACGTCACGCTCGATGTAGGTGGATAAATAAGAAGAGTAGAACATATTTCTGTCGCTATATTCTCCGCTTGCAAGACCGGGCATACAGCCGTTCCATATACGCGCGTACATCTGAGGGGCGGTAAGAGCCTGAATGTTTTTGCTGTCCTCTGCTAATGTATCGAAGTCGGTAGTAAAGGGACGTGGCACCGCACCGATAATTTCTCTTTGAGACAGGGGCGACATATGCAGAAGCGCAACACGACCGGCAAGCGACTCCTGAACACCTTTCATCAGACTGAAAACCTGCGAACCGGTCAACCAGAAATCACCGGGGTTATGATGTGTATCCACATGAATTTTTATATAAGTGAACAACTCCGGAGCGTACTGAACCTCGTCGATAATAATCGGCGGTTTGTGCAGCTGCAGGAACATTTTAGGGTCGTTTTTTGCCATTTCTCTTACGGTTAAATCATCAAGGGAAATGTATTCACGGCCGATATTTTCCTTTTCTGCAAGGTTTTTAAGCATAGTGGTTTTGCCGGACTGACGCGGACCGGTAAGCAGAATTGCCGGCCATGTTTTTGAAAGTTCGGTTATGCGCTGTTCCATATGTCGATTAATATAGCTCATAATACACCTCGTCAGAGTATAATATCTCGTTTACATTATATATTATTATGCTCCGCGCGTCAACAAAAGACTCGGCTAAAATCACAATATTTTACATTTTAGCCGAGGTTTTGTATAGTAATAATAATCGTGATTTCAGATGAATAAATAAGCAGCACGGTGTATCGCCGTGCTGTTAAGGCTTTGTTTATGCGTTTTCGGGCAATAAGTTTCTAAAATACAGAGAGTTCACAAAAAAATAATGCATAAAAACGTTCAGCACACACTGTAAACCCCATAATTTAAAATCAGGTAAAAATTCTTTTAATATAAAAATTATTGTTTGTTGTGCCAAACTACGCAATATGTTATAATTTTTTTATAGTAAAATAACGAAAAATGACCGTAAAATTAAATTTGAAGGCGGAGCATAAATGCGCGCACCGTTTCAGATTTTAGCAATACCATATCAAACAACTGATGACATAACGGGATTCTGCGTATTTCATCGTGCGGATTTTGAACAATGGTAATACATAGGCGGTGAGGGCGAAAATAATGAAACGCCTTTGGAAGCCGCAAAAAGAGAAGCTCTTGAAGAAGGCGGAGTGCGGTCGGATAAATGGGTTGAACTCAAAAGTCTATCCTATCTTCCTGTTACGGTTATTTCTGAAAAACATCGCCAATATTGGAGCAGGGAAACTTATGTAATTCCTGAATATACTTTTGGTTTTGAGTGCAAAGAAGGGATAAAATTATCCCGCGAACATACCGAATGTGTCTGGCATACATATGAAGATACCTATGCAAAGCTGAACTGGGATTGTATTCATGATACAGATCATTGTCGTGACGAGCTAATAAAAATTCGTTACGGCGTATGGGACCATATGAAAAACAAAGGAGATCACGGCGCTGAAAACCGGGAACTCGAATGGGTTGGATTTCTGCCCGGGAAACGAGAAATTTGTCGCTATATCGGAGAATATACCGTAACCCAAAACGATGTTCAGTCCAGTGGAAATTTCGAAGATGTAGTTGCTTACGCAGGCTGGACTATGGACGACCATTTTCCCGCCGGTTTTTAATTACAAGGATTGGGTATCCTACTATAATATATCATCCTGCTCCGTCTCCATGGGGCTTCCGCTTAGGTGTATGATATCAAAAAATATTGAAAATCTTGTGTTCGCAGGTCGCAATATAAGTATTACTCATGCCGCGCTCAGCTCGTCAAGAGTATGGCTACTTGTTCCATTCTAGGTCAAGCATTAGGGACAGCCGTTGCACAAGCTGTAAATCAGCAAGTAGACATACGAAAGTTAAATGTTTCAGAACTTCAAAACACACTTATGCAAGATGATTGTTTTATTCCTAATAAAAAAAGAAATGTATCTTTTCTATCTTCTTCAGCCTCGTGCAATCACGATATAGTTCGCAACGGATACGAAAGAGGAATAGAAAATTGCTGGATTTGAAACAGCGGAGATTATATTGAATATAGCCTTGCACAAGACACAGATATAACTTCTATACGTATTGTGTTCGACAGTAAATTAAACCGAAAATATCACAATATGCCATGTAGATACACGTTAACCCCAGAATTCGAATGGGTGCCTAAAACACTAATATCAGAATTTGAAATAATTGACTGTGATAGCATCTGTAACACTTATGTATATAAAGTAAAAAACAACCATCAACGGCTGGTAAATATAAATTTTAACTGGCGTGTAAACTCTGTGAAACTTGTTCCGAAAAAGACTTATGGTGCAGAAAATTTCAATATATTCAGTTTTGAAATTATGTAACATTATAAAGGCAAAGGATTTATCCGAAGTTTCTCTGCCAAATATATACCTTCTGGATTAAAATTATAGGCGGCAATTCGATGCGAAAATATCTTTAGATTACGCATCGGATTGCCGCCTATAATCATTTTGATATCTTACTATTTGAAGGTAAACCGCTTCGCTCTGTGGGCGTGTTCGTATTTAACCTAATATAATATATCATTAAATACATAGTTTCTTTTCTTACTTGGTTAAATGCCGTTCTCCAAACAAAGTTCAGCAAGCGCTTCCGCGTCTGCCGTAGCTAAACATTCAACAGTATCAGAAGCACCATAATATATTTTTACTTCTCCATTGTCCTCAAGTATCATACCACCTGGGAAAATAACATCGGTACGGAAGCCTTCATCAGTTTCATGCGGAAGCTCAGGCGCTATAAGCGGAGTTTTGCAGATTCCCAAAACTTTTGCGGGATTGTAAAGATCTAAAAGCATTATACCGGCGTAATATATCTTTGTCCAGCGCGGTTCCCAGCCATGCTTGCCGCGTGTTTCGTCACGCTCTACCGCATGAAAGGTTGTAAGCCAGCCGTACTTTGTTTTGACCGGAGGAGCCGCGGGACCGATTTTATCGTTTGCAAACGGTACCTGCTCAACTCCCAATACAAGTTCAGATTCCCCCCAGTATTTTAAATCAGGTGATTTTGACATCCAGATATCAAAACGGTCTTTTCCGCGTGAATATACCGGCATAGGTCTTTCAAGCCTTACATAACTGCCGTTTATTTTTTCCGGAAACAGTACCATATTGCGGTTGTCAGGAGTGCTTAACGAAAGGATTTTAAGTTCCTTAAAATCATCGGTATAACCTATACCGCCGCGAATACCGTGATTTGTGTCCATAGCAAAACAAATATAGCATTTACCGTCTATCACTGTAAGACGCGGGTCATATATACGGTGAATTTCCTCACTCGAAATCGCAAAGCAAGGCTGCGGCTCAGCTTTCCAGTTTATACCGTCTTCACTGTACGCAAGACCTAAATTGGTACCCTCTAACTTATGATTTTCATAGTCCCCGTAATCGTTGCGGAAAAGCATTACATATTTTCCGTCAATTTTAGCTACGCCGGCATTAAATATAAGCGCCGCTTTATAAGGTATATCCTTATAGGTAAGAACAGGTTTTTCGACCTTTTTAATAACATTTACTGAACTGTACATGATTCAACCTCGTAATTTAGATGCAGCAAATTCCCGTCCGCTTTTACGAAACGGGAATTTTGCCGTTAAAAACTATTTTTTTGTAATTTAAGATTTTTTACCTTTTTTCACCGAATAAATGACCATCAGTCCGAGTAAAACAACCGTTACTCCGCCTATAATTCCAATAAGAAGCCAAGGTATTGACGATCCCTTTTCCGTATCAGTTCCGGTGGTGTCCGCCGGATTTTCTTCGGGCGTCTTATCTGTAGACTCGTTCGGATTCTCTATCGGTTCTTCGGGAGTCTCCTCAGGTTCTTCAGTGATGCTGTTATTATCTGAACCGCTGCTTTCATTGTTATTTTGACTGCTATTCTGACTGTTACCCTGATTATTGTTCATATCAGACGGCGTTTTATTCTCATCAGGATCTTCAGCCACAGGCTTGGTCTTTACTATACCGACAAGTGCGTTCATTGCGTCTACCAACTCATAATAGGCTGCTTTGAGAGCGGATTCGCTTGCGCTGCCGCTGTTAATTAGACTATTTGCCTTTGAAACAGCAGCCTGCAGGTCTTTTACGGAAGCTGCAGTGTAGCTTTCAGCATTCGCTCCGGCAATAATTGATTCGGCACGTGCAACCAATTCTTTCAGACCCTCTTGCGTAGCGTCAGCATATTCAATAACTATATCATCTATGTAAGCGTCAAATTCACCGGTGTACTCCGACTCATACGCTATAATAACGCTTTCAATGGTTCTGCCCGTAAGTGAAGAATCAAGTGCCAAAGTTACCGGGGTCCATTCACCGTCTGTCCCGCGTTTAGCTTTCACTTTGCTGCCGTTTATTTCACTCAGTTTCTTTCCGTTATCGAGCATTAAATCAACAAATACAAATCCGCCAAGATCATTATCGGAACGCAAGTTATAGGAAAGCACCATATTGTCGCGAACTTCTATGTCGGTTTCGGCAATCTGGAAATAAAACTGACCCTTTCCGCTTTCCGGAGCCGCAAGACCGTTAAGCTTAAACGAATAATCTCCGGTTGTGGTATAGCCTTCCTTATAAGGATCTTCATACATATCAAGCATATAAAGATCTTCTATACCATTGTTTATAAGTACTTCACCATCGGGTACACATACATCGATGTTAGCAAGAGCGGTAGTAATCTGATTATTGTTGCCCTTATAGTTGATGTAACGTCTCTCAAAGCCGTTGCGCCAAAATACCGGACCGGTAGCGTGCGGAATCGGAACATCATCTGTTGCCGGCAGTTCGCCGCGCAGCATATCGCTGATTGCTCCGGTAAGCCGCATATAAAAATCCGAAGAAAGCCATTTGCCGTCGGCAGCCGCAGTAACAAAGTACTGATCACTCGGTATAGACATAGAGTCCTCTGCCATTTTCAGAATCGATGTACCTTCGTCGTATTCATCAAACATAGCTATGAAAGAAGATGTGAATCCGTATTTTTTAGCAAGAGTAGCCTGATCCCACATAAACTCTCCTGCAAGCCGCGCAGTTGAGTTTGGTGCGCCTGACGCCCAGTTTGCCCACGAAAATCCCGGGAAAATCGTCGGCATATATTCCTTCTGATCATCGGGATGCTCCGCATTGTAATCATCAAGCCATGCTCTGTCCTGTTCGTACTTGCCTTCAAGATAAGACTGTGCGTTTGTGTGATTGAAACGTCCGACAGTCCACGGGGTAATCATATCAAGCGCTTCATAAACCGCCGCATAATCCGAAGTATCATTAGCCCAGTCGTTGTCAGGAACACCACCGATTACATAATATCCTCTTTCCTTAAACCAGTTAATAAGCATAAGCGCATTCTCGGTATTGGGATAACGGTCAAACTGCGAACCCTGGAAGCCCCAAAGACTTACAACCGGCTTGCCGTCTATCTGAGCGTAATTGGGAGAAGATACAAACTTCTGTTCAACGTTAAGCACAAAATCGAACTGAAGACGTCTGATGCCCGACTCACCGTTACCGCCGATTCCGGAAAGATCATAACCCAAATAGAACAGCCGATCATATTTTTCCGCAGATTCTACCATATAATCAATCTTATTGGTTCCAGGTATCTGGAATGAACTTGTGCCGGAATAGAAACGTGAAACCGCAAAGCCGTCAATACCGTATTCCTGCATCCATTTTACCTGTAAATCAATGGCTTCCTTGGATGTGCCGTCATAAAGTACCGCAGGCTGCCCGTTAAGCAAATCGGCATAACCGGTCTGATACAGCACGCTGTCCGGATATTCACTCACATCGGGATAAACATCAAAAGTCTGTTTTCCTCCGGCAGGAGCAGAACCGGAATTCCAGTGATCCCAACCGCTGGTTTCACTGTCAGACGCCTTAAACCATGCCTGATAGCCTACGACTGTTTTATCCTTGAAATTATTTATATCTGTCATTTCAGGGAATTCCGGAGGCTTGTACTGTGTAACATCCTCTACACCTATACGCACGGCGACCTCTTCGATATAGAAATCAGTAATATACATTGAGCGTATGCGGAAATCATTTGCTCCGTTCTGCTTGCCTGCAAAGGCAGCATTCTCCAAAGGAATTTCAACAGTAAGCAGTTCCTTGCTGTCCGTCATTTCTATTGAAGACGTTGAAAAATAGGTATAGTAGCTTTCCGAAGTGTTTTCCGGCAATGGATCCGGTGTTTCGGCATTATACTCTACCGAAAATGTTCTTTTGCCTATATCCCAGTAGCGTATTATAAGCGTAACCTTATCCGCCGCTTTTACTTCCGGATCTGTAATTTTAAAGTTAAGATAGTCAACAGACTGAGCCGCATAATGCGCAGCGCCGTCTTTATCTATTATCTGAACGACAGGCGTGCCGCTGGAATAGGTAATACCGTAATACTGTCCCTTATTAGGATTGATAAATACGGTATCATCCGGTATTTCTCCCACAGCCTCGCTCGGAAAAAGTGAAGACGGATCGGCAGGCGGGTTTTCACTGTCATATGCCACAACGGATACAGATTTTATTTTAAGCTGCGCGCCGGTCGTCGTACCGTTTCCGCACCAGGTCTCAAGTCTGAAATCCGCGCCGCAGCCGCTGTCTCTTATTGTCTCGCTGAAATCCGCGTCATCAAGTAAATAATACATAGTTTCCAGCTTACCGCTGTTATATGCAGAGCCATAAGTATTTCGCTTGGCGGAATTATCACTTGAAGTACTGTTATATCGTAGGTTGATATAAGAACCGCTGTCAACTCCTAACCCGCCGCCATAATATTCAATCTTTACCGCATATGGTGTTTCCGCTTTTTCAACAAGCGGAATATCAAGTTTTATATATACAGCGCCGTTGGTTAAAGTATCCGTCTCGGTCTGTCTTGCCTGCTTTCCGAGCAACAGATAACCGTCCTCCATACGGTTTGAGGCAGTTGTACTGCCCGTAGCCTGCGTGGTAAGCAATGTAAGACCGTCGCCTTCAAAAGCACCGTTGGATATATCTGTACCGGACAAATCCGAAAAGTCAATTTTCGCAATCGGTTCCTCACTCTCGCTGCCCTTTGAAAGTTCTACCATTTCAGGAATATCAAGAGGATCGTATTTAACAATCGAAACCCTGCGTATTTTAAGCTGGGCATTATTCCATGTCGAAAGACGTATATCTCCCTTAGGTGTTCCTACAGACTCGGCAAAATCAGCCTCAGGTAACGAATAATACTTGGTTTCAACCTTACCGGTGTTATATGTATCGCTGCCGTAGGTTATACGGGAGGACGCCTCTTTGCCGGCAGTTGAATTATAGTAAAGATCTACATAAGAACCGCCGTCAACCGCTATACCGCCCCCGTAATAGTCAAGCTTTACAGCATACGGTGTATCGGCTTTGTCCTCTAAAGGAATATCCAGCCTTAAATATATATGACCTATATCAAAAGTTTCGGGATCACTGCCATCTGTATTTGAATCTTTTCCGAGCAGCATATAACCGTCATCCGAAAGCCGGTTGGCAGCCTTCCAGCTGGTCGCTCCGCTATTCGGCAAAAGGGTTATACCGTGTCCCTCGGCGCCATCTGTAAGAGAAATTTGGTCGATTTCCGAAAAATCTATATACGCGACTTCTTCAGCCTCCCAGTCAAGAGCCGACGGATCATCTCTTATTATTTGAATATCATTCTGCGTCTCATCAGCCGCTTCCGCCCTATATCCGGAAGATACCGGCACAAGCGTAATAAGCATCAAAGCAGAAAGTAAAGCTGCTAAAGATGTTTTTAATTTGTTGAACATATTCAACCTCCACAAAATATTTCAAAAGCGCTTCCGCTGTCTGAAAAAAACAGGTGAACTGAATTTTCTATAAGCCGATTACTCAGCAAGGAGCTTTTTAATTCTTATCAGATCCAATATGTTTACAGCATTGTCTCCGTTAACATCGGTATTCTCGTAAACCTCAGACCCCATAAGGTGCTTGACAAGAGCCGCGATATCTTCAGACGCCACCTCGCCGTCCATGTTAACGTCTCCCGATTTTACCTCGGCTGTCAAAACTATTTTCTCAATACAGAAATCGTTCTGACGCGTAAGCAGTTTAAAATCAAAGCCTCCGGTCTGAGCGCCGGTAAAAGCAACTGAAGTCAATGTAAATGTGTGCGATTTAAGCTCCTTGGTATCCTCAAGGACAACTGTCTCGGTGCGCTTGTATGCTCCCTCGTCAGATGAATTATATTCAATATTGAAATTGCCTGTGCCTACATCCCAATAATATACGGTTATTTCTGCCTGCTTGGTATTCTTTACATACGTATCCTCCGGAGAAACGGTAACTCCGAATGTGCCGAGACCGTTTGCGTCATATGCGGGAAGAGCCACAAAATGCTCAATGTCATTCAAATCGATAAGCTTATAAACATTCACCGCCGAAGAATAAGTCATTCCGGTATATTCGCCTGTATTCGCATTTATAAGGGCCGTTTCGGTCGGAACACTGCCCTCAGAATATACATTGAAAAGCTTTTCGGCGTTTTCCGAAGTTTTTAACGGATCATATTCCACAACAGAAACCGATTTGATTTTAAGCTGCGCGCCGGTTGTTGTGCCGTTTCCGCACCAGGTCTCAAGCCTGAAATCCGCGCCGCAGGTGCTGTTCTGTATTGTTTCGGAAAAATCGGCATTATCGAGGAGGAAGTACATAGCTTCAAGATTTCCGCTGTTATAAGTAGCACCGTATGTGTTGCGTTTGCTCGCAGCAGAGCTTGTCGCGCTGTTATAACGCAAATCTATATAAGAGCCGGCATCTGTACCTATGCCTCCTCCGTAATACTCAACTTTTACGGCATATGCCGTATTGCCCTTATCCGCGGGAGCAATATCCAGCTTTAAATAGATCGCGCCGTTGGCATAGCTGTCCGCGCCTGTCTGCCGCGCCTGTTTTCCGAGAAGAAGATAACCGTCCTCCATCAGATTGGAAGCCATAGCCGCACCCGTATCCTGCGTTGTAAGCAATGTGAGTCCGTTTCCGGCGAAGCTCCCGTTTGTTATATCTGTCTCTGAAAAATCGGAAAAATCAATAGTGGCTATTTCCTTTTTGGGCCCCTTATATACTTCTTTTAGCTCTGGCGTTACAAGAGGCGAATATTCGACAATAGAAATACGCCGTATTTTAAGCTGGGCTCCGGTCCATGTATTCATACGGATATCGCCCTTCGGAGTCCCTACGTTTTCGGAAAGATTGGCGTCTGAAAGCAGGACATACATACTTTCAACTTTACCGCTGTTATAGGTAGAGCCGTATTTATACTGACCGGTGGTATATTCCGCCTTTTCCGAATTATTGTAGCAAAATGTTATATACGAACCGGCGTCAACTCCGATTCCGCCGCCGTAATAATCCACCTTTAACGCATATGCGGTTTTTGCCTTTTCCGCAAGCGGTACATCAACATTAAAATAGACATTGCCGAAATCCAGCTTTTCCGGATTGCCGCCGTCAGTATTTGCTTCTTTACCGAAAAGCAGATATCCGTCTTCCGAAAGCCGGTTTGCCGCTTTCCATGAAGTAGCGCCGTTATTAGGTAAAAGTTTTATTCCGTGTCCCACAGCGCCGTCCTCAAGGGAAATGCTGTCAATTTCGGAAAAATCAATATATGCTACTTCCTCCGCCGACCAATCCATAGTCTCAGGAGTAACCTCTTTAATAATTTTTATTTCTGCGTCGGACGCTGAAACTATAATCAGAGAAAATGTCATTATAATTGATGTCAATAATGCTGAAAATCTTTTAACGCTTTTCATCGTTTTGCCTCCGATTTATAAATTTTCAGTTTATTTTTTGCGCAAAATCAAGAAATAGAACGCCGCGCCCAGAACAGCGAGAGCCACAACGCATACAATTACAATAATTAAAACATTTTTTGTGCCTTGCTCTTTCTCGCTTGTTTCATCGGCATTGGTTCCGGCAGTATCACTATCAACATCATTTGTACTGCTGTCCGACGAAGTGTTAATATCACTTTCAATATCCGAAGAATCAGAAGAAATATCACTGCCGGTCGACGATGAATTATCACTTGAAGTTACATTGGAATTATTGCCGCTTTGCGTAGACGACGTGGTGCTTCCGCCCTGATTGTTCCCGCCGCTGCTGTTATTTGAGGCAACCGGCTCATTGGTGTTTGAGCCGGCAAGTTTTTTTGCCGCGCCGAGAGTAATAACCGCGGTATTGGATATTTCCTTATCCATTACTATTCCACCGGCAAACTCGTAAAAGCCCGCACCGTTGCCTTTTGTGTCATTTTTGCTCATATGCTGAACTAACGAAAAGGAAATTTTATCGTTCTGCTTCAGCTTCAAAACCGTGGTTGCAAAGCTTTTGAGCGGGAACGCAATTTCATATGTCGTTACATCGCCCTCACGGGTGATCATGAAATCTTTGCCTTTGCCCGCCTGAAGCTGACCGTATTTCATACCACCCTGAGTAGGATTCCATACATGAGCAAGTGCCTTTCCGGTGCTTGAACTGATACCGAAGTCAATATCATTATACTGAGTACCTTTTTCGGTTGCCGAAATTTTGGTTTGTATGCAGTCATCCTGCCAGAGCTGATTTCCCAATATAGCCAAAGCATAATGATCGGTATATTTTGCCACAACACCTAAATAAACATGAGTATCATCCCAGCCCATATATACATCTGTGGTGGTTTTATTAAGAGGTTTGTAACCGGTAACCTCGCCTTCTTCATTCTTGATTTCGGTTTTATAAACCGTAACATTGGGCTGATTTTCTCCGATTGAAAAGGATTTTTCTCCCCACTCGGCCGCGGTAACCTTACCATCTATAGTAGGCGCCTTATCAAATTTGCCTATCGTCAGCTTCGGGCGGGCTTTTGTTTCTTCAGCCGCCGATGAGTTAAGCGGGCAGAGGGCAGAAATAAGAAGCATTACGCTTACAAATATCGGAACATACTTTTTAATTTTCATATACGGTATTTCTCCCTTTCATTATTTTCCAAATAAATCTTTCAGTGCTTCATTTATAGGAGATTCAATAGCCTTCATCGTACTTGCAAGGTCTCCGGATTCACTATTGCCGAATATGGCACCCTCAATCGCAGATACCGGAAGGCCAAGAGTGCTGTTGGCATTACGGATTATGTAATCGTATCCCGCGCTCGGAATAATATAATCGTCTATCATTTCAACGGTTTCATCGTCGCGCCAGTAAACGCCTGCCCAGTCGTCTGTCTTGTACTTATCTATTCCCTGGAAGCGTCTTCCCAACGCCTCTAATATGATACCAACCTCGCGCTTATTGGGATTGGACTTAGGAACACCGAAGAGAGGAGCGTTATGATCTACTGCCCCTATGTAATTTTCCTGCGATTCATCATATTTAGGCATAGGAAGCACGCCGAAATCACTTTCCATATCTCTGAGCGGATGAAGCGAATGCTGATCGGGCATAAGCAGATAAGAGAAGAAAAGGCTTTTATCCGCTGTAAAGGTTACCGCGGCGTCGGGTGAATCCTTATACATGACCTTATCCTCGCGTATAATCTTACTCATTTTATTGAACATATTATAAGATGCCTCATTATTGCAGGCGAGGGTTATACCGCCGTTGCCGTCCGCCTTATAATATTCGCCGCCCATTGAAAGAAACATTGCTTTGGAAAAATCTCCTACCGGAGCGACAAGTCCCCAACGATCCTTTTCCGAATCCACAACTCCGTTGCCGTCATAATCGCGCATGGCTCCTTTGGCAAACTCGTCCCATTTGTCCCATGTCCATTTTCCGTCGCGTACAAGCTGGTACGGGTCCTCGTAGTTTAGCTCCTGCCAAATCTTTTTATTGAAGAACATAACCCATATTTTTTCGATATGGGTAAGGAAAGAGCCGCTTGCGGCCAACACCTTGCCGTTTAAGGTGCATTTTGGAATAACACTCTGGTTCCACCACGGATTCGAAAGATCGAGCTCATCAAAAGTGTTGAGATCCGCCATTAAATCGGCGCTGATAAGCTGACCGAATGTCCATGTGGTGCTCACCACCAAGTCAGCTGTTTTATCCCCTGCCATAATGCTCGGCTGAATCTTGTTGAACATTGCGGAAGGGTCGACTACCTGTACTTCAATATTGCAGTTGAAAGTTTTTTCAACCTCTTCTACAATTTCAAGCGTGCGGTCGTTGAGCGCTGTACCCGATTCGGGAGCAAAATGCGCTTTGTCGCCGTCTAAAATCGTGAAGGTATAACCCCCTAAATCAACAACGACTTCATCAGAAACAGCGTTATCGGAAGTGTCCCCGCCTTTTCCTTTCGAGTCGCCGCATGCCGCGGCCGAAAGCGCCATTAAAACGCAGAGAAACAAACTGACCCATTTTTTCATACAAAATCCTCCTTATAAAATAATTGTGTTTACCGAATCTGCAGGAAGTTCAAAAGAATAAGTATTTGCTTCGTGGGTAAATTCAACTGTCTGTGCCTCTTTAAATGGATTTTGGGCAATAAGTACGATACTGCCGTCAGTATTGCGGAAAGCTATTGAGTTTGAAGTCCAGCGGCCGGCAAGCTCAAGCCGAACTGCACCCGGAGCCACATATCGTGAGAAGTGCTTCATTATGTAAAATTCGGGGTTAAGTTTATAAGTTCCGTTGTCCTCAACGGTAATCATAGAGTTCTGACGCCAGCCCCAGGTGCTCATTCCGCCTTCGCTTAATATCATATTCCAGTACACATATGCCCTGACCCCGTAGTTGAGATAATGCCTGAAGAGGCTGTAAACATATAAGGCGTATCCCCATGAATTCCAGCCGTCTCCGCACTCGTTCTCGGACTGTATTGTGTAAAGGTCGGGAAAGCTCGCCTTCGCAAGCGGGAGCATATTTTTGCCTGCCCACTGAAAACTCATTCCCTTTGTATATTTTGAGGCTTTCTTGTCGTGCATAAGTGCGTTTACATAACCGTTGAAGCTCTCAATGATTCCGCTGTTGAGGGTACCGAGAAAAATATCCGTATCTATTCCTTTTTCTTCAAAGAGCGGTCCTATATAATTGCCTATAAAGTCAATGAACTGCTCTCCCGTCCATTTGCATGACGGGAATTTCTGATCGGAAAACGGTTCATTCTGAATATGTACCTGATCTATCTTTATGCCTTCTTTTTTATAAGCCTCAACATATTTGGCAAAATAAAGCGCATATGCTTTTAAATTTTTTTCGTTCCAGTTTAATGTTCCGAAATTATAAGCCTTGGGGAATTTCATCCATGTCGGAGGACTCCAGGGAGAAGCAAACAATTTCATATCGGGTTTGCGCTTCAGCGCTGCTTTGATATACGGAAGAAGATATTTTCTGTCACCGTCTATGCTGAAATTTTCCATTGCATAGTCTTCTTCTGTTTCATTGTAGCTATACCAGCGCTCAGCATAATCACTCGCGCCCATAGGCGTACGGCAATAATTAAAGCGCAGACCGTCCTCATTCGGGTCGAAAAGTAAATCCAATATCTTTTCCCTGTCGCTTTCGGGCAGCTTTTCTAACGCTATCTGACCGAGTTCGTTAAAACAACCGCCAAATCCGTCTATCGTCTGATCAACTGCACCCGTAGTGCCGAGTGTGGTTTTATTTGTATTGTCAGAGGGTTTATATTCGATTTCTTTCCAGTATTCATTCTCGGTTGTGGAAAACCATTTGATAGAGCTCATTTTAAATTTCCTCCCATTTTGCATATAATTATTATAAAAAATTGAAAAACTTTGTGCAAGAAATAAATTTAATAGATGTGGACATTTTTTGCGAATTGTCAGATAATCCTAATATATATGGATATATTTAGGAAAATATCAATAATATACCTTGAAAGTGCTGATTTCAAAGGGCTTGAAGGAATACTTTACATTGTTGAAATCGGTAATTTCTTGTTCATTTTGCTCGAGCATATCGGTTCTGCAGACCCTTACGGCACCTTTGAATGTGATACCTGTTTTGACAAAACTGCCCTCCGACTCATATACTCTTGCTATGTAAGCCTTCTGATTTTCCTCGCATGGTTTTATCGTTTCCGCAATGACATTTTCCTTTTCAATCCGAACAATTCCGGACATCTCGCGGCTGCCGGCGAAGCTAAGCACCGGATTATTGAGATAATACGCCTCATGCACAGTGTTTTCAGCACAAAAAGTACCGGTATGAGGATAGAAGGAATATGTAAACTTGTGTACGCCCTTATCGCCGCGCGGATCCGGCTTGCTTCCGCCCTTATGCAGAGTAAGCGATATATTGGAATCAAGCACCGAAAGCCCGTACTTACAGTCGTTAAGTATTGAAATACCGTATGACGGCTCGGAAATATCGGTATACTTATGATTTGACACCTCAAAACGCGCCTGCTGTACCTCGGTATTGCGGTTAGTCGGACGCTTGACATTTCCGAACTGAATTTCATGCACCGAATATTCCGCGCGGACCGATGTGTCAAATACCGTCTTAAGCAGTCTGTGCTTATCGTTCCAGTCGACAGTCGTTTCAAAATCAACCCTCGGGCTCGCGGAATAGAAAACTATGTCCTGTGAAAGAGTTGTTTTGTCCGAAATTCTGTATTCTGCGCGGATGCGGAACTCTACTGCTCCGTCGCTTACAGGTTCGAATGAAAGAAGCTCGGCACAGTCGGACATTTTTTTCTCGTAATCTATATCTATATTCCAGCAGTCCCACGCCGCCGAAACCTCTTCACCGAAGATAAATGTATTAAGGCTGTATGACTCTCCCCTAAGTTCTCTTCCGGTGCGCTTGTCGATGAATGAGGACATATAGCCTTTTTTATCAAACGTGACAACCGCAAAAGGAGTTTCAAGCGTTTTACCGACGAATTTAAACGGAGAAGTCCCATTTTCCGCATTTTCCGTAAATGAAAACGCTTTGCCCTCAAAAGCGCCCAGCTTTATTCCGCAAACGTGCAAAAAGGTTTTTCCGTCGTTTTTGGTAACTATCTGCTGTGCCGTTCCCGCGGCTTCAATATAATGCTCTCCCGGAATTTCAATGACGTCTTTCCTCTCAAAGGAAAGAGGGTTGAAAAGCGTTACGGTACTGTCGGCATTATTACCGCGCATAAGGTTTACGCAAATCGCTTCAGCGTCGGTGATTACCTTAGTGGTTTCTCTTATGCTGCGGTCATGCGCCTCAGGAATGCAGGTTCCGGGCAGGATATCGTGGAACTGATTTACAAGCAATGTCTCAACAAGCGGATTTATATTCTCGGAAGAAGCTGTTTTGCCTTTATCCACCGCATCCATAACGGTTAAGAGTTCTGCGTTATGGATAGCAATTTCCGCCTTTCGGTTGTTTCTTTTAATGGTGTGCTGATTGGTGAGTGTTCCGCGGTGATTCTCAAGATAAAGTTCTCCGCGGTAAGTAGAGGGTTCAAAAAGATTGGCCTCTAAATTTTTCATAAAGTCCCCTACGGTGGTGTAGTAAACCTTAGGGCAGCCTTCTAAATCCTTAATTCTTTCAGCCGTTTCAAGCATAGCGTCTTCCGGACCGCCGCCACCGTCACCGTAACCGAAGGTAACCAGTCTTTCGTTGTTTACCGATTTCTGCTGTAAAGCATCAAGCGCTCCGATAATTCTTGACGGAGAAGGGGGAAGATGAGTTACATTATGATGGACAAGTACCTTTGAACCGTCTATACCCTGCCAATAATAGGTTTCATACGGAAATTTGTTGTTTTCGTTCCAGCCAAGTTTAGTTGTAAGGAAATAATCAACATGGCAGCCCTTCATAATCTGCGGAAGCGCCGCGCTGTAACCGAAAGTATCAGGCAGATAGAAGGAATTTGAGGTATATCCGAAATGCTTTCTGGTATAGTTCTGTCCCCAGAGGAACTGACGAACCATAAATTCTCCGCCTGTGATATTGCAGTCACATTCGACCCACACGCCTCCGTTTGGCTCATATCTTCCCTCTAAAATCCTTTTCTTGATTCTTTCGAACAGCTTTGGATAATGCTCCTCCATAAATTTAAGGTGAAGAGAAGAGCTTTGAATAAAAAGATAATCGGGGTACTGATCCATTAAATTCAGTTGGTTCGCATATGTTCTGGCACATTTTTTAATGGTCTCATCTATTTCCCATGTCCATGCGGTATCCATATGAGAATGACCTAATATTCCGGCGCGCGGAACTGACTCCGAATTATGCTTTTTCAGCACAGGAGCCATTATTTCAATTCCTAAGCGCACACCTTCACGCCAGTCTTCCTCCCTGCAATTTTTTATATCGCAGTAAAGTACCTCGTGCAGCTTCAAAAATACTTTTAAGATTTCCGCACGCTTAAAGTTGTTTTCAGGCAGTGCGTCATGCAAATCCTGCAAAACCTTATAATCGTAATAAAATTTGTATATAAGCTCGTCTTTAACACATACGCGAAACTTTCCCAGCTTTAAATTGTAGCTGTGTTTCGCCGCCGGGGCAAAAGGATGATTCCCCTCAAAATCATGACCTGCGTAAGCCTCAAGATCAAGCTTAAAAACTTCTCCCGCATCGGCCCCTAACGTGAATGCCTTGCAATAATGATTCCCGTGAGTGTTTACGCAAATTTTAGAAGCGTAATTGGTATGCGGCACTCCGTTTACAAAAAGCAGCCCCTCATATCCGTCAAACTCAGGATAAAGGTAAAGCTTTTTGCCGGCAAGCTCTTCCGGCACCTTATATTCAGCCTTAAACCAGCAGTAAATCTTCTCTTTTCCCCAAACATATCCTTCCTGCATATCGCGGTAAAGCTCATCCGCGGGCGGGCTGTCCAGTCTGTCAAAAGTTTCATAGCCCTTTACATCAAGAGTATCTACCGTTTTAAAAAGGTAAGGTTCAAGTGTTTGATTGAAATTTGACTGCTTGTCAAGAATACGAAATATTTGCGATTTATTATACACAGTAATTCTCCTCTTAAAAATTTAGCCTAAACTGCCGGTTTAACCGACAAGACCGCTACGCTCTATACCGCCTATTATCTTGCGCTGTGCAAAAATATAAATTATAACCAGTGGAATTATTGCCATAAGCACACCGGTCTGCAAAAGCGACGACGTGCTGTAATTGCCCGCAAAGTTGCCCGAATGGAACGCCGAGGTCATAGTAAATATTGTATTTGAAAGTACTTTCAGCTCTGAAAAGAACATACCGGAGTAAAACGTATCCGTCCACTGCCACGAAAACGAGAACATGAATATAGTTATCATCATTGGTACGGACATCGGAAGCACAACCTTGAAATAGGTCGGGAAGATCCCGTATCCGTCAATGCTTGCCGCTTCCTCTATTTCCTCGGGTATTCCTTTATAGAACTGACGCATTATGAAAATATATAAGCCGTTTTTAAAAGCGAGACCCGTAACCGATAGGATAACAATGGGCCATACAGAATTCATAAGAGTTATCGTACCGCCGCTTATAGCCTTTATAATTCCCGCAATATCGAAGAAACGGAACTTTAAAAACATAGGCACAAGTATTATTTGCGGCGGAATTAAAATTGTCAGCACAACAAATAAAAGCACCAAATTGCCCAGTTTTGATTTAACCTTAGCCAGACCGTAACCTGTCATAGCGCATATTAGCGTCTGCAATACCGCCGCTAAAAGCGAAATCAGAAGTGTATTTTTTGTCGCTATAAGAAAGAATGCTTCCTCCCACACAACCTTGTAATTTTCAAGCGTGGGATTACGCGGAATGAATATTACCGTGCGGTCGTACATATCGCTGCTGCTCATAAGTGAGGCCGAAAACTTGGAAAGCAGAGGAAACAGGATTACAAACGCAATTTCAATCAGCAGTACGTATATAAAAATCTGACCGAGCGTTCTTCTTATACGGTTTTTAGAAAAAGCTTCCGCCAAACGTGATGGCTTTTTTTCTCTTTGTCCCTTTAAAATACCTTTCATTTCTGCCACCTCAATCTCTCTGCTGATAGTAAACATATCCGCGTATAATAAGGGTAATTATTATTACGCATACCGCCACCACAAGGAAATAAAACCACGCCATAGCGGACGCCAGTCCCATTCCGTTGGATTGATATGTCTGCTCTTGGATTTGCTGCATTATAATATTGTTTGATGAAGTAAACGAATCTATGACCGTATACACCACATTTACTATTATCAGCGGACTTATCATCGGGAAGGTAATAAGCCAGAAGGACTCCCACGCGGTAGCGCCGTCTATTGACGCCGACTCATAAATCGCAGGAGAAATTGACTGTATTCCCGCAAGAAAAATTACCATCTGAACGCCGGAAATATTTACGATGTCGTATATATTCTGGGCGGCTGTCAAAATATACTGAGAAATTTCAGGACTCAGACCGAAGCTTGTCAGGTAATTCTGCATCTCCACCGAATTAAAAAGCCCGTTAGCCATTTCGGTGTCTGTCGCGGCAGAAGTAGCCACGCCCATATTGTTCCACATCTGGTCGGAAACCATATTGTTTAAATCCGCCTTGGTCATAAAACCCGTAGCCAAGATAACCGGTATGAAAAAAACCGCCCTGAAAAATGTACGTCCTTTCATTTCTCTGTTCAGTATTACGGCTATCATCAGCGAATAAAGTATTACCAGAGGTATATTGGTGAGCATTGTCACTATTGAGCTCTGAATATTAGTTACAAAGTTCGGATCTTTATTAAGCGCGTAATTATAGTTTTCCCAGCCCAGCCATTCCAGATGAAATCCGTCCGCGCCGTCAATTATAACATCATTAAAGCTGTATTGAAGCGAATTTATATAAATACCGAGCATTATAAGGAAAAATCCCAATAAGAACGGAATGAGAAACGCCCAGTATGTAAGCTGCTTTTTCTGCCTGAATGACAGCGAAAGACGGCGCCTGACGAAAACCGGATTTGCCTTTTTCATTGTATCGACTCCTTTTTCCGTAAATATCAGACTACGGCAAAATCCATAGCGTCAACGGTCTTTCCGTTCACTCTGACCGCATTATCACCGTAGTTTACCGCCACCTGAGTGCCGTCTTCATAAGTAGTTTTATAAACATTTTCCGCCAGCTTTTCATGGCCTTTGATAGCCTGATTCTGAAGTGTGGCAAAAACGCTGTTATACTTTTTGTAAAGGCTTACGATATCGCTTTTCCACGTACTGTAATCTATCGAATACATATAAGAAAGAGATGTATCCTTAAGCGCGCCGGTATTTTCATATCCGAGCGTAAAATAAAGATTGGCTCCGTATTCAGCGCTTTTCAGCAGCGATATCTGAAGATTATCAGAAAGATTAACAGCGGCTCCCGCATACTGTATGTATCCGTGAAGCACTATCTGCATAAACGGAACGCTTTCGTCCTCAACGATATTTCCGCTGTCAGATAGCGGAATATTAAGTATATCGCCTGCATACGGGAATATATAGGCATTGCCGCCGTCTGTAAGAAGATCTCCTATTGCTTCCGAGTTGTTATTCAAATTTTCTTTAAGCATTTCAAGCGATTTTTGACGCGTCACACCGTTATCCTTATCAAAATCGGAATAAAGCATATTGCCCGCATATGAAATCGAGGATGCTCCGATGCCGTATTTTTTATAACTATCAAAATACGACGAATAGTAATCCCCCATCTTGGAAGGCTTTATCGCATAATAGAAATTCTGTTCTGCGGAAATATTGTTCAGCTCTTCAGGCGGGGTCATCGCCACAATATTGTCGTCATTTGAACGAGGTGAATCAAACAACGGAACAAAGCTGTCAAATAATTTATTATTTCTCACTATATGGAAGTTGACATCAAGGAAAAGCGAGTAATTATTTTTCTTTATATATTCCGCAAGGCTTTCTAATCCGTCTTTTCCTCCGAGCTTCTTTTCCGGTGTCGCCTTAGAAGGCACGGTATTGTTAAATCCTCCGTTTGCCCAGCCCTTATAACGCAGCTTGATATTTGTTACGCCGTTTTCTTTCAGGTCTTCCATAAGCTCGACAGCGTCTGAAAAGCTTGTAACTGCTATCTTTTTATTATAGGGTATTCCGAAAAACGAATCTTTGCGGGTAATAAGACCTATTACCTCAAGATAAAAGGCTGAATCATCTGTCTTTTCAAGCTTTTTAAGACTGCCGTTTTTTATGAGATAATCACGGTATACTTTTGCCATGCCGACATATCCCGCATCCTCACCGGTCATGAATTTATAGCGGATTGTGTAATTTCCATCATAATAATCCTTGCTGATATATGTCCACTGACCGTTTTGTTTTTTGCCGTCCTCATACAGGTAGCTCTGTACCACCGCGTAGTTAAACTCAGCTGAAACGGTTTCATACCCTGAAATTATATTGCCTGACTGGCTTACGATCTGAGACATCGCGTCTCCGTCTTCAATAATGCCTACAAATGCCCTGTTATTCTCTTTTATCCCAAAAACAGGAAGATAAGCCTGTTCAGAAAGGTTTTGATATTCATTCTTCTGCAAGAGCGTATAGTCCTGACCGTAAACTCTGTTTACAGTGTTTAAAATTTTCTTTGTCCCATCGGTATTAAAGTTTATAATACTGCCTGAACCGTCCGGTACAAAAATGTACCCGGAATTAACCGATTTGCCGGCTCCGAAATATTCCATAAGTCTGATTTTATTAAGCACAAAAGACGATTTGTCGTAAGAAATTTCTTTTGCGTTAATGTTCACAACCAAGCTGTTATCGCTCAAATAAAATTCAATCGGAATTTCAAATAACGCCGCCGCTTCTCCGCGCTCGGCTGAACCTGATTTTTTCGCGTCGTCATTATAATCCTCTGCAGTATAATCGGTTTCGGAAATATATCCGTTTAAAACCGAAATATCGCGTTCTGTCGCGTCGTCGCGCAGAATATAAAAGTCAAAGTCGGCAAGCCCCGGATAAAGATTCAAAAGTCTTTCTTTCACTTCCGAATCAAGTTTTTCATCATCTGCGGAATATTTGGTGTAAAACGCCTCCACTCTGCGTTTCGCTATACCTGAAAGTTTGCTTAAAACCTTTTCCTCAAAACGCTCGGCCTCTGCCGCAAACGGGACGTTAAACTGATCCTTGAGAGTTCCGATTTGCATATTTATTCGTACACCGTTGTCAATCGTCTCAAATTCAAACTGTCCGCGTGAAATACAGTCTTCATATCCGTTCATCGTGTATTCCTTGCTGGCAGAATCGTAATATGTAAGACTGATAAAGGACGCGAGCGACGCCTTGGTTTCATCACTGGCTTTACCGTCTTTATTGTAGTCATACGGAATTGCGGACCACACCTCGCCCGAGGAAACATCGCGCACCGCTATCTCAGCTGTTTCTTTGTTAGCATAAAGCTCTAATTCGCCTGAAGTTGCTATACGCTGCATATTGCCAAGCATTTCAGAGCTGCCGGCATACATGCCGTGCTTTGATAAATCCGGCGCAGATGTGCCGGAGGCACTTTCTTCTCCATTTCCGGAAGTGCCAACAGCGACCAAACAGCTTAACATACCTGCAATCAACATCAGACAGATCGAACGCAATACATAATTGAATTTTTGTATTCTCATAACAATCTCCTTTATAAACGGTTGATTACTTCCTCGTAAATCTGCTGTATGAAAGAAACTATCTTATTCGAAAGAATAATCAGCAGTATCGCAAGGAAAAGTATTATAAGCATTCCCACAACCGAAAGAATTACCGTAAACAGATTTTTGCCCATTGTATAATCATGTATTGTCATTGTAGATGCAAAAATCAGCAGCAGACTCCACGCAAAAGAAAGAAAAATCATAAAGGTCAGAAACGCCTGCTCTTCTATTGCGAGAAAGTTGCTTATAATGGTCATTGGTATATTTATCACGACAAGCGGCATAAGCGAATAAGAAGTGGCAACATATATCTGTTTGATATTTCCCTCGCCGCCGCACAATGTAGTTAATGACCAGCTTGAAACACACCATAAAAGTATTGGCAGAACAACACTTAAGACCGTGCGTACAATATCAAAATTCTGAATCAACACATTATTGAAAATATATCCTGTTCCTATGCCCTTGAAAATAAAGGTCGCTATAACAAGAAGATTTATAATATGCGCCGCCCGGACGCTGCCCCGTCTTTCCGCCTTTATACACCATGCGCCCTTCATCGGGTGATAAATACTGTAAAACGAATAAAGGAATTCGTCAAGCAGCGTGTGTTTGCTGTCAGAATAATAAAACTTATTGTTGAATTTTTTGATTTTCTTGTTGACAATGAAAAATACCGCTAATACCGCGCATACAACCAAAACTATGTAAATCAGATTTTCACGTACAAATTCAGAACGGTAGCTTTTGAAAGCTCTTGAGTAGTTTTCAGTATCACGGGCGGTTTTAAAATATTCCATTGCTTCCTCGTAATCGCCGTTGCGCAGAAAAGCGTCGGCAATTCCGGTATATGCCATATCAAAATTCTGATTCTGCTTTAAAACCGAATTCCAGCATTCAAGCGATTCTTCAAATTCACGGTTGGCATCTGCGACTATCGCTCTTTCTATCAAAGCGCCGTAATCAGTCTGTTCCAAACGCGTAATAGTGCCGTTGCCCTTATCAAGCACCAGCAAATCATTACCGAAGTAGGAAATCGATGTGCAGAGATTGAAAGTTCCCAACTGCTGTCCCGAAGCGCCGAAGGCATAAAGCAGGTTGCCGTTATTGTCATAAGTGAAAATTTTATTCTTGTTACTGTCAAGTATCGAATATATTCCGTTGTCCTTCATGGTAACATCTACGATGCTTGAAGGCTCTTCACCGAGGTCGCCGCCCGGAGCCCATTTCGCATTTCGGAAAAGCACATCGTCTCCCTTGGGATTAAGACGCTTTATCGGCGCGCTTGTCAGAGACTTTGAGGTCATATAATCTATCTGATCCTGCTTTTCAATCGAGTTCGCGGTCAACCATACAAAATCACGGCTGTCTATTGCGATACTGTTATAAACACGCGGCACGGTTTTTACGGTACGCTTGCTTTTTTCCTCATTCTGAAAAAGCTGAGTAAACCAGTCGAAAATGCTTTGTTGAACCTTCTGAGCACCGTAAAATCCTAAAAATTCGCCGGTTTCGCTTAAATTCACAACACCCTCGTTCATATTCTGGGAAAGGGCGTAAATGCGGTTTCCGCTGTCCACAACCAGTGCTATCGGCTTAAAAGACATATCTTCAGGCCAAAAAGGCGAAACCGGCTCGGTTAAAATCCGAATCATTTTTAACTGAGCATCAAATTCCACAATACGGCCGTTTTCGGTATCCGCCACAAATACATGCCCACGTGAGGAAACAAAAACCCCCTGCGGTCCGTTAAACTTATCCATGCCTCCCTTTTCGGTGTTTTCAAATTCCGAAAAAATATTTATGAGTTTGAGGCTGTTATCCAGTATCAGAATACGGTTATTGCCGGTATCGGCTATATAAACCCTGCCGCTTTCAGTATCAACAAACAAATCGCTTGGGTTTTTAAGCTCCGCAGTTCCAAGCGACGTAGCGTCATATCTTTCAACCGGCACAAAAGCGTTAGGACTTTCCTGTGCCTCACCGTCATAGCTGTATGTATAGGTAGTATAGGGAACATATGCCGCAGTTTGGGCAAATGCCGTCAAACCGGAACTAAGCGCTGTCATCACAAGCAGAAGCGCTGCTGCTTTTACTAATATATTCTTCATTGCCTTACTCCTTCATGCCGGAGGAGCCCATTGTTTCCACAACGTTGCTCTGCGTGATAATAAATACCGTTATCGGTACAATCATCATAATTACACCTGCCGCGGCTGCTGCACCTGCGCGCGCAACGCCGCCCGCGGAAATCTGCGACATAACATAATTAAGGGTTTTAAGCGGTTCGCTCTGAATATATGTAGTGCTGCCGATATTCCATAAGTCACGGAACGAAAATATAATAAGTGTAAGCCATGCCGGCTTTACCATCGGCATTACCATTCTCCAGTACACCCTCCACTCACCCGCACCGTCAATACGTGCGGATTCAAGCACCGAGTCGTTTACCATTGAATCCATAAACTGCTTCATAAGGTAAAGACCGAGCGAGGAACCGAACGCCGGAACAATCAGCGCGGCATATGTATCAAGCATATTAAGCTTCGACATTATAATAAAGTTAGGTATTCTGGTAACAGTGGTATTGAACATAAGCGCCAGAACCACCATTGAAAACATTATTTTTGAACCGGGAAATCTGTGCTTTGCAAGGCCAAACGCACACATAGAAGAGAGTATAACATGACCGGCAGTACCTACGATTGAAACAAACGCGGTATTGAAAAGATACCTTGAAAACGGAATCATAGAATCGGTCAACATGGTAAATAAATCCTTATAATTTTTCATAGTAGGATGATCTACTGTAAATTTAGGCGGAAAAACCCAGTATTCTTCCAGTGGCTTTACTGATGATACCAGAGTATACACCAACGGAAGCACCATAAAAACCGCCAGAATAAAGAGAACCGTATAAACGCCTAGGTTGCCTGCAAGCGAACGATTCAGCTGTTTGGTTCTTTTAGCTAATTTTGCAGTTGCCATATAGTCATTCTCCTTGAGCTTATTCGCCAACCTTGGAAAGCAGATTTCTTACTATTCTGTTGGTTATTATCATAGCCAAAAACAGCACCGTGGCAATGGCTGACGCATAACCCATTTCATATCTGATTCCGCCGTAATCCTGCAGATGATTGATAATTGTATGAACCGCGTAATTCGTGCTCGGAAAACCGACAAGACGCGTTACGACATCTCCTATTGAAAACGCGCTGGAAATACTCATTACCGCGCCGAACATGAGCTGCGGACGCATTGCCGGCAAGGTTATGTACCAAAGCTCCTGCCAGCGGTTGCGTATGCCGTCAATCGCTCCCGCCTCGTAATATGAACGGTTTATACCCTGAAGTCCGGCAATAAACGAAAGGAAACTTGTACCGAGTGATGACCACAGCACAACTACAATAACAAGTGTCATCATATACTTCGGATCCTGCAGCCAGCGAATCGGCTGATTGATAATTCCGAGATTCATCAGAAAACCGTTTGCATAGCCATAGGCATCACTGCTGAAAAGAACCGTCCAAATCAGCAGCGCGTTTCCCGAGAGCGAAGGCGCAAAAAAGATAACTGTAATAAACGCCCTCATAAAACGGTTAAGATCGTTTATAAGCCATGCCACAGCCAAAGACAGCAGATAGCTTACAGGACCGGTAATGGCAGCAAGAATAAATGTATTCTTTATAGCGATTATAAATACGTCATCGTCCAAAAACATTCTTGCGTAATTTTCAATGCCTATAAATACCGGCGCTTCAAGTACATTAAATGTTGTGAAACTAAGAAATATGGAAATCAGTACCGGACATACCGTAAAAATAAAAAATATAGCAAAATACGGTAATGTCAAGGCGTAGCATATTGCGTTGCTTTTAATCTTATGTCCAAGACTCTTTTTATTGCTTCGTTTTAATGGGGTTACAGACATAGAACTCATTCTCCTTGCTCAATTCCGAATTCTTTTCTCTTGCGTGAAAGCTCGCTGTTAAGTGACTCTATATAGCTCTGTAATGTATCTCCGGGATCTTTTTTGGTATTGTATACATCATTAAAAGCAAAATTCACCACACGAGTTGTATAGTATCCGCCCGGAACCTCTGGAGTACCCACAACATTTGACCACTGTTCTTCTATATTCTTATAGTCCCTTACCGGCCACGGAAGCATAGAAAGCGCTTCTACATTGGCGGTCGCCTGCATGCCGGAGCTTAAGATATTCTGCATCTGATTCGTAAACTCGCTCTGAGTTTCGGCGGAAGTCCACCATTTCATGAAATCCCATGCCGCTTCTTTATTTCTTACGCCTTTAAGCATCATTACTGCCGTTCCCTTTGCGGTGATAGAATTGTTTATATTGCCGTTTTCATCTACCGTACCCGGGACAGACGTCATAATCCAATCCCCGCGTATTTCCGGTGCGAAAAGCGAAAGCTGGTTATAAACTGTATAATCCTGAATTCCTATCGGTATCTCACCCGAACGGAAACGGTTATAAAAATCATAATCTGTCGGCAGATTATAAAGAGTAAAATATTCAGTAAGTTTCTGGAAGCACTGAATCGCAACCTTTGAATCAAGGTTTGTTCTCGCACCGTCATCGAGATACAGCGGGGTGTTCCGCTGATACATGAACATTAAAAGGGCATTCAAATCGTGCGGTATGCCCACCGACATATTCTTTTTCTGAAGCTCCGGTATTATAGTCTCAAGCTCATCCCAGGTTTTCGGTATCTCAAGATTCATTTCTTCAAAAATATCAGTCCGCACAAACATCATGCTGAAGGTCTGCGTCTCCGGCAGCGCGTATGTGCCGCCGTCAAACTGATATGGAACTATTGCGCTTTCGTGAAAACGTTTTATGACTTCTTCGTAATCATCAAACTGCTTTAAATCCTCAACCGCATGTCTTACGGCATAGTCTATCGGATTTTCAATGGAACTCGTGCTGTCAACAGCGTTGGAAAGCGAAACATCGGGACCTTTTCCTGTAAGCACAGAAGGCAGCAAAGTACCCTCTCCAACCAATTGCAGATTCACATTAGTTCCATGTTGCGGCGAAAATGTACCGTCTATAAGCTGACGAATAACATTATACTGATCGCGTCCGGTTGAAAGCCATACCGTTATCGAATCGGAGGAAGAACCATCATTTTCACTTCCGAGCGCACTGTAATCCACCACGAACGATGCTATAAACGACTTGAATCCGAAAGCGAGATTCTCCAAAAAACCTCCGTCCGCTTTCGGTATTTCCTTATCAGCCGGAACTATCGCAAAATAATCAAGCGACAGCGGCTGCTGCGAAATTGACTGTATCCACGATCCGAGAGACGAAATATTATCTTTGAACTGTGTGAAAAGTCCCCCGATAGTATCCGGATCATCTGTCATCTTATTTATAAGAAAAACAAGCTGATCGAGCGTAGTTACACTCTCGCCCCGAGCACCCGTGGCTTCAACCATCATTTCCGAAATACTTTCAAGCTCTTTCGCCTGTGAATCCAGTTTCTCAAGAGTTTCAGGAATAATCTCTTGAAAATTGTATTCGCGGTAGCTGTCCGGAGTGGTGCCGGTAATCATAAGTATTTCGCGGTAACACTCATTGAGCGCGTCCACAACGCGGTCTACCCTTGTCAGTATTTCGCCCATACTGCCAAGAACAACCTCCATGGATATCGTGTATTCCTTTCCTGCCTCAAAATAAAAAAGATAATCTCCGTTTTCTTCGTCGCCGAGCGCTTTAACCTGCCAATCACCGCTGTAATCGAATTTTAAGCTTTCGGCTTCTTTAAACGGCACCTCTCCGTCAATAGTCAGCTTTCTGCTTACATACTTTCCGGATGAGAAATTCTGCTTGAATCTGGGAGCTATTTTATAAAGCCCGCTTTCTTCAACCTTAAGTTTCCATGAAACCCATGCTCCGGAGTTCTGCCAGTTGCTTCCACCCATTGAATTAAGCTTCACTAAGAAGATATCCTGCGGCTGAGTTGCCGCCGAACTGCGGTCGTTCTGCGGAAAAATACTCCGTGATGATTTCTCAAACATATCCTCAGCTTGTAAATATTGAGTTTTGCCGCCGGCCGGCTTATAGCCCTTGCTTTCATATTCGGCTTTTACTTCTGAATAAGTTCTGGCATCCGTGGTTCCGCAGAGCTTTAAGCTCTCAATAAGCATCGGCTCGCGATCCGAGGAAAGCCTTATAACATGCATGCCCTCAGTGAAATAAAACTTAAGCGGCTCGCCGGCATAACCGGTTGAATCCTCTAAAAAAGTTTCGGTCCATTCCCTTACTTCCTCCTCATTCGGACGTATATCATTGCCGTCAGAGTCGGTACGCTCTCCATCGTAGACCTCTTTCCATACTCTGTAAAAAGTAAGATACTGCGCTTCTTCAAAGGGAGCTTTTCCGTCTATCGTAAGGCTGCGGTTAATGTCGCCGCCCTTGCCCTCATACGGAAAATATCTAAGAACTATATTGTAAAGTCCTGCCTGCTCAACGGTAAAAGTCCATTCGGCATAACCGTCTTCACTCGTTAAAACCGACCGACCTTCCGAACCGGAGTAATTAGTAATAAATTCTATATCATCGCTTCCGCCCGAATAGTTATCAGCTGTAATCAAAACCTCATTGTCCGAGTATTCTGCATCTGAATAGCCCGCAAGATAATCAGTATAAGCCGGCACACCTGTTTGAACATTGTCTGCCGAAACCGTGTCCGAATCGAAAATATTTGCTGAATTTTCCTCGGCATTCAGTTTTGGAGTCTGTGCGAAAAATGTCGCAAAAACAACTCCGGTAACAAATATAGACAATATTTTTTGAAGTATTCGTTTATTAATCCAAGCATTTTTCGTCATAATAATACCCCATTTAATCTCTCTTTTGTTTAAATTATACCAAAGAGGCATTTATTATTACAAGAATTTTTTTTAATTGATGTGGACAATTATTGCAAAAAGCAATAATAAAGAAACTGAAATAAATAATTTTTTTCAGTAATAAGATGTAATTCTGTCATAGTTATTTATTTTAAACTGTTTTTTACAAGTAAAAAAATACTTTTCTTGGCAAATAAAGTTAAAAAACAATATTTGTCCGTTCAAAAGCAATAAATTTCTTGCCTGTATATAGATTTCTATATTATACTGTAACCAAAAAATATATTGCTTGAAGAGGGGCTTTATATATGCAAAAAGCAGAATTTAAAATGAGTATGGATATATGCGATAATTATGATGTAATAGTAGCAGGAGGCGGTCCTGCCGGTTGCGCTGCCGCAGCTTCCGCAGCACGTGAAGGCGCGAAAACTCTGCTGATTGAAGCTTCCTATATGCTTGGAGGAATGGGTACAGGCGGTCTTGTTCCCTCTTGGTCTCCGTTTTCCGACAATGAAAAAATAATCTACCGCGGCATGGCGGAAAAAATACTTAATTCTGCTAAAGCCCAGTCGCCTCATATAATGCCGCAGGACTTAACATGGGTACCGATAGATTCCGAAGTGCTCAAAAGGGTATATGATGATTTTATAAATGAATACGGTGTGGACGTATTGTTCGGCACTCAGCTTTGTTCGGTAAATACCGACGGCGCCGGTAATGTTACCGGAATTTTGGTCTCTAATAAAAGCGGATTAAAAGTCTACCGTGCAAAGGTTTACGCCGACTGCACCGGCGACGCCGACCTTGCCGCATGGGCAGGAGCTGAATTTGAACACGGCGGTGAAAACGGGACTTTAATGCCCGCCTCTCTTTGTTTTGTGATAACAAATGTGGATGAATACGCTTACCGTTACGATCATAACAGCGGACTTTGCTTCGGCACAATGCAGGGCACAAATCCAAAGAGCGCAATCCACGCCATTGCCGCTGATAAAGATTTCCCTCTTGTAACAGACACTCATCTTTGTCATCAGATAATAGGACCCGGAACAGTCGGATTCAATGCCGGTCATATTTTCAGTGTGGACAGTACGGATCCGGTATCTGTTTCAAAAGCTATGATGAAGGGTAGAGAACTGGCTCATCAGTTACACGAAGGCTTAAAAAAATATTTCCCCTCAGCCTTTTCGAACTCACTTCTCGTAAATACTGCTCCGTTAATGGGTATTCGTGAAGGAAGGCGCATAAAAGGAGACTATACCCTTACGCTTGAGGATTATATAGGAAGACGAAGCTTTCCTGACGAGATTTCCCGCAACTGCTATTACATAGACGTCCATCTCACTAAAGAAGAAACCGACGCGGCCAGGGCCCAGGGTATCAGCCGTGAACAGCTTAATATGCGCTATAAAAAAGGGGAATCACACGGAATACCATACCGCAGTCTTTTACCAAAGGGTCTTACAAATGTAATCGTTGCCGGACGTTCTATCTCCTGCGACCGCAAAATACAGGGTAGTGTAAGAGTAATGCCGAATTGTCTTTGCACCGGAGAAGCGGCAGGGTTAGCGGCTGCGATTGCCGCTAAAAACGACAGAAATGTTCATAATGTTGATGTCGATGCTCTACGTTCAAGGCTCCGCGAATATGGCGCATACTTTCTTTGAACAAAGGAATAAAAAAATGAAAACATATAAAAACACTAATCTTTCTCCCGAGGAACGCGCACGTCTTCTGCTCTCAGAGCTTAATCTGCGGGAAAAGGTCGGACAGCTCAATCAGCGCATATACGGTTTTACAAGCTATACCCGTGAAAACGGAAATATTTCTCTTTCAGAAGAATTTATAAATGAGGTCAAGCGTTGGGGCGGTTTAGGAGCGCTTTACGGTCTGCGCCGCGCCGACCCGTGGTCACGCAAGGATTTTTCTAACGGTCTTGAAGGCAGCTTAACCATAGAGGCTTATAACAAAGTGCAGAAATATGTCATTGAGCATTCCCGCCACGGTATTCCGGTGCTCATGTGCGAAGAATGCCCTCACGGCCATCAAGCGCTGGACGGATACCTTTTGCCTGTAAATCTCGCCCTCGGCGCCACCTGGAATCCGGCGCTTGCCGCCGAAGGCTTTAAAGTATGCGCACGACAGCTGGCGGAACAAAAAGTTGATATGGCGCTGGTATCAATGCTTGATATCCTTCGTGACCCGCGCTGGGGCAGAAGCGAAGAATGTTATTCAGAAGATCCCTGTCTTTCTTCAAAAATGGCGGAAGCTATAACAAAAGCATTCCTTTCGGAAGGGATAGACGTTGTCGCAAAGCACTGCTGTGCACAGGGTGAAACCAACGGCGGCACCAACGCCAGCGCCGCGCTATTAGGCGAACGCGAGCTGCGTGAAATTCATCTGCCCGCGGTTAAATCCGCCGTCGAAGCCGGAGCGCTCGGCGTAATGGCGGCGTATAACGAGATTGACGGTATTCCCTGTCACGCAAACTCGTGGCTTTTAAGGAATGTTTTACGTGACGAATACGGCTTTAAGGGAATAGTAATGGCAGATGGTCGCGCGGTCGACCGTCTTAACATCGTAGCGGATTCACCTGCTGCTCGCGGCGCTGAAGCGCTTAGAGCAGGCGTTGATTTAAGCCTGTGGGACGAAGGCTTTGCAGCGCTTGAAACCGCCGTAAATAACGGGCTTATTGACGAAAAGCTGATTGACGAGGCGGTACTCCGTGTGCTTACGCTTAAATTCAGACGCGGACTGTTTGAAAAGCCCTTTATAGAGCAAAACAGCGTAAAAAAATACACTTTTAAAAAATACCCCCAGACGCTTGATATCGCGCGCGACTCGCTTATACTCCTTAAAAACAAAAACAATATACTTCCGCTTTCAAAGAATATAAAATCTCTTGCGGTAATAGGTCCTTTCGCTAACGATATATACGCTCTGCTCGGCGATTACACTCCTCCCCAGCGTGACGGCGAGGTTATAACTCCGCTTGCGGGCATTCTTAGTGAGGCACAAAATATTTCCGTAAATTCAGTTGCCGATCCTTTTCCGGCCGCTCCCGACGAACAGGAAGAATATATAAATAAAGCTGTTGAAGCCGCAATAAATTCCGAAAAAATTATCGTGATGCTCGGAGGCTCATCAAGTCGTTTTCAGGATATGGTATTTGCTGATAACGGAGCGGTAATTTCAAAATCGGGAAGCGGAAAATTCTTGGATCTCACCGATTGCGGTGAAGGGGTTGATATTGCCGACACCGCTTTGCCGGAATGGCAGTACAGGCTTCTCGAAGCGCTGAAAAGCACCGGCAGGCCCGTAATAACCGTAATAATTGCCGGCAGACCGTATGCCGCAGAGCGTCTTGAGAAATCAAGCGACGCGCTTTGCTTCGCCTTCTACCCGGGCCCCGCGGGCGGCATTGCGATAGCTGAGCTGTTATTCGGCAAAATCGCCCCTAACGGCCGGCTTTCGGTTTCACTTCCAAGATTACCGGGACAGATTCCGGCTTATTACAACAATAAGGCATCTTACATAGCAAGATATTCCGACTGCTCTCAGGGGGCCGCTTATTCCTTCGGATACGGCTTAAGCTATGTTGATTTCGAATTTTCAGATATTGTTCAAAGCTGCAACTCATTAAGTCTTGCAGAGCTTGAGAACAGCAAAATTACTTTTTCATTTGTTGTTAAAAATTGCGGTAATATCAAAGCCGCCGCCGTTCCGCAGCTATATCTGAGAGACAAAATTGCTTCGGTAGTACCACGTGTGCGCTGTCTTAAAGCATTTACGAAAATTATGCTTGAGCCGGATGAAAAAAAACAATGCACATTAACACTCTGCGCCGACGATCTGAAACTATGGAACAGAGATATGAAATTCTCCGCCGAAGCCGGCGATTTTGAAATTTCACTTTTTGAAGGATCCGTATTTTTCTGGCAAGGTAAAATTACAGTTACCGAATAAATACTGGAGCATATATATGACTACGTTTCTTTTAATAATAATTTACATTGCCTTTATAGGCTTAGGCATACCGGACTCGCTTTTCGGCGCGGCATGGCCTGCGATTTATCCTGAATTCGGTATTCCGATATCCCTTGCCACACTTGTAACGGTAATTATTTCAAGCGGAACAATATTTTCCAGCCTTTTCGCCGCAAGACTGATAAACCGTTTCGGCACCGGTAAAATTACCGCTGTAAGCACAACCGCCACAGCCCTTGCGCTTTTGGGATTTTCTTTTTCCGGAAGCATTTTGCATATGTGCCTGCTTGCCGTTCCGCTCGGTCTCGGTGCAGGTGCCATCGACACAGCCCTTAACAATTACGTGGCCCTTCACTATAAGGCTTCCCACATGAGCTTTCTTCACTGCTTTTACGGCATCGGAGTTTCCCTCAGCCCTTTTTTAATGTCTCTCGCCCTTGCAGGGGGCTCATGGCGCAGCGGCTACCGTACAGTATTCTGGTTTCAGCTTGGTATAGCATTGCTTACTTTGTTTACACTTCCCGTTTGGAAAATAGTTCGTCATGGTTTGTCAGATGAAGCTGAAGAAGAACAAAGCATTACCCTCGGTTTTTTGGAAATGCTCAAAATACCCAAGGTTGTATTCGGATGCCTTACTTTTATAGGTTCCTGTGCAATTGAATATACCTGCGGAGTATGGGGAAGTACATTTTTGGTGAACAGCCGCAATCTTTCAGTTGAAGACGCAGCCAGATGCATTACCTTCTATTATGCCGGAATTGCTTTAGGACGTTTCTTTTCAGGAATTTTATCAAACCGTTTTTCTGCCGTAAAAATTATTAAAATCGGGCAAATAGTAACGCTTACCGCTATAGCAACAGTTTTTCTGACCGGAAATTATTTAATTGCCGGAACGGCATTATTCTTTATCGGTCTTGGAAACGGACCGGTATTTCCAAATCTCATTCATATGATACCGATAAATTTCGGAAGAGAGATTTCACAATCGATAACCGGAATACAAATGGCATCATCATATGTCGGTATAATGTTAGCGCCTGCTGTATTCGGTCTTACGGCTCAGGCGATCGGTACATCTTTTTTCCCCTTGTTTCTTATACTTATGTATGCGATCATGCTCACCGGAAGTATTCTTGCAAATCGAAAATCCAATACAACTGCATAAATATAAAAAACGGAAGCCGAAGATTGCTTCCGTTTTTTAATTAAAGTCCTAAATTTTCATCACGGTTCACAAGCCGCATATCCCTTACACGCTGAGGTGTGGTTCCGGTTATTTCTTTATACACCCGATTGAAATTACGAAGGCTTCCATAACCGCATTCCATTGAAATCTCTGTAATTTTCTTGTCGGTTTCCTTAAGCATTTTTTCAGCCTTTTTAACCCGTTTACGGTTAATATACTCGGTAAGTCGGTAGCCCGAATACATCTTAAAACAGCGGCTGAAATAGCAGGGACTCACTCCTATATTCTGCGAAATTTCATGAAGGCAAATGTTTTCCTCGCAGTAATGCTTATCTATATAATCAAGCCCTCGGCACATATAATCATATAAATTCTGCTTTACCTTTTCTATTTCGGATTTGTAATCCAGTTTCTCTAAAATATGTCCGAGAAGAGACAGGCAATAACCGTTAAAAACAATTGTCTCTATTTCATCGAGCACCTGATATCTGCCCGAATATTTTTCATCAATACAATCTATTAAAAATTTAGCCTCTTTACTTAGCGCTTCATTACGCACACAGTGATTTAAAAGTGTATTATTCTGCAAAATATTGGTTGTTCCCTCAATAAAAGAAGGAGAAATTATTATAAGCAGTATACGGCAGTGGGATTTCATGTAGCTGTGTATTTCATTGCTTCCGCACAGCAAAACATCCCCCTGGTTTACCGAATAAGTTATACCGTTAACCTGTGCCTGCAAGGTCCCTGAAAGCACAGCAACGATTTCTACCTGCGTATGCCAGTGAGCCGAAAATTCAAAATCCTCATCTTTCCAGGCATGTACTACTGTGTTTTCATGCTGATGCTCCCGATAAACATTCATAAAATCCCTCCTTTTTAGTTTTTACGTATTGTAAACTTAAATGAAAGTTGAGAACCTCTCGTTCCTTTTGGTATAATGGTTTCACCACAAAACACAAGTA
>CALWIZ010000006.1 GCA_944380885.1 uncultured Clostridia bacterium | reverse complement strand
CGGCGTACCCGATAAGGTGGCTAAAATCATCAGGAATAAAGTCTTAGTGACCTGTATATTCAATTTTCAAGGAACAAGTGAAAGGTTTCCGTTTTCATCGTTCGGAATTAACCCCTTCACTTGTTTGAACTGGGAGAGGTGTTTTGCACCCCCTCAAATCAAAAAAAGTTAAAATTTTTTTTGGAAAATAAAAAAGCCACCTGTTCCGCTGATTGAAACAGATGGCTTAGATAGAATTGTTAATATAAATATGATATAATTTATTTAAAGTCGTATTCGGCTTATTATAAAAACTTGAATTTATGGAGATTTCATTATGATTAGAGAATTTCAGAAATCGGATATGGAAAAAGTTGCAGATATATGGTTGGATACCAATTTGAACACTCACAATTTTATTCCTTCGCAATACTGGTTGAGTAAGTTTGAAATGGTGAAGGAAATGTTTTTACAAGCAGAACTATATGTTTTTGAAAAAGAAAATGAAGTGCAAGGATTTATTGGCTTATACGAAAATTATATTGCTGGTATTTTTGTGCAAAATCAATTTCAAACGAAAGGAATCGGCAAGCAACTACTGGATTTTGTTAAAGACAGAAAAGAAGAATTATCTTTAAGTGTGTATCAGAAAAATATAAGAGCTATAAAGTTCTATAAAAGAGAAAATTTTGAAATCAGATGTGAAAATATAGATGAAGATACAAACGAAAAGGAATATTTAATGATATGGAGCCGGAAATAATACTTTCAATTTATCTTATCAAAAAAGTCCTCTGGTTGATGTGACACCAATCAAAGGACTTTTTTTACTTTGAACCTTTTCTTTTTCGCTGACACAAATTTTATCAATACATCATCAACACCATCGGTGTACTTACCTTGATTGATAAGTGCGTTTTTTAAATTGATAAGAGCATTTACAATGCTTCTGTATTCGGAATCGGTCAAATATAGATGATATTTAGAGCTTCTCATAATAACACCTCCTGATGACTTTACTATATGTCATCTGTGAAAAATGAGAAAGTATGCGATTAGATTATGGCATTTGAACAGGGAATAACTCACCAATTAGAAACAAGTAATATAGGCAAAACCTAGTTGTCAACTGCCTTGTTTGTTAGCAAGCTTTTTTGCTCCAAAAATGCTCGTGTTAGCAGGAAAGCCGATTTTGTTAGCAAAACGGCAAAAATCTTGCTAATTTTTGTTAGCAGACCAACCGCCTGAAAGTTGAGTGTTCCAGAGTTAATAAAAAACCGGCTTGCTAACATTTGCTAACAGGATTTTAGCAGAAATTGAAAATGGGTAAAAATCAAAAAAAGCCTGAAAACCCAGTAAAATCAAGGCTTTCAGGCGTTGTTTGTGGCACCCCCTGCGAGAATCGAACTCACAATTTACCCTTAGGAGGGGTATGTTATATCCATTTAACTAAGGGGGCATTTTATGAAAAATATTCAGTTGTATGCAGAATTTAGACTCGAACGAACTACCTCTTAGGAGGCGAACCCTCTATCCTGCTGAGGTACAGGGACTTATATCAAATTTTGGAGCTTGCTTACAGTGTAATAATCTCTTTTGCCCCAAAAGTGGATGTTGTAACAATTTCTTAGGAGGCGAGTGCTCTATCCAGCTGAGCTACGTAGACATTTTTGAATAAATATTTTAAAATTCAGCAGCGTGTGTATGATACGCCGTAAACAAAAAAGGGTCCGGAGCTTTGAAGCTCAAGACCCCGCAAATGGAGCGGGTGATGGGAATCGAACCCACACGACCAGCTTGGAAGGCTGGGATTCTAGCCATTGAACTACACCCGCGCAACGACAAGAATTATAATACCACAACCTCACCGATTAGTCAAGAGTTTTTGCTGTGTTTTTACATATTTTTTTTCCTTGCTTAGAAGCGCCGGTATATCGTCCGGCAAAACACCAAGCGCCGCGGCAAGCTCACCGAAAGCAAGCTCTTCGGCGCGGCTCATATACTTTTCGTATGTAAACCCGATTTTTTTACCGGATTTTTTAGCTTCCTGCTTTATCCGGTAAATTCCGGCGGCAAGCTCCAGCAGCTCCCCACAGCTGTGACTTTCAAGACATGCTCTGAAATCCTCCTCGCAGGTGAGTTCATCCTTTGCTTTAGCACGTATTGCACTTATCGCTGCTACCAGTTGCTTTGCCTCGTCTGAGCTTATAAGCCGGCGCATATAAACCTTTGCATTTTCAACAGGCGCATAAATTATATTATTGCTTCGATAAAGCGGACGGAGAGTATAATAAAGCTGCGGCTCCCCTTTTTTGAACTCCTTTTCCGAAATGTCCTCAACCGTGCATACGCCGGTCTGTCCGTAAAATATTTTTTCTCCCCTGTTATACAATATTAACCTCTTTTCTTAAAAGCGACAAAAAGCTCCGGCAATAAAATGCCGGAGCAAAAAATTACCACTAATATTATAACACAGTCTGTCGAAAAATGTAAGATTTTTTTCAGCGTTCCTCACGGAAATATGAAAGACCTAAATGCGCCGGAGGCTGATTTTCGCGCTTTTTACGCATACTCACTATGATAAGAACGAGTATCGTGACGATATACGGAAGCATTTTGAAAATCTCCTGTGTGCTGACTGCAAGGTTCGGAATATAGTTGTGGATAATAAACAGTCCGCCGAAAAGTATAGAACCGAAAATGCTTATATTCGGTCTCCAAACGGCAAAGATAACCAGCGCTATCGCGAGCCAGCCGCGGTCGCCGAAAGCATCGTTCGACCATACGCCGTTTGCGTAGTCCATAACATAATAAAGTCCTCCGAGACCCGCTATGACGCTGCCTATGCAGGTGGCAATATACTGATACCTTCCTACCCGTATTCCCGCGGCATCTGCCGTGGCGGGATTCTCGCCCACCGCGCGCAGATGCAGGCCGACCTTTGTACGGTTAAGCACAAAAGAAGCGATAAGGGCAATCACTATCGCCGCGTATGCCAGAAAGCTGTAAGACAGGAATATATCCCCGAACCAGCCGAGCTTATCTGCGAACGGAAGTGTTTTTCTGAAGCAATCGCTTGTGGCGGTAAGAGTTACCGAAGGCAGTGTGCTTCCAGTGAGCTTGATAAGCGAGCCGCCGAAAAAGTTGCCGAAGCCGACGCCGAATGTGGTGAGCGCAAGACCCGTTACATTCTGATTCGCGCGCAGCGTAGTGGTAAGAAAAGCGTAGATAAGCCCCATAAGAAGAGAACCTATTATGCAGCAGATAAGCGGTATCATAACCGCCAGAAACGGGTTTATGGCTGATTTGTCGGGAAGCGACTGCTCGTACATAAAGGCGCCGATAACTCCGCTTATTCCGCCGACATACATTATTCCCGGTATGCCGAGGTTGAGGTTTCCGGCTTTCTCGGTGATTATTTCTCCGGTTGAGCCGAGCAAAAGCGGTATGCCCTGCATGACCGCGCGCTGAATAAAGGAAATCAACATTATGCCTTACCTCCTTTATCTGAACCGCGGAATTTAACGGTATAATTGATGAAAAACTCGCTTCCTATAATAAAGAAAATGATTATTCCGGTGATTATTTCGGAGAAAGAGGCGTTAAGCCCGAAAATAGTTGAAATTTCAATAGCTCCTTTTTGCAGGAAAACTATGAGTAATGTGGTAAGCACCATAAAGAGCGGATTGAATTTCGCGAGCCACGAAACCATTATAGCGGTAAAACCGCGTCCAGCGGCGGTGTCGCGCGTTATGGTATGGTCTGTTCCGCTGACCAGCAGAAGACCCGCTATACCGCAGATGGCTCCTGATATAAGCATTGTACGGATTATTACCTTTTTGACATTGATGCCGATATATCTCGCGGTATTTTCACTCTCTCCGACAACCGATATTTCATAGCCGTGCTTGCTGTATTTCAGATAAATATACATAACCACAGTAAGAACCGCAACTATCAGTATATTTATAAGGTAATCGTGACCGCCGAGCGACGGCAGCCAGCCCGCGTGAGTATCACCGTTGATTATGCCTATCTGACCTGAGCCCTTAGGAACCGACCACTGAAGCGAAAAATACGATACCAGCTGTATCGCTATATAGTTCATCATAAGGGTGAAGAGGGTCTCGTTGGTATTCCATTTCGCCTTAAAAAGCGCCGGAATAAGTCCCCATACCGCTCCCGCGACTATACTTGCCACTATTATCACCGGCAGGAGAAGAACGGTAGGCAGCTTATCGCCGAAAAGTATCATACATGCAGCGGTAGCCATGCCGCCTATAAGCACCTGACCCTCGGCTCCGATATTCCAGAAACGCATTTTAAACGCCGGAGTAACGCCCAGCGAGACGCAAAGCAGCATCGCAAGGCTCTGAAGCAGGTTCCATATTCTGCGCTCGGTGCCTATTGCGCCGTCTATCATAGTGGCGTAAACCTTTATCGGGTTTTCGCCGGTCATCATCACCGTAACCACAGCGCAAACCACAAGAGCCGCCGCGACCGCAGCTATTCTTATCAGCCATGCCGCCCACCATACCAGCGCGTCGCGCTTGGCGATATGGAAAAGCGGTTCCCTTATATGCCTTTCAGCCTGTTTCATGCTTCGCCGCCCTCCTTTTCTTCCGCTGATGAAGCGGTCATAAGATAGCCTATCTGCTCCTTTGTGGCGGTTCTGCCGTCAAGAGTGCCGGTTATCCTGCCCGAGCCGATTACAATTATTCTGTCGCAAAGCTCTGTGAGAACATCGAGGTCCTCACCGACAAATATTACCGCCACGCCGTTCTGTTTCTGACGGTTGAGCAGATTATATATAACATACGATGAGTTTATATCAAGTCCTCTTACCGGATACGCCGCCATAAGCACGGTAGGCGATGAGGCAATTTCCCTGCCCACAAGCACCTTCTGCACATTTCCGCCAGAAAGCCTTCTTACCGGCGTTGTGGCGCTCGGGGTAACTACCTCGAGCTGCTCGATTATCTCGTCCGCCAGATGCTTCGGCTTCTTGCGCTGCAAAAACGGCGATTTGCCCTTCCGGTAGCTTCTTAACATCATATTATCGATAATATCCATATTTCCGACAAGACCCATACCGAGCCTGTCCTCCGGCACAAAGGAAAGCCTTACGCCGAGCTCCCTTATCTGAAGCGGGGTTTTGTCCCTCAAATCGTCCTGCTTGCCGGTTTTGGGGTTGTTGTAGATTATCTCGCCGCTGTCAATATGCTGAAGTCCGGCGATCGCTTCAAGCAGCTCACGCTGACCTGAACCGGCTATTCCCGCAATGCCGAGAATTTCTCCCGACTTTGCGGTAAAGGAGATATTGTCAAGCACCTTGACGCCCTCGCGGTTCATACAGTTGATATTTTTAACCACAAGCCTTTCCTGCGGGTTTTCAGGCTCGGTCCTTTCTATATCAAGCGAGATTTTTTTGCCCACCATCATTTCGGTAAGCTCTGACTCATTTGTAGACGCAGTCTCGACCGTGCCTATGTACTCACCCTTCCTGAGCACCGCCACCCTGTCCGACAGCGAAAGCACTTCATGCAGCTTGTGCGTAATTATGATGATAGCCTTGCCGTCGTCCCTCATTCTGCGGAGCACCGCAAAAAGCTTCTGGGTCTCCTGCGGGGTAAGCACCGCGGTAGGCTCGTCAAGTATAAGTATATCCGCGCCTCTGTAAAGCACCTTGATTATCTCGACCGTCTGCTTCTCGGAAACCGACATTTCGTATATTTTTTTATTCGGGTCTATCTCAAAGCCGTACTGCTCGCTTATCTCCTTGATTTTAGCGGCCGAACGACGGATATTATAATGTTCCTCTTCTTTAAGACCCAAAACGATATTTTCCGCCGCGCTGAATACATCGACCAGCTTGAAATGCTGATGAATCATTCCGATACCGTGGCTGAACGCGTCCCGAGGGGAGCGTATTACAACCTCTTCACCGTCTATAAATATCTGTCCGTGGTCCGGAAAGTAAATACCAGCTATCATATTCATAAGCGTGGTTTTTCCGCTGCCGTTCTCACCCAGAACCGACAGTATCTCGCCGCGGTTCACCGACAGGTTGACATTGCTGTTGGCTACAACGCTGCCGAAGGTTTTTGTAATATTTCTAAGCTCAATAGCCGGACAGTTGCTCATGCTTCTTCTCCTTCCGTTTGCCAAATCTGTAAAAATAAATTGCCGAATAATACCGCAGTGCATTTTTACGGATTTGAAATTTCCTAAACTTTAAAAGATTTGAGGCGGGGCAAAATATTGCCCCGCCCGGATTTATCAGAGCCGTTTATCAGAATTTGGTGTTTGAAAGGGTTATACCGTCTATCTGAATATCGAAATACGGAGCTGAACGGTATTCGGACTCATGGAAATATCCGTCCTTAACCGCTTCGGTATCAGGAGTGTAGTTAGCGTCAGTGTCAACATCAGCCATATAACTGGTCAGGTGACCGTCAGCGTCAACCTTGGCGTTCTTGTTAAGATCGTCCTTAACGGTAACGGTAAAGGTTGAGACATCGAATACATGGAGAGAACCGTCCTCGAGCTTGCCCTTTACTTCCTCGAGCTTTTCGGCGGTGCCGGCAGCAGCAGCCTTCTCATTGACGTCGGTGATAACAACAGAACCGGTAGCAAGAGTGCCTGTCCAGTCCTTGTCTATCTCCTTGCCGTCCTTTACGCAGCCAATGATATACTCAAAATAAGGCTCCCAGTTGATGCGTGAGGAAATGATGAAGGTGTTCGGGCATGCCTCAACAGTGCTGCCGTTGTAGGAAACGTTCGGAACGTTTGCGTTCTCGCAGGCGGTCGGAGCGCCCATTGAGTCGGCGTGCTGGCTTATAAGAACACAGCCGTTGTTTATAAGACTTGTAGCAGCTTCCTTCTCAGCAGTCTCGTCATACCAGCTTCCGGTAAACTGAACCTCCATTGTAACAGAGGGGCATACCGACTTGGCGCCGAGATAAAATGAAGTATATCCCGAGATAACCTCAGCATATGTGAAAGCGCCTACATAACCCATTTTAGCCTTGTCAGCGGTGATTTTGCCACTCTCTATCATTTCGTTGAGCTTCATTCCCGCAGCAACACCGGCAAGGTAACGTCCCTCATAGATAGAAGCGAAAGCGTTGTGGAAGTTCTTGAGATCAGATGTGTGAGCGGTTGTACCGGTAGCATGGCAGAACATTACTTCCGGATATTCCTCTGCAGCCTGAGCAAGGAAAGTCTCATGACCGAAAGAATCTGCGAATATAAGATCGCAGCCGCGATCGGCAAGGTCAAGAGCGGCCTCGGTGCATTCGCTGCTCTCAGGAATGTTCTTCTTCTCGACATACTCAACGCCCATCTTATCGCAGGCGGCCTTCGCGGCATCGATGAAGTTCTTGTCATAGGTTGAGTTCTCGTCGTGCAGATATATAAATCCTACCTTGAGAGTCTCACCGTCACTGGCGTCAGAGCCGGTTTTTGCACTGCCGCAGCCCGCGAAAGCGAAAAGCATCGCAAGACAAAGCAGCACAGCTGTAAGTTTTTTCATAATTCTTCTTCCTCCAAAAAAAAATATGATAAGCGGTATTGCCGCAAATATCCGTTTTTACTGGGCGCGGAAGACGATATTGCCGTCCTCCATACTGTCTATTATGGCGAGGGATTCGACTCTTATACCCTCCGCTCTGAGCTGGTCGCCGCCGCGCTGGAAGCCTTTTTCAATAGCGCACGCCGCGCCTGCCGCCGTAGCGCCCGACTGAGAAATAATATCAAAAAGTCCGGCGAGAGCCTTACCGTTTGCGAGAAAATCATCAACGATAAGTACATTATCGTCGCTTTTAAGATAATCCCTTTCCACAACTACGGTATAGTCCGTACCGTGGGTATATGAATGCACAACGGTTTTATAAACATCGCCGGAAATATTACTGGTCTTATTCTTTTTTGCAAATACAACAGGAATATGCATAGCCGCCGCGGCGCCTACCGCGATAGCTATACCCGAAGTCTCAATAGTGAGTATTTTGGTTACTCCGCTGTTCTCAAACAGCCTCGCAATCTCTCTGCCCATCTCCATGATGAAATCCACATCAAGCTGATGATTGAGAAAAGAGCCGACCTTTAAAATATTGCCGGGAAGGACTTTTCCCTCTTTTAATATCTTTTCCTCAAGAGCTTTCATCTATTACAGACTCCTTCATATTAAAAACAAAAAACAGACTTAATAATTTAAGTCTGTAAGCTGATACCTACGCTTACTCAAGAGCGGAAAACCCGCAGCTTCAAAACGCGGCTGAAAACCAATATCCGCTGTTCCAAGGCATGCGGCTGAAAAATTTGGGCCGTGCATATCCAAATATATTGGCATTTACTGTTTGCATTATACTGTTATCCTATCACATCACAGCATTAAAGTCAACAAAAGAGATTCTGTTTTTATATTTTCGTTCATAATCACAATTTGCAAAATAAGCGCGGTCACAAATTGTCGAAAAACAACAATACCGCCCGATTTTCGGGCGGTAAGGAAATTGATTGGATAATTCGGATTATACTCCCGCTATGCAGTCCGCCACATAAATTCCCATGGCTCCCGACTGCGAAAGTCCGCGGCAGATACCGCTGCCGTCGCCTATTATATAAACGTTTTCGACCAGCTCAAACTTATCGTTTAGGAAAACCGGACGTATAGAATAATACTTGCTCTCGCAGCCGTAAAGCAGCGTATCGTCATTCGCGGTTCCGGGAGCTACTCGGTCGAGCGCGTAGATGGTCTCAATTATATTGGTAAGTATTCTGTGCGGAAGCACCAGCGAAATATCGCCGGCGGTCGCCTTGAGTGTCGGGATAACGGTATTCTGACCGAGGCGGTGCTCGTTTGTACGCCTGCCGCGGATAAGGTCGCCGAAACGCTGGACAAGCACATTGCCCTTGCCTATCATGTTGGCAAGCCTTGAAATGCTCTCGGCGTACTCGGTCGGCTGATTGAACGGCTCGGTAAACCGAATGCTTGAAAGTATCGCGAAGTTGCAGTTTTCGGTCTTCTTGTCCGGATCGGCAAAGGAGTGGCCGTTTGCGGTTATAATGCCGTGGTTATTTTCCGCCGACACAAGTCCGCCCTTATTGAAGCAGAACATGCGGCAGCGGTCCTCAAAGGTCTTGGTCTTATAAAGGATTTTCGGCTCGTAAATACGGTCGGAAAATTCTTTCCAGATTATATCCTTCATTTCCACCCTTACGCCGATATCAACATAATTTGAGCGGGTCTTTACGCCGAAATCTCGGCAGAAATCAGCGACAAAGTTCGCGCCGCCGCGCCCTGTGGCGATTATGATTTTATCCGCCTCTATCGTTTCGCCGTTCTTATAGCGCAGCAGATAGCCGTCCCCCGTCCTTTCTATCTTCTCGCAGTCGTAAAAGGCAAGCAGGTCAGTACCCATATCTCCGAGAGCATTTATGAGATTCTGCATTGTAAGATAGTTTTTATCGGTTCCGAGGTGCTTTACGTTCATATCAAGCAGCCTTAGATTGTTTTGCAGGCATTTGAGCTTAAGCTCTTCGTTTGACATATATACTTTAGGCTCACCTGATGTGCAGTAGGTTTTTAGCACCTCATCTACCTCGTTTATATACCTGTTGGCAGTATCGTCGCCTAATTCCTCGCCTAAAGTACCGCCGTACGCGGTGCCAAGGTTGAACTTACCGTCAGAAAAAGCGCCGGCACCGGCAAATCCGCTCGTTATGGAGCAATGCTTGCAGTGCACGCAGGTATTGTTCTTGCCCGCCGGGCAGTGCCTGTTCTCAAGGGTGTTTCCCCTTTCGGTTATAACCATTTTTATTCCCGGGATATTTTTGTGCAGACGGTAAGCCGCCATAAGACCGCCTATACCGCCGCCGATTATCGCGACATCGTATTTGACAGACATTTCAAATCTCCTTAAATATGTTTTTTACACAACAAATCGGGCTGCGCCCCCTTACGGTGAGCACAGCCCTTACTGCTTTCCTATTTTAAACCATAAATCCGGTTTTGTCAACCTTTAATTTATGCTTTCTCCCGCCGCGACCTTTTCGACATATCTCAGTATACGGTTAAGGTCGGACGAATTTATCTTGCCCATTTCTATACCGTCGATATTATACTGGTATTTTGTTTCGCTCGCTTTTCTGAAATCGACCGTTGTCTTATCCCTTTCGGTATCCGAATAGGTAAAGATTATCGACATCTGCGGCTCGCCCGAAACATCATCGATGGTAAAGTCCGTACAGGAAAGAGAGATACATTCCTGATAGAAATCCTGGAAGTTGGAGGCAACCAGCTTTTCGCCGTCAATAGTTATCACATAGGTTTCCTCCGCATCCTCGTCATCGTCGTAAACTATATCAAAGCTGTATGTTTTGTCCGGCGTCTTTATTGTAAAGTTAGACAGCTCGTTTATAGACTGAAGGCAGACCCATGAGGCGTAATAATCGGTTGTCTTATAATCTATAAATGTAATGCTTGACGCGGAAACCTTCTTTATAAGCGGACAGCCCTCGTACCATACGGCATAATCGCCGTCCTCCTGCTGCTTAAAGGAATAGCTCTGGGTAAAATCACCTATTTTTATTTCAGCCTTTAAATCCGGCTTATCAAGTCCCAGCTTCTGACGCCCCGCCGCTGAGGTATCAAACGAATACGCACCCGACACGGAAACTCCGCTCTTGAAAAGTCCGAATATACCGTCCACATTCTCAGCTATTCGCTTTGTGGGCGCCAGAGTCATATACGCGGCATATGTTGAAAGATTTTCATCTGTGTTCGGAGCGAGTATCACCGTCTCCGGATAATTTTCGCCGGACAGAGTTATGGTATCAAACGAAATCAGAGCGTCATTATCATCAACATAATCGTCCATATCGTCTGTAACGGTTATACCCGGTATGGAGTCGGTAGATGCAAGGCTTAACGCGTCAAACGTGAAATTATCCCTCACGGTGCTGTCAGCGATATATATTTTATCGTCAGTCGACAGCTTTACATATATTCCGGTATTGTCGGGCGAATCGTCGCCTACAAGTATCGAAAACTCGCTGCCGTCGTTCTTTACGACATCGGCTTTGACCTTTGGATCTTCAAGCCCGCAGTCGGCCGCGGTTTTCTCGGTTATCTCGCGTGTCGCCTCAAGCGAAGCGGCATAACCTGCGATATATCCGGTGGAATATGTGTCTATAACGTCCTTTCCGTAGCCGTCAAGATACCAGTTGATATCAGGGTCAGTGCTTGATGTGTCGGAAGAAGAGCTGTCTTCAGACTCTTCAGGCTCCTCTGCCTCGGCATAAAGCTTGAATGTGCCGTTTTCGTTTGTCACGGTAACGGTCTTGAAATCATCTGAGTCGAGATCCAGTACCGTTATTGTCTCAACGGTCGGAACAGAGCTCTCATCCTCCCTTTCGGGAATGAGCTTTACTACAGCAACAGTGCCGCCCGCGAGCACCGCCACGGCAAGCACCGCGGTTATTATTACCGGCAACAGCTTTTTTCTCTGCTTTCCGGAAGCGTTTTTATGCTCGGTCGGGTCTGAAAACACTGTGGAAAACTCATCGCCGGTTTCGGTCTGTGAAACAGGCTCCTGCTCCTCGCCGTTTACGGCACTGTCCTTTTCGGGAAAATCACTCATTACGCATTCTTTCTCCTAATAAAGATGTAAATTCCTACCGCTATGCAGGCAATCGGAAGTATAAACATAAATATCACACGCACGACGCTTGTCGAGGACTGGGTTACAGAGTCGGCAAAGCTCTCGTTTGTTATAGTCTTTGATATAAACGAAATACCTGTATCCTCAGCGCCTACAGCACGCTCGGCGGCGGCAAGGGTCATATTCTTGTTGGAAACAGCCGACTGCTCATTGTACGCGGACTGAAGGAACTCTATACTGCTGAACGCCATAACATAGCTTGATATAAGCTCGTTATCGTCATTGTACTCTGAAAAATCCGCCTGGATAACAGTGGAATAGCTCTGCTGTGTATAATCGTCCGCTCCGGTCCAGCCCGCGGTGGTGCCTACCGGCGCCGCTACAACAGATTCCGGCGTTGCCGCAAGGGTTGTAACGGTTATTGAATTTTGCGACTCGAATGCCGCGGTAAGCGGTATATTGTAGCCCGTGATAAACAGGTTCATTCCGCTTACTATATCGTCGTCAGACGCGGCCGGGTAAGAACCGAGAGTGGTCGGATCGTCAGGCATATAGTTCTGTGAATTGGTTTCAAAGAGTATTCCCTCACCGACGGCTATTCCCCACTGCTCAAGGAAATCATAGAGGTTTGTAAGATAAGGAGCCGAGGTATCCGCAAAGAATATCAGTCCCTTTCCGAGCTTTCCGTCATTTTCGAGGAATTCGGATATGGCGTCAAGCTCGGTTCCCATGAAGTCGGTGGTGGGTCCGGGTATTATAACCGCGTCATAATCGCTTGATATTTCGCCTACCATACTGTCCGAAATGACATCTATCTCATAGTTGTTGGCTTTTAACAATGTCTGGTAATCGGAGGTATAATCGTTCTTTGAGTGACCGGTAAGTATAGCCACCTTCTTTTCCTTATCGCTTGTAACATAGGCTATCGCACTGGTAACCGCCGTCTCGACATTGTTGCCGCTGACAGTATTCATTGTATAACCGTACGCTGCATAAGTGCTGTCCTCCGACAGATTGTAAATATCATCGAAACCGACTACTTTATAACGCTGGCTTCCGTTCTTTTCGCAGGAAACTATTATATCGCCGTAATTAAGCTGCTCGTTTGAGTAGGTTGAGGTTATCTCATTGAATTCAGAACTCTGCGTATCAACATACCGAAGCGAAATTTTACTGTTGTAGGCAGGATATTTGTCAAGCAGCCTTATGGTCTGGTCATAGTACTGCGTCGCGTCTGAAGATACGCCGTACATATTCTGGGCAAGATAGCTCATATAACCGCCCACATAGTCCTCCTTTGTAGCGCAGACTATTATCTCAACCTCGGTTTCAAGGTCACGCAGATAGTCGATATTTTCCTCGCTCATCGAATTCTGCTTTTCGGTGGACATATCAAATTCCAGCACAAAACGGTCCGAAAGCGCGGAAACAAGTATGTTTATAACAATAATTCCGGCAAGCACGGCGGCGGTAATAGCTATCGAAAAGCCTCCGCGGCGCAGAAGCGCCTGATTTCTGAGCTTTTTCGGCTTCTGCTTTTTCTCTTTCTTTTCTTTTTTCTCTTTTTTTGCATTTTTATCCGCATTATCGGAAGTCTCCGCGCTTTCGGAAGTTTCTTCGGTGTTCTCTGCCGCCTCTGCCGCGGTTTCCTCCATTGAAGACACCTGATTCTCCTCAGGCTGTCCGGCATTCAGATTCTTGTTTTCGTCCATTCTGTTTCCCCTCCTTATGCCCATCTTCTCTTGTCAAGCGAACGCACGCACAGGAAAAGGAAGGCAGCGCTTATGCTTACAAAATATACGACATCGGCAACAGAAAAAATATTCTGACCGAAATTCTCAAACGCGGTGATAAATGCCGCTTTTTCTATTATTGTGGCTATCCATGAAACCGACACCATACTTGCAAAGCTGGACATATAAAGCACAAGTATGTTTATTACCAATGTAAGTATAGCTGAAATAACCGCGCTCTCGGTAAGGGAAGAAATAAACATTCCTATCGAGATAAGGGCGCTGCCGAGCAGCAGCATTCCGAACAGCGCGTAAATATAAGACATTATATTAACCGTAACATACGAAGCTACTATTATCTCAAAAATAAGAGTGGGCGCGAAGCCTATGGCAAATACTGCAAGCGCCGCAAAGAACTTGCCGAGCACGATCGATGTAAGGCTGACAGGTGCGGTAAGCAGTGCCTGATCCACCTTCTGACGGCGATCCTCGCTCATAAGCCTCATTGTGAGTATCGGCATAGCGAATACTATTACGGTAGACATCGCAACTATGACCGTTGCAATATCAGGACTGCCATAGCTGTATATAAGTGAGAAATATAGTCCTAAAAAGAAATAAAACGCCGCTAAAACTATAAAGCCTATCGGTGTTGAAAAATAGGAGCGGAACTCCCTTTTAAAAACCGCGCTCATTATTCTTCGTCCTCCCCTTTGTCTTTTCCGGTTTTCACGGTGACGGTCTCCCCGTCGGTCATCTCAAGGCTTACCTTCTCATCATCCGGCTTATCGTCTATGCCGAGCAGACGCTTTGCCTCATCATTATCTGAAACTTCGGTAAGGCGCAGGAATATCTGCTCAAGCGATACCCTGTTGCTTGTAAGCGACAGAAGCGTTCTGCCTCTCGCCGCTACGCGCTTTGATACTTCACCGCGTATATCCACTCCCGGCTGCGGCTCAACAAGGAAATCGTAAGAGCCTGTCTCCTTGCAGCCGAGCGAGGTGACGGATTTTACGCCTTTGATCGTTTTCAGCGCGTCAAGCATATCCTGCTCAGCGCATACTATACGAGCCACAAGCGAATGGTCGCTTGACAGCTTCTCCGAAAGGGCGTCGGGCGTATCGTCCGCTATTATCTGACCTCTGTTTATTATGATTACACGCTTACAGACCGCCTGTATCTCGGACAGTATATGTGAGGAAAGGATTATCGTATGGTTCCTTCCGAGCCTTGAGATAAGGTTGCGTATCTCGATTATCTGCTTCGGGTCAAGACCAACCGTAGGCTCATCGAGTATAAGCACATCCGGATTGCCGATAAGCGCCTGCGCGAAGCCGACTCTCTGCCGGTAGCCCTTTGAAAGATTCTTTATAAGCCTGTTCTGCACATTATCAATCTTGACAAGCCTTAATATCTCGTCAATATGCGGCTTTTTCGGAAATTTCACCTTTTTGAGGTCATATATGAAATTCAGGTATTCCCTCACCTTCATATCTATATACAGCGGCGGTATTTCGGGCAGGTATCCGATGCGGCGCTTTGCGTCCTCCGGATATTCGGAAATATCATAGCCGTCAATAACCACCTTGCCCTGAGTAAGGGAAAGATATCCGGTAAGGATATTCATTATGGTGGATTTTCCGGCGCCGTTAGGTCCTAAGAAGCCGATTACCTCACCCTTTTCAATGCTAAAGCTGACATCTTTGACCGCAAGGTGAGTACCGTACCGCTTGCTGAGTCCGGTAACTTCAATCATTTGTATTCCTCCATGATAATAATTTCACTGTCTGCATGAGTCAAGGCAGATACCCCGCCATTAAGTAATGTTAATGATATCAGACAAATTTACTCAATTATTAAACAAACTGTGAATATTTCCATTATAACCATTATGTCAATATGTATCAAGCATAAAAAACAAAAAATCCCCCGCTCTGCGGGGGAAGTGCCGATAAATCGGAAGAGATAAGGTCAGATTTAACCGTACATGGCGTTTTTTGACATATAATCGTATATCATTTTGCCGTGGTTCTGCTCCTCGCTCTGAATATGGTTGAGCACGGTGCGCAGTTCATTCTGCGTGAACTCAAAAACGCAGGTGTCATAAAGACCCGAAGCGTGCTTTTCGGTCGCGAGCGCGTCAGTGCAAAGATAACAGTCATTCTTTTTGTCCTCTGTTTCAGCTAACTGATAGGTCGCCGTAAAAGTCGGAGCCGGCTGAGATCCGCTTCCCGGCTGAGGAGCCGTGCCGTTTTCGATGGCGGTCAAGGTTTCAAGATGTCCCCTCTCTATGGCGGCTATTCGTGAGAAAAGGTCTTTAAGCTGCGGATCACGCGCCTCTTGTGAGTATTTCTCATATTTTTCAGCGCAGAGCTTTTCCTGACCTTTCAAATCCTTTAACAGCGTAGTTTCTTTTTGTGTAAGCTGCATTTTCATCACCTCAAATGTATTGTTGCCGTTCATAAGGAAAATTATACCTTGAAAATATATTTTCTTGACAAGCTTTTGAATAATGGTAAAATGATATGAGGTGATGCTTTGTGATAAAAAATATACTGTTTGACCTTGACGGCACGCTGCTGCCTATGAATCAGGAAAACTTTGTGAAAGGTTATTTCGGCAGGCTTGTAAAAAAAGTGGCGCCGCTCGGCTACGCTCCGGAAAAGGTGATAGACGGCGTATGGGCGGGTACCGCCGCCATGGTAAAAAATAACGGCTCATGCACAAACGAGGAAGCGTTTTGGAAATGCTTCGCGGGTATTTTCGGTGAGGACGCCCTTAAGGATAAACCGGTTTTTGACGAATATTACAGAAACGAATTTCAGCAGGTTGCTTCAGACTGCGGCTTTACACCGGACGCCGCGAAAACTGTTAGGGATTTGAAGCGGCAGGGATACCGCGTTCTGCTTGCCACAAACCCGATTTTTCCGGCTGTCGCAACCGAAAGCCGCATACGATGGGCAGGGCTTGACAAAAATGATTTCGAATATTACACCACCTATGAAAACTCTCATTTCTGCAAGCCTAATCCCGCTTATTTTAAGGAAATACTTGACAGAACAGGTCTTAAAGCGGAGGAATGCCTTATGGTCGGTAACGACGCCGACGAGGACACACCTGCGGAGGTTCTCGGAATGAAAGTATTCCTTCTCACAGACTGTCTTATAAATAAAAATAACAAAGATATTTCAAAATATCCTAAAGGCGGTTTCAAAGAACTTGCGGAATACATAAAGAGCCTGCCGCGTTGATGCGGCAGGCTTAATTATGTAGAGAAAAATATTCACAGATATATTAAAAAAAATCGGTAAAGAAAAAGAAAAAGCCCCGTACAGTGTACGGGGCTTAGTGTTGGCATCTACTTATTTTCCCGGGCAGCTTCCCGCCAAGTATCGTAAGCGCCGTGCGAGCTTAACTTCTGTGTTCGGTATGGGAACAGGTGGACCCTCGCCGCAATCAACACCAACTGTGTGGCTGTCTCTCTGACAGCTTGGTTATTATAGCACCCTTGAAAACATTTGTCAAGTGTTTTTTTTAATTTTTTTATTTTTGAGAATTTTTATTACTTGTTGCGTAAGATTTTTTAATTTTAAAATTGAGATTTTGTCAGTTTCAACCTTTACACAGCGCGAAAAAAGTGTTATTATATACGATGTATGAGAGTATCTCATTAAATTTATTACAGGAGGAATTTTCAATGGCCAGAAAATTCAAGACCATGGACGGCAACAACGCCGCGGCTCATGTAGCCTATGCGTTTACAGAAGTAGCCGGAATTTATCCGATTACACCGTCCAGTCCTATGGCTGACTATGTTGATCAGTGGTCTGCACAGGGACTTAAAAACATCTTCGGCACAACGGTAAATGTTGCCGAAATGCAGTCTGAGGCGGGTGCCGCGGGTACCGTACACGGTTCGTTAAACGCCGGTGCGCTCACCACCACCTTTACCGCTTCTCAGGGACTTTTACTTATGATACCGAATATGTACAAAATCGCGGGCGAGCTGCTCCCCTGCGTTTTCCATGTTTCGGCACGCTGTGTAGCTTCACACGCGCTCAACATTTTCGGTGACCATTCAGACGTTTATGCCTGCCGTCAGACCGGTTTCGCAATGCTTGCCGAGACCAATCCGCAGGAAGTTATGGATTTGGGTCCGGTAGCTCACCTCGCCGCGATAGAGGGCAGGGTTCCGTTCATCAATTTCTTTGACGGTTTCCGCACCTCTCACGAAATCCAGAAAATTCAGGTATGGGATTACGACGATCTTAAGGAAATGTGCAATATGGACGCTGTTGACGCGTTCAGAAAGCGTGCTCTCAATCCTGAGCACCCCGTAATGCGCGGTTCACATGAAAACGGAGATATTTTCTTCCAGCACCGCGAGGCATGCAATAAATATTATGACGCTGTTCCTGCCATTGTTGAGAAATATATGGACATGATAAACAGCAAAATAGGCACTGACTACAAGCTCTTCAATTACTACGGCGCTCCCGACGCTGAGAAGGTAATCATCGCTATGGGTTCTATCTGCGATGTTATCGAAGAGGTTATAGATTATCTTACAGCCAAGGGTGAAAAGGTTGGCGTTGTTAAGGTTCGTCTCTACCGTCCTTTCTGTGCGGACAGGCTTGTTGATGCCATTCCGGCGACTGTTAAGAAGATTGCCGTTCTTGACAGGACAAAGGAGCCTGGCGCTTTAGGCGAGCCGCTTTATCTTGATGTCGTAGCCGCTCTCGCCTCAATGGGCAGAAAGATTGACACCGTTATCGGCGGACGTTACGGCTTAGGCTCGAAGGACACACCGCCTTCAAGCGTTTTCGCAGTATACAAGGAGCTTGACAAGGACGCTCCGAAGCACAACTTCACCATCGGCATTACCGATGATGTAACCGAGCTTTCACTCCCCGAGGAGCCGGCTCCGAACACCGCTGCCGAGGGTACAATCGAGTGCAAGTTCTGGGGTCTCGGCGGTGACGGAACCGTCGGCGCCAACAAGGACTCCATAAAGATAATCGGCGATCATACCGACAAGTATGTTCAGGCTTACTTCCAGTATGACTCAAAGAAGACCGGCGGTATCACCATTTCGCATCTGCGTTTCGGTGACAAGCCGATTAAGAGCCCCTACTACATCAACAAGGCCGACTTTGTCGCCTGCCATAACCCCTCTTATGTAATAAAGGGCTATAAGATGGTAAACGATGTAAAGCCGGGCGGTGTATTCCTTATCAACTGCCAGTGGAACGCTGAGGAGCTCAACCGTCATATGCCGGCTGAAGCCAAGCGCTACATTGCCAAGAACAACATTCAGCTTTACACTGTAAACGCTATTGACATTGCCGCTGAAATAGGACTCGGCAAGCGTACAAATACTGTTCTCCAGTCCGCTTTCTTCTCGCTTTCAAAGGTTCTTCCCGAGGCTGAGGCTATCGGTTATATGAAAGAGAAAGCCCAGAAGTTCATGAAGAAGGGCAAAGAGATAGTTGAAATGAATGAAAAGGCCATTGACGCCGGCGCTACCGCTTATGTAAAGATTGATGTTCCGGCTGATTGGGCAAACGCTGTCGACAGCAATGAAACCGTTAAGGAAGTCGGACCCGAAAAGCTTGTCAAGATGGTTGACGAGATCATGAAACCGGTAGGTCTCATGGACGGTGATTCACTGCCGGTATCGGTATTTATGGATCATGCCGACGGTACCTTTGAGCAGGGCGCTTCGGCTTATGAAAAGCGCGGCGTTGCGGTTATGGTTCCGGAGTGGAATCCTGACACCTGCGCCAAGTGCAACAAGTGCGCCTTTGTATGTCCGCACGCGACAATCCGTCCTTTCGTACTTACCGCAGAGGAAGTTGCTGCCGCTCCCGCCACCCTCAAGAAGGCTCCGAAGCCCTTCCTCAAGACAGATTACACATACGCTCTTACCGTTTCTCCGCTTGACTGTATGGGCTGCGGCGTCTGCGTAGGAATATGTCCGACAAACTCACTCAAGATGGTACCTCAGGAGTCACAGCTGGCAGAGCAGGCTTCTTTCGATTACTGTGTTGCCAAGGTTGCAGAGAAAAAAGACGTTGCGACCGATGCCAATGTCATCACCTCACAGTTCAAAAAGCCGCTGCTTGAATTCTCAGGCTCCTGCGCCGGCTGTGCGGAGACCTCTTACGCGCGTCTTATCACCCAGCTCTTCGGCGACAGAATGTACATTTCAAATGCTACCGGCTGTTCGTCCATCTGGGGCGGTCCTGCCGCTACATCTCCGTACACCACAAACGCCAAGGGTCAGGGTCCTGCATGGGCAAACTCCCTGTTTGAGGATAACGCTGAGAACGGATACGGTATGTACCTCGGTCAGAAAGCTGTCCGTGACCGTCTTATAAGCGATGTTGAGGCTATCGTAGCTTCCGACAAGGCAAGCGCCGAAGTAAAGGCTGCCGGTGAGGAATATCTTGCTACCGTTAATGACGGTGCGAAGAACTCCGCCGCTGCCGACGCGCTTGTTGCCGCTATTGAAAAGGCCGGCGCTGACTGCGACCTCTGCAAAGATGTTCTCAACAACAAAGAGTTCCTTAATAAGAAGTCTATATGGATCTTCGGCGGCGACGGCTGGGCTTACGATATCGGCTTCGGCGGCGTTGACCACGTGCTCGCGCAGGGCAACGATGTAAACATCATGGTATTCGATACCGAGGTTTACTCCAACACCGGCGGACAGGCTTCAAAGGCTTCCAACATCGGTCAGGTCGCTCAATTCGCGGCTGCCGGTAAGGCGATCGCCAAGAAGAGCCTTGCTGAAATAGCTATGTCTTACGGATATATCTATGTTGCCCAGATAGCTATGGGTGCTGACATGAACCAGACCCTCAAGGCTATAAAAGAGGCTGAGGCTTACAACGGTCCGTCACTCATTATCGGCTACGCTCCGTGCGAGATGCACTCGATAAAGGGCGGAATGGTCAACTGCCAGAAAGAAATGAAGAAGGCTGTTGACTGCGGATACTGGGATATGTTCCGTTACAACCCGGCTCTCAAGGCAGAGGGCAAGAACCCGTTTGCGCTTGACAGCAAGCCGGCTACCGCGGACTACAAGGACTTCATTATGGGAGAGGCTCGTTACTCATCACTTACACGTTCCTTCCCCGAGCGCGCAGAAAAGCTCTTCGACAAGGCCGCCGAGACTGCAAAGGCTCGCCGTGCTCACCTCGAAAAGCTGGTTAAGCTCTACGGTTCAGAGGAATAATTCCTCCTTCACAAAATACAAAACGGTTGTTCCGCTAACGCGGAGCAACCGTTTTTTTACATTGCAATATTTTCAACATTGTATTTCACGCTGAGTATCGTAAAAACTCTGGGTATGCGCGATCGGAAGAATCGTAAGGCACGATGACGTTATACTTTCATCAGTAAGATGCGCCATACTTATACGGCTGTTCTCGTAGGTTTTAAAATAATAAATTCTTTTTTCAGCGCTTATGCAGCAGGAATATGTGGTGATATCCGGTCTTCCGTTGTCGGTAATTACCGCACCTTTAGGCATCGCCACGGTATCAAGAATATGAAACATTTGAGTGACATTATTTTCCTCGTTGTCGCTCCATATGCTGTTTGCCTTGCAAAAAAAGGCTTTCACAAAGCGTGAGGCCGGCGAAAAATCTCCGGGCAGACCAAAAGCGCCTATACCCTGCCCGAATACCGACAATTCAAAATTCCCGCAGTTCTTATTTGAAGGATTTTCCGGTGACAGATGAATATACTGCCGTACATTTTCACAGTGAAACCGGAAAGGCGGATTATTGGTAAGCACACCATAAGGGTTTTCCTCTATAAAGAGTCCTGTTTTTGTGCTTTCGACCGTTATACTGCCTGTCTTATCAGAAATTATCCAATGAAGCTCTGCAGCCGGCAGTTTATCGCTGAAAGGCTCGTCGATTATGACGAGACCCTCAAGCAGTCCTTTTGCCTGACTAATATTTTCACAGCTTCCGAGAATAAGCGGAATCAGCTCGTAAGTTGCCGCCGATTTCGCGTACTTTCCGTCTTTGTCGGCATAGACAGCGTTCCCCGGGAAATACAGCCCTGCCATACAAAGACCTTTCTCGTTTACCGCGTCAGCATAAAGCGGAAAGTCTTCGCTCACAGTTGCCATTCCTATCACGGAATAACGCATAAAAGGCATCTTCCGCCCTGACGCCGGTTTATATCCTCTCGGAGTTATCACCACGGATTCTCCGAAAGAACACTCAATATCCATATTCCGCCCGAAATACATAGGACTGCCCTCACGGCTTATTACGGTACACATTATACGCTTCTTCCTTTCCTTAAATGAATTGATATATGATATTCTGTCCCGTTTTAACGTTATCATAATAAAGTTAGTGACAAACGCCGGTTTATATGCTAATATATCGAATGGGAGGAGAGAAAAATGTTAAAAAATGCGGCAAAATATTTTCTGTTTTTTGTTTTCTATTCGGTAATAGGCTGGCTGTACGAGGTCTTCCTTGAAGTAGTGGTATACCGCTGGGGCTTTTCAAACAGGGGCGTTTTATTCGGACCCTACTGTGTAATATACGGTTTCGGCGCGCTGCTGCTTATTTTTTCGCTCGGCGGACTTCAGCGCAGGCGTATAGCGATAGGCAAAATATCCGTCACTCCGGTGCTGGTATTTATAGGTATAGTGCTTATCGCCACGGCAGTCGAGCTTATTGGCAGCTACATTATGGAGGCTGTAAAGGGCGAATGGCTTTGGGATTACAGGGATTACGCCTTTAATTTTGAGGGCAGAATCGCGCTTAATCCGAGCATACGCTTCGGCATAGGCGGTATGGTATTCCTGTATCTGCTCCAGCCGCTCTTCAATAAGCTCGCGGAAAAAATGCCGCGGCCGGTGCTTTATACTGTAAGCGGAGTTTTGGCGGTCGCTATGGCTGTTGACACCGTTATTACATTTACCTGAAAAGCTCTGTTAAAATTTTGCCCTGCCATAAGGCAGGGCATTTTTTACGCAAATAAGGTATCAATTTTTATTTCTTTATCGGCGGTGACCGAGAGCTTTTTAATGCTTCCCTCGCCGCTGTCCACTATAATATCAACCAGCTTGTTTTCTATATCACGTCTTATAATATTTCTAAGCTCTCTCGCACCTCGCTTGCCTCCGCCGCATTTGTCGGCAAGGTATCTGCAAACGCTGTCGTCATAAGAAAATTCAATAAGTCTTTCAGACAGTGAATCTTTAAGCTCGTCAAGCATAAGCGCCGCAATTTTGCAGAGCGATTCATGAGAAAGGGGTGAGAAAACTACTATTTCGTCAACCCTCGCGATAAATTCCGGACGCAGGAAGCTTTCAAGCGCCTTCATCGCCTTTTCCCGTGAAGCGTCGGCGACCGTCCTGCCGAAGCCCATAAGATTGTCATTTCTGTCACTTCCGGCATTGGAGGTCATAACAATTATCGTATTTTCAAAGTTTACCGTTCTGCCCTGCGCGTCGGTTATTCTTCCGTCGTCAAGAATCTGCAAAAGCACATTGAGTACATCGGGGTGAGCCTTTTCTATCTCGTCGAACAGCACCACAGAGTACGGCTTGCGGCGTACCTTTTCGGTAAGCTGACCCGCTTCGTCATAACCGACGTATCCGGGAGGCGCTCCTATAATGCGCGACACCGAGTGTTTTTCCATAAATTCAGACATATCAAGCCTTATAAGCGTTTCGGGCGTATCAAAAAGCTGCTCTGACAGAACCTTTACAAGCGCCGTTTTTCCTACTCCCGTAGGTCCAACGAATATAAAAGAAGCCGGACGGTGCAGGTTGCTTGTATGCACTCTTGAACGCTTTACGGCTGACGCGACGAGCCTTGTTGCCTCTTCCTGACCGATTATGCGCTTATTAAGCGCGTCTTCAAGCCCTGCCAGCTTTTTAAGGTCGCTTTCCTGCACCTTTGACGCCGGTATTCCGGTCCAGAGCTCTATGACCTTTGCTATATCGGCGTCGGTTACGGTATTGTCGGACGCCGGCTCATAAAGTCCGGCGGCGATATTCTTGTATTTTTCAAGCTCCGCCTTTACCATAGCCTGCTTTTCATAATCACGGTTCTCGATGTCGCTTTCAAGCTCTTCAAGCTCAACGGAATATTCCGCTATTTTTTTATTTGCGACATAAAGCTCGTCAATAGCCTTGTTTGCAAGGCTTGCGCAGGCGCACGCTTCATCGAGCAGGTCTATCGCCTTATCGGGCAGGTAACGGTCGGTAACATATCTTTCAGACAGCAGAACCGCCTTTTTTACTATATCATCAGGTATTTTTACACCGTGAAAGCCCTCGTAATAGCCCTTTACGCCCATAAGCACCTTTTCGGCGTCGGCTATGGACGGTTCCTCCACCGTAACCGGCTGGAAGCGGCGCTCAAGCGCGGCGTCCTTCTCTATATACTTGCGGTATTCCTTAAATGTGGTCGCTCCTATAACCTGTATCTCCCCTCTTGAAAGAGCAGGCTTCAAGATATTGGCGGCATTCATTGAACCCTCGGCAGAATCTCCAGCACCGACAAGATTGTGAATCTCGTCTATGAACAGTATTATATTACCGGCGTTCTTTACCTCGTCCACAAGACCCTTGACTCGGCTTTCAAACTGTCCCCTGAACTGGGTTCCGGCTACAAGTCCCGTAAGGTCAAGCAGGTATATTTCCTTGTCAAGCAGTCTCGCCGGAGCGTCGCCGTTCGCAATTTTAAGCGCGAGACCCTCCGCTATGGCGGTCTTTCCAACTCCCGGCTCACCTATAAGGCATGGGTTGTTCTTGGTTCTCCTCGATAGTATCTGAATAGTGCGGTAAAGCTCCTTTTCCCGCCCTACGATAATGTCTATCTGACCTGCCTTTGCCTTTTCGGTGAGATTCATGCAGTACTGCTCCATAAAACGGCGGCGCTTCTTTTTAGGCGCCTTTTCGGCAGTGCCGCTTTCTTGCTTTTTCTCCTTTTCAGCTTTACCGCCGAAATTTCCGAATATATTATTAAGCATCGGCATTGCGGGAGCGGTGCCCAGATCAAAGGTATCATCGTTAAGTTCGGCATCGTCGGGCGAATCACCGTCAAGCGACATAATATCCATGAACTGCTCACTCATCTGCTCAATATCCTCATCTGAGATATTCATTTTTTTCAGCATATCGTCTATCGGCTTTATTCCGAGCTCTTTTGCACACACAAGGCAAAGCCCGTTAGGCTCGGCATTCGGGTTTGATACGTCTGACAGGAATACCACCGCCGGACGCTTTTTGCATTTTGAACAAAGTTTCATACAGTTCTCCATTCCGCCGCGTGAAGATTGGCTGCGCTTACGCTTCCAGCGGCGCGAAGCGTATATTTAAAGCAAATTAACGGAAAGATGCGAGAAAAACCACGATTTTTCCATTGCTTCGTCAGTGAAAATAAGAAATCCGTTTGTTGTAAAGGAAACTATAAGTGAGATAACAAGACAGAAGACCGTAGCCATTATTATGCCCTTCGGTATACCGACAATTCCTCCGAGAACCCGGTTTGCCGTCCCCACGAGGCTGAACGAAAACATTTTGTTGACAACCTTCGCGAGAATTTTGACGACAAAGAGCAGTATTATGACCGATATGACTATATAAATAAGCGCAATCGGCTTTGTCACAAGAGGCTTTATAAGCTCCTGCGAGGCGTTTTTGACCGCGCTTTCGGCGCCGTCCCCGATATTTGAGCTTATGCTCTCATTAAGGCTATCGGTGGTAATGCCGATTCTTTCGGCGCTGTTCTGCACAAAGCCCGGAAGAGCGTTCCATACGCTGTTTACCGTTTCCTCGACCGAATCTCCGGTAACGTCGCCTACCGACGCCACTATCGGCGGCTCAATTATTTTATCATAAGTAATATTAGCAAGTGGTGTACTTATTGTAAACGAAATGAAAACAGCCGCGACAAAACCCACCAGTTCAATAAGAACCCTTACAAATCCCCGCTTTGCCGACAAAAATACCGTAACAAGAATTATCGCCAGAACTATAATATCAAGAACCACACTCATAAACTCTTCTCCTTTTTGTTTTACTGAACAAGCTTTACTTTATCTATACGGTTATCCGTAATTACCGCCGCTTCGTTTGAACCGGTCACGGCAAGCCACACAGCGCCGAACCCGCAGTCCGCGCTCCTTAATTTTTCCCCGTTGTCCGAAATCAGGAAAACCTCTGTGTCGCTCATACAATAAATATGACCGCCGGAAACCTGAATATCACTTATCGTCTGTTTAAATTCAAATTCGCTTATCCTTTCGCCCTTTGCGTCAAACAGCACAATACGGTTGTCCGTCTTGTCGCTCTCACGGTTGAATACCGCCACGGCGCCGCCCGAACCCGCTCTGAACATCGCCGCGTTATAATCGCTGTCGTACTCTTTGACGGTATAATCTGACCATTTCACAAAAATTACCTTATTCTGCGAAACGGCGTAAAATCCCGAATTATGCGTACTGTCAAGCCCGTATACCGGCGAACCGTCAATATTTTTCGTAAAAAGCGGATCCGCCGACTCAAACCCGTAAACGCTTATCTTTGATGAATAAGCGCCTGATGTCGCGTTGAAAAGTGAAACCGCTATTTTTTTTCCGTCCGGCGAAATCGCTATATTGTTTACCATATCAGCAGCGGAATACCATTCATACATCAGCTTTCCGTTTTTGCTGTAAACACTTACTGCCGCGGCATAGGAATCCGACTGCGTAACCACCGCGTAGGCGCCCGAATCGGAAATGCACGCCGTTATAATCGGCTTTTCGGTTTGAAGGGTGCCTTTAGATGACTGAAGATTGTATATCAGCACGTCGCTGCCGCCCTGCGAAAATACCAGCGCCCTTGTTTTTGAGGTTTTAAGCACCGGATTTTCAAATCCGTGAGCGTAGGAATATATTTCCTTTCCGCTGCCTGAGTACGCGTTTATTCTGGTGTCGGTAAGAACGTAATAATAATTGCCCCGCGAAACCGCCGATACCACTTCGCTGCTCTCAAGCTCGACAGGGTAGCTGCCCGAACCCATAACAGCGACGAGATTTTCGACGTTTTCGATTATTCCAACAGGAAGTATAAAATGCAGTACCGTGCATATTATTACGGCTATTGCGGCGGCAGTTAAAAGAATACGTGCTTTTCTGCGCCTTTCAAGCTTTCTGCCCTTTACCACCTTAAGATTCTGCGCCGCACCTTTTGCGGAGCTGTCAGAGCTTTTCGCTTCAGGTCTTGCGCGCCGATTCTCCGGAGTCATCACAATTTCGTCCGGCGCAGTATTCTGCTCCGGCTTGTCCCGCCGTGGCTTGGGCGCTCCCCTTAATCTGTTCACCCTTTTCTTTTTGTAATCAGGCATTCATATCACCCTAATAATATATTTCTTCAAGAAAAAGTCCCTGCGGCGGAGCGGTGTCGCCCGCCAGCGCACGGTTTTTAGAGTCTATTATATCATGTGCCGCGTCAGGAAGTATTTTCCCGAATGATACGGCTGCTGCGGTGCCGGTTATAATCCGCACCATATTGTAAAGAAAACCGTCCGCGGTTATCCTGAGAATAATATTCTCGCCGCTGCGGGACACTGTACATTCCTTTACGGTGCGCACTGTGTCCTCTGCCGATCTTCCCGCTGATGAAAATGCAGTAAAATCGTGGGTTCCGACAAGCCCGCCGCAAAAGGTATTCATTTTATCAGCGTCAAGCTCCTGCTCTATCTTCCAGCTGTATCTTGCCGCAAACGGGTCACGACGGCGGCTGTTAAGTATATAGTAACAATAAGTTTTTCCCTTAGCGTTGTAACGCGCGTGAAAATCGGACTGCACCTCTACGCAGTCCCTGACGGCTATATCGGACGGCAGAAGCGAGTCAAGCCCCCTTAAAAAAGCCTTTTCGGGGAATTTTTCATCGCAGTCGAAATGGCAGCAGAATTTTCTCGCGTGAACGCCTGCGTCTGTACGGCTGCAGCCGGTAAGCGCCGGCCTTACGCCCATAAGCTCAAAAAGCGCGTTCTGCACCGTTTCCTGCACGGTTATGCCGTTTGGCTGAACCTGCCAGCCGTGGTACGCGGTGCCGTCGTATGAAATTGTAAGCAGCATTCTTTTCAACGCGGCACACTTCCTTTAAAACAGTATATTGAGCGTTATTATTCCTCCGCAGACCGCCGCGCAGACCGCAAGCACCGCGAAATCGCGCGGCCTTATATGCATCTGCTTCATACGGGTTCTGCCCTCTCCGCCGTTGTAGCAGCGGCACTCCATAGCTTCAGCTAACTCATAAGCTCTCCTCACCGAAGAAATAAGCAGCGGTATAAGTATCGGTATGAGCGCCTTTACCCGCTCCCTGAGACTGCCGTTTTCAAGGTCGGCGCCCCTCGCCTTCTGGGCGTTCATTATCTTTTCGGCTTCCTCTATAAGCGTAGGTATAAACCGCAGCGCTATTGTCATCATCATAGCAAGCGTATGCACCGCGCTTTTAAGGCCTACAAAGCGAAGCGGGGAAAGCAAACTTTCTATCGCGTCGGTAAGGTCGTTGGGCGTTGTGGTGTAGGTAAGCGCCGAGCTTAAAAATATAAGCAGCGTTATTCTTACCATCATAAAGACGGCACGGTATATTCCGCCCGTGGTGATTTCAAGCTTCCAGAAAGAGATAAGCGTCTCGCCCTCGCCGTAAAACAGATTTATTATACCGGTGAATATCAGCACCGGAAGTATCGCCTTCATATTTTTAAGATACAGCTTTACCGGCACCTTAGATACCGCCATGACCGACAGCACAAAAAGCACGGCAAGTGCCATCGAAAAGGTATTTTTCGCGAGGAAAATAAATACTATAAGCGCTATTAAAAGCACCATTTTAAGGCGCGGGTCGGTTCTGTGAATCAGCGAACGGCTTTCATAGTACTGACCGAAGGTTATATCCTTAAGCACCGCGCTCACCTGCCTTTATGCCTTTTAATACCTCAACGGCACGGCTTACCGTAAACACGTTGTCCGGCACCGGAATACCCGCCGCCTTAAGCTCATAAAACACCCTTGTCACGATAGGTACGTTAAGCCCTATCTCACGCAGCCTGTCGCCGTTCAAAAATACGTTTTCCACCGTATCAAACATTTCAAGACTGCCTTTATTCATAACAAGCAGCTTATCCGCAAGCAGCGCCATATCCTCCATACTGTGGGATATTATTATCACGGTAGCTCCGACAGCCTGCCTGTAATCGTGTATTATCTTCATAACGCTTTCCCTGCCTGCCGGGTCAAGTCCAGCGGTAGGCTCGTCAAAGACTATTACCTCCGGCTTCATCGCCATAACTCCGGCTATCGCGACGCGCCGCTTTTCTCCTCCCGAAAGGTCAAAGGGGGATTTTTCAAGGTATTCGTCCTTAACGCCTATAAGGCGGCAGGTATCAAGCACTCTTTTTTTAAGCTCGTCGCCGGCAAGACCCATATTTTTAGGTCCGAAAGCAATATCGGCGTAAACCGTCTCCTCAAAAAGCTGGTATTCGGGGTACTGAAAGACAAGACCGACCTTCGAGCGTATTTTTCTTATTTCCTTGGGATTGTCCCATATATTTTCGCCGTCTACAAACACTTCACCCTCGGTAGGCTTCAAAAGCCCGTTAAGGTGCTGCACAAGGGTGGATTTACCCGAGCCGGTATGCCCGATAATGCCTATAATCTCACCCTTCTCGGCAGAAAAGCTGACGCGGCTTACCGCGTCGTTTATAAACGGAGTGTTTCCGCTGTAAGTATGTGTAAGGTTCTTTACCTCTAAAACTGTCAATTCGTTATTCCTCCGAACGCAATGCCTTTATTATCTCGGCGGCGGCTTCCTTTACCGAAAGGGCGTGGGTGTCAACCGAAAATCCGTTTTCCTTAAGTCTGTAAAGCAGCTCCGCCGTCTGCGGCACGTCAAGTCCCACAGATTTAAGGGTCTTCACATCTGAAAAAATAACCTTCGGGACATCGTCGGCAATTATCTTACCGTCATTCATAACAATCACCCTGTCGGCGTTCTCCGCCTCCTCCATATAGTGGGTAATAAGCACCACAGTAATGCCCTTTTCGCTGTTGAGCCTGTGCAGCGTTGAGATTATCTCCGCCCTGCCCTTCGGGTCAAGCATCGCGGTAGGCTCGTCCAACACGAGACATTCCGGCTCCATAGCCATAATTCCGGCTATCGCTATGCGCTGCTTCTGTCCTCCCGAAAGACGGTGAGGTGTGGATTCACGGAAGTCGTACATATCTACTGCCTTAAGCGCGTCGTCCACTCTGCGGCGTATCTCCGCCGGATCAAGTCCCAAATTTTCAGGACCGAACGCCACGTCCTCCTCCACTATCGAGGCTATTATCTGATTGTCGGGATTCTGGAAAACCATTCCCACCTTGCGCTTTACCTCAACCTCGGTCGACTCTTCTTTTGTGTTTATGCCGTCCACAAGCACATCGCCCGACGTAGGCTTGTTAAGACCGTTGAGCATTTTGGCGAGTGTAGATTTTCCCGAACCGTTATGTCCGAGAATTACCGTAAAGCTGCCGCGCTCTATCTCAAGGCTTAAATCCTTTACCGCGGCGTAAACGGTTTCTTCCTCCTTGTATTCATATGTCACATTTCTGACGCTTATTATACTGTCCATACTATCTTGTCCAAATCGTTGTATTTCCTGCGGGAAGGCTTATCCCCTTTTCGGTGACAAAAAGACCTATCTCGTCGGTCGACACCTCTCCGCCCCTGTCCGGCACGGCACAGCGCCTTACCATAAAATTAAGAATCGTCGGCGAAAGGCCGCCGGTATATGAGTTTAGAATAAAGAAAGCGGCGTTATCAGATAGCAGCTTTCCGGTTTCGCTTAAAAGCTCCTCAAGCTGCTGCTCGAGCTTCCAGACCTCTCCCGCCGGTCCCCTTCCGTATGACGGCGGGTCCATTATCACGGCGTCGTACCGGTTTCCGCGGCGCAGCTCACGCTTTACGAATTTCATACAGTCGTCAACAAGCCACCTTACCGGAGCTTCCGAAAGTCCTGAAGCGGCGGCGTTTTCCTTTGCCCACTGCACCATTCCCTTTGAGGCGTCAACATGGGTCACTTTGGCTCCCGCTTTAAGACAGGCGAGTGTTGCGGCGCCGGTATAGGCGAAAAGGTTAAGCACCGAAAGCTGACGTTTTTCCTTCTTAATAAGCTCCCCCGCAAGCGACCAGTTGACCGCCTGCTCGGGAAAAAGTCCGGTGTGCTTGAAGCCCATCGGCTTCAGCCTGAAGGTAAGTCCCTCATAATTAACGCTCCAGACATCAGGCACAGGATTCAGCTTTTCCCAGTGCCCTCCGCCGCTCGCAGAACGGTGATACACCGCGTGGGCGTTTTTCCAGCGCCTGTCCTTCCGCTCTCCCGACCAGATTATCTGAGGATCAGGACGGATAAGGATTATATCCTTCCAGCGTTCAAGCCGCTCTCCGCTGTCCGCGTCGATAAGCTCATAATCGTCAAAGCCTGTAACGGTTCTCATTATGCCTTGCCCTCTATAACCGCCGCAACGTCCCTTGCGAGACGCTTTATCTCGGCGATATTCTCGCCCTCAAGCATTACACGGATAAGCGGTTCTGTACCCGACGCGCGCACAAGTATTCTGCCGCTCTTTCCGAGCTCTTTTTTAACATTTTCTATCGCTGCTTTAATATCACTGTCGGTATTAAGCTTTTCCTTAAGCTCCGGGGAGGCTTTTATATTAACAAGTGTCTGAGGCAGCACCGTCATAACCGACGCTACCTCGGATGCCGGCTTACCAGTCTTTGCCAATATCGCCGCCAGCATAGCGCCCGAAAGCTGACCGTCGCCCGTTGTGGCGAAGTTCTTGAATATTATATGTCCCGACTGCTCACCGCCAATCTGATAATTGTGCTTAATCATCTCCTCAAGCACATATCGGTCGCCCACTTTAGTCTCAAGCACGTTTATTCCGTTGCGTTCCGCGAACTGCTTAAAACCGAGATTGGTCATAACCGTGACCACTGCGGTATCGTCGTTCAATATTCCTTTATTTTTCATATCAAGGGCAAAAACGGCTATCATTCTGTCGCCGTCTATCAGTTTCCCGTTTTCGTCTACCGCGAGGCAGCGGTCGGAGTCCCCGTCAAACGCGAGTCCCAAATCCATATCATGACCGTTTATATAATCGGTAAGATCCTCCATATGAGTCGAGCCGCAGCGCGCGTTTATATTGACGCCGTTAGGATTGCAGTGCATCATATGAACCGTGGCGCCGAGCCTTGTAAAGAGTTTTTCAGCCGTATAAGAGGCACAGCCGTTGGCGCAGTCTATCGCTATTTTAAGGCCTGACAAATCAGTATCAACCGATTTTACGAGGTGATCTATATACAAATCCACATAGTCGTGTCTTAAAAACACGCTGCCTACCTCGCCGCCAACCGGAAATTTAATCGGGCTCATATCGTCAAGCACCAGCGCCTCTATCTCTTCCTCAAGGGCGTCGGGCAGCTTGTAGCCGTTGCCGTCAAAAATTTTTATGCCGTTGTATTCGCAGGGGTTGTGCGAGGCGGAAATCATAATTCCGGCGTCCGCCTCTCTGTCCTTCACAAGAAAAGCTATAGCCGGCGTCGGCACAAAGCCTACCAGCACCACATCTGCGCCAACGCTGCAGAGTCCTGCCGCAAGCGCCATTTCAAGCATATTGGAGGACACACGGGTATCCTTTCCGATAAGCACCTTCGGCTTTTCTGTGGTCTTCTCGGTCAGCACATACGCCGCCGCTCTTCCTATATTTGTTGCAAGCTCGCAGGTAAGCTCGCTGTTGGCTATTCCTCTCGCTCCGTCTGTTCCGAATAATCTTCCCATTATGCTTCTCCTTAAAACATAGATTGCTGAGCGCCGTCCGCCCCTTTTCTCTCAATACCCAAATGATCGTAGGCAAGCGCAGTGACGCATCTGCCCCGTGCGGTTCTTGTAAGAAAGCCTATCTGCATGAGATACGGCTCGTAAACATCTTCGATCGTAACCGCTTCTTCACCTACCGCCGCCGCCAGTGTGTCAAGCCCGACAGGTCCGCCCGAATAGTTGGTTATTATGGTTGATAGCATCTTCCGGTCGAAATCATCGAGCCCCAGCTCGTCTATTTCAAACCTTGACAAAGCCGCTCTGGCCACTTCTTCTGTTATATCTCCGTCATACTCAACCTGAGCTATGTCCCTTACCCTTTTAAGCAGTCGGTTAGCTATTCTCGGCGTACCTCTTGAACGTGAGGCTATTTCAAGCGCTCCGTCGTTTTCTATCTTTATGCCGAGTATTCCCGCCGAACGGGTGATTATCTTTGCCAAATCCTCAGGCGTGTAAAGCTCAAGCCGTAAAAGCACTCCGAAACGGTCACGCAAAGGCGCCGTAAGCTGTCCTGAACGGGTGGTAGCGCCGACCAGCGTAAAATGCGGCACATCAAGCCTTATCGACCTCGCTGAAGGACCTTTTCCTAAAATTATATCAAGTGAGAAATCCTCCATTGCCGGATAAAGTATCTCCTCGACATTTCTCGGAAGACGGTGTATCTCATCTATAAAAAGCACATCGCCCTCATTAAGAGAGGTAAGAATCGCCACAAGGTCGCCCTGCTTTTCAATAGCCGGACCGGAAGTGACTCTCATATTAACTCCCATTTCCCTCGCAATTATGCCCGAAAGGGTGGTTTTTCCGAGTCCCGGAGGGCCGTACAGCAAAACGTGGTCAAGTGTTTCGTGTCTGCCGAGCGCCGCCTTTATATATATACTTAAATTTTCCTTTGCCTTGTCCTGCCCGATATACTCGCTCAAGGTTTTCGGGCGCAGCGAAAGCTCCGCCTCGTCCTCGGTATAGCTGTATTCGGGAGAGACTATCCGGTTTTCAAAATCCATTTCCTGTTCAATCAACGGTTATAACCCCCTCGCAAGCTGTTTAAGCGCCTGCTTTATAAGCTCTTCGGTGGAAAGAGCGGTGTCAAGCCTGCCGACCGCGAGCGACGCCTCGCTCTGCGAATAGCCGAGAGAAACCAGCGCCGCCACAGCCTCCTTTGTGTTGCTGTTAAGCGTCGCATTGCCCACCGCCTTTATATCAATTCCGTCGTCGGTCTCTATGCTTCCGACCTTGTCCTTAAGCTCCAGCACTATCCTCTGCGCCAGCTTTATTCCCACGCCCGACGCCGCGGTAAGCGCTTTCGCGTCACCGCTCGCGATATAAATTCTCAGCTGAGAAGGGCTGAACTCCGAAAGAATCGCGATTCCTATTTTTGCCCCAACGCCGTTTACCGCGGTTATCAGCTTGAACGCCTCAAGCTCGTCAGCGTCTATAAACCCATAAAGGTCGAGCGCGTCCTCCCTGACCGCTAAAAAGGTATAAAGAAATACCTCCTGCCCCTTTTGCGGCAGTCTGTAAAGCGTGTTCTTTGTTACCGCCAGCCTGAAACCGACGCCCGAACACTCCACCACAGCTGAAACATTATCTGTATGAATAAGAGTACCCCTTAAGGACGCTATCATCTTACAGCCCCCCTGTAAAGTCTTGAATAAGTTGTGCCCGAGCAGTGCGCGTGGCATACGGCAAGCGCAAGCGCGTCAGCCGTGTCGTCAGGCTTAGGCACCCTATCGAGTGCCAGAATATTTTTAACCATTTCCATTACCTGCCGCTTTTCCGCCCTGCCGTATCCGGTTATCGCCTGCTTGATCTGAAGCGGCGTATACTCGAAAACCGGAAGCGAACAGTTCTGAGCCGCAAGCACTATTACCCCGCGCGCCTGCGCCACATCAATAGCGGTTGTGGTGTTGGTATTGAAATAAAGCCGCTCCACAGCCATTTCGTCAGGCTTATATTTTTCTATTATGCTTATCATATCGCGGTATATGTCCCCGAGTCTCCTCGGGAAAGGTATTCCGGCAGGCGTTGTTATCGCGCCGAAAGCGACGGGATTGAACTTACAGCGGCAGTAATCCACCAGTCCGTAGCCTACCGTCGCATAACCCGGGTCTATTCCTAAAATCCTCACCTTATCGCCTCCATGGCATACTACCGCATTATAATTTATTATTATAGCACATCTTATAAAAATCATCAACATTTTATTACCGCTGCGCCCAAAAAATCTGTTTTTATAAAATCGTAGCATTTGGGAGAAAAACAGAGAAAAAGCGAGCATAAAGGAGTTTTTTAAAAATGAGTCTGATTTATTTCAGAAAATTGTTGAAAAACCGAAAATTTTACTTGACATTTTAAGAGTTTCATTGTATATTCAATATTTAGTCGGACATTACAATTAAATATGTTTGATAAAAGGCATCTGTGTAGAGAGCGGTTTCAGATTTTATGCCGTAGTTTCGAGGCGTCAGAGCTTCAGAAAACTATGAAAAACCCTTTGTTCAGGGCATATTACGAAGAAGCTGCGGGTATCGCACAGGGTATTTCTTCCCCGGGCTCAAAAATCCGGACATGGCAACAACCGGGGAGGGCGGATAATTATTCTTGTGTCGGCACTTTAGTGTTGAACAAAGGGGGATGCTTTTATGGAAAAAGAAAATATAGTGGAACTCAAGAACATTTCGGTCGCTTTTGACGGCGAGCAGGTGCTTGACGGGCTTAACCTCGACATTGTCGACGGCGAATTTATAACCCTGTTAGGACCGTCAGGCTGCGGAAAAACCACAACCCTGCGGCTTATAGCAGGCTTTTTGGAGCCGGATACCGGAGATGTTTTGTTTGAGGGCAAAAAAATCAATGGTGTTCCTGCGTACAAACGTCAGGTCAACACCATTTTTCAGCGTTATGCCCTTTTTCCGCACCTTAATGTTTATGAAAACATTGCTTTCGGACTGCGGGTAAAAAAGCGTCCGGAAAGCGAAATAAAAGAAAAGGTAGCGGAAATGTTAAAGCTCGTAAACCTTACCGGCCTTGAAAAGCGGCATACGGACACGCTTTCAGGCGGCCAGCAGCAGCGTGTGGCGATTGCCCGCGCCATTGCCAATCACCCGAAGGTGCTTCTGCTTGACGAACCGCTTGCGGCACTTGACCTGAAACTGCGGAAGGATATGCAGAAGGAGCTTAAAAAGATACAGCAGCAGCTCGGTATAACCTTCATATTTGTCACCCACGACCAGGAGGAAGCGCTTACAATGTCTGACAGGGTCGTGGTTATGGATTCGGGACGTATCCAGCAGGTAGGCACCCCGCAGGATATTTACAACGAGCCGCGAAACGCATTTGTGGCTGATTTCATAGGCGAATCCAATATTGTTGACGGTAAAATGTTGAAAGATTATTATGTAGAGTTTTCGGGTCAGAAGTTTGACTGTCTTGACAAGGGATTTGCGGCAGGCGAATCGGTCGATGTTGTGGTAAGACCCGAAGATGTTGACATAGTAGAACCGGAGAAGGGAATGCTTAAAGGTGTAGTAACATCGGTCGCGTTCCTCGGCGTGCATTACGAGATAATAGTTGACATAGGCGGCTTTAAATGGATGATACAGACCACCGACGAGCATTTTGCCGGAGACAGCGTAGGTCTTTATATCGAGCCGGACGCTATTCATATAATGAAAAAATCAGAATATTCGGGACTTTACGGCGACTATTCCTCATACAGCGAGGAGATTGACCATCTTTCGGACGCAGAGGAGGAGGAGCCGTGAACAAAAAAGCCTTCGGCAATAAGCTGGTAGCCTCTCCTTATATAGTATGGTCGGCGATATTTATTGTAGTACCTTTAATAATAATGGTTTACTTTTCTCTGACAGACCAGAACGGTGCCTTTACCCTTGCAAATATATCCGATATAGGCAAATACAAGAAGGCATTTGGCATATCTATCCTTTACGCGGCGGTGGCAACGCTTATAACCCTTGTTTTAGCCTATCCGATGGCGTATTTTATGACAAAGCTGAATATTTCCTCTCAGCGTATGCTTTTTATGATCGTTATGATACCTATGTGGATGAACTTTCTTATCCGAACTTACTCATGGATAACGATACTCGCCAACACCGGACTTATAAACACCTTTCTCTCGAAGCTGGGGCTTGGTCCTCTGCGGCTTATAAATACGCCGGGCGCGGTTATACTGGGTATGGTGTACGATTTTATACCGTATATGATACTTCCGCTTTACTCGGTTATGTCAAAGCTGGACAAATCCCTGCTTGAAGCGGCGGAGGATCTTGGATCGGACGCATTCACAAAATTCAGGAGAGTTCTTTTCCCGCTCTCAAAGCCGGGAATGATATCGGGCATAACAATGGTTTTCGTACCGTCGGTCAGCACCTTTTACATCTCTCAGAAGCTCGGCGGCAACAAAACAATGCTTATAGGCGATACGATTGAATATTTCTTCAATCTCGGTCCCACATACTACAATATCGCGTCGGCAATATCGCTGGTGCTTATGGTTATGATACTTGTCTGCCTGTTTATAATGAACAGGTGCGGCGGTAACGATGAGGACGGAGGTGTGCTGATGTGAAGCTGCTTTCCCGTCTTTATATTGCTCTGATAATCCTTTTTCTTTACGCTCCCGTGGCGGTAATGATAGTATTTTCATTCAACTCGTCAAGCAGCGTATGGGTTATGGGCGGATTTTCAACACGCTGGTATGAAGGGCTTGTCAAAAACACGGTAATGCTTTCAGCGCTTGAACACACGCTGATAATTGCCCTGCTTTCAGCGATAATATCCACCGTGCTCGGCACGGCGGCGGCGGTAGGCATAACCGCCATACGGAACCGCATTGCGAAAAAAGCGGTAATGTCGGTAACGCAGATACCGATGATGAACGCCGATATAGTTACAGGAATATCGCTTATGCTGCTTTTCATATTTTTCGGAAAGCTCATCGGTCTTGATGAGTCACTGGGCTTTGCCACAGTGCTGATAGCACACATCACCTTTAACCTGCCCTATGTTATACTGTCAGTCATTCCGAGACTGCGGCAGACCGACGCTCATTTGTCCGAAGCCGCGATGGATCTCGGCTGCACGCCGGTAAAGGCATTCTTTAAGGTGATACTTCCCTCTATCTCGACCGGAATAGTCACAGGCTTTATAATGGCGTTTACCTTATCACTTGACGATTTTGTAATCAGCTATTTTACCTGCGGTCATTATCAGACCCTGCCGATAGTGATTTACAATATGACAAAGAAATCGGTCACACCGGATACCTACGCTTTGTCAACCCTTATTTTCATAACGGTGTTTGTACTTCTTATACTATATAATATACTTCAGACCAAAAGCGAAAAAAAGCGCACCGAAATACGGCGCGTATAAGTATCAAACAATATTTTAATAATGCACATTGACAGTTTTCCGCAATAAATCGGGGTTTGAGCCTGCTGTCCGTGCTTTAAGAAAGGAAAATGATAAATGAAAAAATACATTGCACTTGTCTGCGCCCTCGTGTCGGCGCTCTCTGTACTTCTTACCGGCTGCGGCTACGAATACAAGGATCTCGAGCTGCGCGCCGAGTACGACAAAAGCCTTGAAGGCACCACTCTTACGGTATACAACTGGGGCGAATACATCTCCGACGGTAAGGACGACACGGTCGACGTAAACAAGGAATTTGAAAAATACACCGGCATAAAAGTGGATTACCTCACCTTTGTAAGCAACGAAACCATGTATTCACAGTTAGCCGGCGGCGGAATCAATTACGATATCATAATACCCTCCGACTATATGATCGAGCGTCTTATAAAGGAGGATATGCTCCAGACTATCGACACCTCAAAAATATCCAACTATGACCTTATAGCAGACGAATACAAAAAGCTGTTTTTCGATCCCGAGGATCAATACAGCGTACCCTATAATGTAGGCCTTGTCGGAATTATTTACAACGAAAAGCTGACCGGAGGCGATATAGAACATTCATGGAAGGTTCTGTGGGACGAGAAGTACAAGGATATGGCGCTTAACTTCGACAATCCGCGCGATGCCTTTATGACCGCGCAGATGATTCTCGGACAGGACGTAAACACGCTTAATAAAGCCGACTGGGACGCCGCTGCCGACCTGCTTAAAGAGGGCAAGGCAAATCTTCAGTCGTATGTAATGGATGAGATTTACGGTAAAATGGAGACCGGAGAGGCTTCCGTTGCCCCCTATTACGCCGGCGACTATCTTACAATGTACGACACCAATGAGGACCTGCGTTTCTTCTATCCGGAAGAGGGAACAAATATATTTGTCGACTCGATCTGCATACCGAAAAACGCCAAAAACTACGAAGCGGCGCTTATGTATATCAACTTCCTGCTTGAGCCTGACATTGCTACCGCGAACGCCGAATACATCGGCTACGCTTCCCCCAATACTGCGGTCATAAACAACGAGGACTACTGCTACTATCAAAATGAGATTCTTTATCCTGACGAGGCAGACCTTCCGAAAGTGCAGTATTATCACGACATAGATGAGGAAATCCGCACCTATTACGAGACACTCTGGAGCGAGGTAAAACTCTACTGATAAATTTTAATATAGCGGTAAAACCATCTGACCGCGCACGGCAAAACGCTTACAAAAATACTCCCGTACCTTTAAAAGGTACGGGAGTATTTTTATCAAACGCAAATAGTGAATTTAAAAGAAATATCCTTTTCGTCAAGCCTGTATTTTTCATCGAGAGCCGGTCCGCATGAATTTGAGCCTATACCTGACATCTTATAATCAATTCTGACATGAGTTTTATCGGATTTAACAAGCTCATCTGTATGCTCTGCTTTGTCGGTAGCTTCGATACTGTGGTGAAGAACCGCGATTTCCATATTGTCAGCCGCGAATTTAACAGAGTCTTTTATATCAAGCCGCTTACACGCCGTATGGTTTCCGTGCTCCTGCGGGCGGACATAATTAACATACTCACTGTCAGCGTCGCTTTCATGCCATCCGACAGTTCCGTGATGTGTCATATCGCAGTAGCTTTCAGCCGGTCCGTTTCCGAAATACGTAAACCTGTCTTTCGCAAAGGGAAGCTCAAACTCAAATCCGAGACGCGGCAGCCACGTAACGTTTTCACGGATTTTTCCGTCAAGCATTACGGTCACGCTGCCATCTTCATAAAATTCATAAACAAGTTCAAACCTGAAAAACGGTTTCCTTGATACTCCGGCGGAGGACGCGTCAAATATCACCCTGTTATTCTCAACACGGCAGGAATATATTTTAGTAAAGACGCAGTCAAAATTTTCGCCCTGCCAGATATTTGTCCTGTCCCAAAGCGCACGGACATTGCGGTCATTGTCTGTTGGCGCGCGGTAATATGAAAGTTTTGAAATTCCCGCCAACTGCTCTTCACCGTTTAAAATTATGCTGCTGAACATTCCGGTCTGCTTTGAAAGAATATATTTGAAATTCTGACCCTCAGCAGTAATTTCAAACTCGTTTTCTGCAATACTCAGCGGCTGCGCGGATAAATTATCCGGTGCTGTTTCAACGCCGAGATTTTCCTGAAGACAGCCTATCTCAAAACCGTCACGGTCGGTCATTCTTACCGTTATATAACAGCCGAGCTGACAAGTCTTAGGAAGCTGTACCGACGGCGTTAAAGTAAATTCATCACCCGGTTTTGTATTGAGCCGTACTATTTTCTTTTCAATGCTGTTGCCGTCAACCGTTATGTCATATTCAAAATTATACCCGTCGAACGAAGTAAAATCAAAACAGTTTTTAAGCTTCAAAGCCCCGTCTTCCCATTTAATACGGAAAGGCGCGTATGTATTTTTGATTTCCAGTGAACCAGGTTTAAGACTGCGGTCAGAGAAAACCATTCCGTCACAGCAGAAATTACCGTCATGCGTAAGCTCGCCCGGGAAATCACCGCCGTACTTTTGTACACCGTTCACCAGAAAAACATGGTCCGCCCATTCCCAGACGCATCCGCCTATCAGCTTTTTATTAGCGTAGATAGTTTCCCAATAATCCCATATTCCGCCGGGGCCGTTGCCCATGGCGTGGGCATACTCACACATAAATACAGGCTGCTTTACATCATCGCTTACCGCCAGGTTCTCTATGCGTTCTATCGGAGGATACATCATTGAAAAAACATCTGTATTGTCGGGTGTGCCTTTTCTTGACGCGTCTTCTGCATGAGCAAGACGGACACTGTCACGCTTTTTCAGCCACTCTATCATACCATGCTGATTATCACTGTAACCGCTTTCGTTGCCGGTAGACCACATTATTACCGAGGTATGTATTTTATCGCGCTCATAAGCACGCTCCATACGCTCAACAAATTCTTTGTTCCATTCAGGATTTGCACAGGGCCAGTCCATAGATTCAACATCGTAACCGTAGCTGACATTGGCGTGACGGCGTACGAATCCGTGTGTCTCAATATCTGTTTCAAGTATTACATAAAATCCAAGTTCATCACAGTAATCAAGGAACTTAGGTGAAGGAGGATAATGTGAAGTTCTGACAGTATTTATATTGAGCTGTTTCATAAGTTTAAGGTCACGGACAATATCCTCCTCAGACATAGTCCAACCTTTTTCAGGGTGGGTATCGTGGTGATTTACACCTTTAAGCTTGACAGGCGTGCCGTTTATAAGCAGCTCATAATCCTCTGAAACTTCTATTGTTCTGAAACCAAACCGGCGTATTATTGTTTCACCGGCAGCATGGAATTTAACGGTATACAATTCTGGAGTTTCCGCTGTCCAGTGCCTAGGAGCCTCAACAGTAAATTCAACTTTTTTATCCGCAGATGCAGACGACGCAAGAAGTGTTTCACCGTCATACAGTTCGGCGGTAAAATCAGCGTCTGCCGTGCAAATTACTTTGTCTTTATCTGTTCGGATATCTAAATCAAAAATATGACCGTGCGGGCGCGAGAGTATATATACATCTCTGAAAATTCCGTTGTATCTGAACGCATCCTGATCCTCAAGATAGCTGCCGCAGCACCATTTGCGAACATAAACGCGTATGCTGTTTGTGCCGGAACTGATAAAATCGGTTATATTAAATTCTGCCATAAGACGGCTGCCCTGCGTAAAGCCTACATATTTTCCGTTTATATACACTTCAGCGTGAGATGATACGCCCTCAAACACAAGATAAGTATCAAGGCTGCCGTCATTGAGAGTAAAGCTTCTCTCATATATTCCCACAGGATTGATATCCGGCACATAGGGCGGATCGCAGGGAAACGGATAGTTTATATTTGTATAATTTGGTGCTTCGTAGCCCTTGGTCTGCCAACATGACGGAACCTCAATATTTCCCCATTCTTCAATATTGCCGGCTTTATCTCCGTTTTCAAAGAAAACAAAACGCCATTCACCGTTCAACGGGAAAAAGCCGCTGTTTTCAGGTATGTACCAGCTTCTTCCCCTTAATCTGTTTTCGCTTGTTTTCTGCAAATTTTCGTAAATACGCATAACAGGTCCCCTTATTTCCTATATAAACAATACAGTACGGAAAAGTTATTATAAATCCCATATCCTTTCCCGTACTGTATAATCTAACAAAACAACTATACTTTATAGTATTCGGTTTGTCAATATTTTTTTATATGTTTTAGCTGCTCAAAATGTAGAAAAAACCTTAATATTTTCTACATCTAAATAAGTTTAAAAATAAGAATAAAAATGTATTACTTTTTTCTGTTTTTTTGCACTAAGATAAAGCGTTTGATTTTTCCGAGGAACGGACGAAGTCTGAATTTCCAGAAATATCTGAAAGGATAACTTGTCCGCATCAAAAAGACATATATTTTGTATTTTCGGCTTTTTTCGCAGTCGTAATACTTCCCGTCACGGTAAAACGCTTTAAGGACGCCGATAATATCGCCGTCTTTGACATCGTATTCCTTTCTGTAAAGGTTGTCACCGCGTATTACATAGCCGTCATTTGTGACTTTCAGTATTCTGTGCAGAATAAATCTGTCACACCCTGCGCGGCGGTAAAGCGGGACATCGTTTCTCTTCAGTCTGCCGTTTACCCTCTTGATTATTACGATATCTCTATGCTGTCTCAGCATAGGTTCCATGCTTATGCCGACTGTTAAAGAAGAAACTTCCTCATCGTTTTTGAGCTTCTCCTCAATCTCATAAATGTCAAGATGCTGCATCAGATAAGCACGTCCGCCGCTTTTAATTTGTCGGTAAACTCTTTCACAGTCTCGCGCACTTCCTGCTCGGTTACATCCTCATAATCCTTTAACATCGCCGTCACTATTTCATCTTCCGTAACGTCGTTTTTAAGCATATTGAAAATGTAGGCGCCTGTTCCGTTCATTTTGATAAAACCGCCGAATTTTTCAAGATCGTCGCCAACTGCTACCGCAACAATTTTATCAGCTACTTCATTTGTTACAAAGTTGTATTTTAGTTTCATTGTTAATTCTCCTTATTTTTTACAAAGTTTTCATAAGAGCCTCTTACACATCGTTCTACATTATAAAATCTGAGCTTTTTATCAAATTCATCACACCTTGTAAGAGCTGACGGACAGGATTCTAATTCCATACAAGCTGGGTACAATGAACAATTTTTGCATTGTTCACCTTTATTTTTTAATTTTATAAATTTTTCGATCATTGTATAATCGATTTGGTCTTCATATATACTACCCCAAAAACATTTATCGGTATAATGCTCGCATTTACCTAAATGTCCATCTGGCAAAATAGTTGTAGCTGAATCATTATCTGCCATACATTGCCTATACCTTAATCGTCCATCTATAGAATAGGGTAATGAAATATTTTTTTTGATAATATAATCTTCAAGAGCTAAATAATCATCTATTAATTTATGCCGCGTTTTATCGTCACGTTGTTTCATCTCTTTAGTGGTATCTTCAAATAGCAAATGAGAATAAACACCGAAATTATCATAACACCCAAACCGTGTTATCAGAATATTAACAAGATCATATAAATCATTTCTATTATATTTATCCATATTCATACGTATTCTGACATATATTTGATTTTTTAAGAGGAGTTCTATGTTGTCTAACACGTGGGAAAATGGATTTTCAAAAGTTTTGTCAATATATGCTTTTATATTATTGTATATTTTTTCTGTACCGTCAATGGTTATCTGTATATAATTTAAATTCCATAAATCTTTTGCTTTTAAAACTAATTCTTCATTAAATAAATATCCATTGCTTACCATCATAGATGAATAATCAATATTGTAATTTTTTAATTTATGGCATATTGTATCGATAACTTTATAATTATAAACCGGTTCGCCGCCAAACCAATTTATTTTTATTTTATTACTTTTTGACACTTTAATTATATAATCCGCAACATCATTTGCAGTTTTCTCGCTCATGGTTATAGGCTGCCTGTTTTTCTCAAAACAGTAAAAACATCTAGCATTACAATCAGTAGTAGGAAATACGGTAAAATCAGTAATTGCTTTCTTCGGCAAAGATTTCATAACAAGTCGCATTGTTTCTTTAACCTGTTCCGAAAGGATTACTTCGTTATAACAATCGGGAAATAAAAACCATCTGTTAATTAAATAAAAGTAAAGACTTTTATTATTTTCTTTTATATTTGAAATATCAATTTCTTTTTCTTCTAATGCTATTAATTCGCCGGTTAAAACATTAAACAATAAAATTCCTCTATCGATTTGATAAGATAAAACATATTTAGACAGACGATAAGTAGATTCTATAATCTTTTGATCGCCCATTGCCAATTGGGTAATTTTGACCGGCTCAATAATTTGTGTCATTCTCTACTCCTCATAATAATTTATTAGATAATATTGTATTTGAAGCAATTTCAGCGGCTTCGATTTCTTTGTTGCAGTTTATTTGCCAAAATTCGCAGTCGTTCAATAAAATATTTATAATTTTCATCGTTTCAACTAATTGTTCAGTTCCTTTAGGCATATAAACCTGATTAAACAAAAGATTAAATGCTTTGTCTTTTCCAAGGATTTCGGTATAATTTTTTGAACTTCTGTTTATTAGGCAAATATGTCTTAACCTGGTATTATCATTACAGCCAAAATTTTCTTTTCCGCACCAAGGAGTACCATAGGCATACGGAACTCCATTTTTTAATTTTAAAATAGGCTTATCACCGTTAATTATTTTTAAATTACTTCCGAATAACTCTTGCCACAACAACATATGCGTTGTTTTACCAACACCGCTTTCAGCCATCAAAGCAATACCCACATTATTAACTTCAAATACAGCTGCGTGAAAAACGCAAGAATAGTAATTAGGTAATATTTCAGAGATTTTACGAAAAAAACAGATACCCTCGTAGTAAGAGTTCGTGTGAATACCTTTATTTTCATCAAGATCAGCTTCATATTGAATTTCACGGTCTGTTGCGCTTAATATTACATCAGGCTTTGAAAAATCATTTACCCACGGAAGCATAATTTTATTTACATGATAATATGTGTTTTCAAATTGAATTTTGATTTCAGCCAATTCAGCCTTAAACATTAATTTTACCTTTTTTCTTAAAATATTTTCTTAAAAGGAATGACCTCACTCCAAAGAATGAGGTCATTCCTTTTTAATAATTCTGTGTAGAATTAGAGAACCAAGCCTGGCATACCAAAATCACAAGAACATGGTATAGTCGTACCACCACTTGTAGTAACAACATCGTTCACATTTAATGAAACAATTTCTACACTTGCTCTTTCAAACTTCATTTTTTCACCGCCTATTTTAAAATAAATTATAATAGTTTAATAATTAATTTATACCAAAATATTCGCGTGCAGATTTACCAAATTTAGCAGTACTCTTTGCAAGTTCGCTTGTTGTAGGATCATCAAATTTATCAGACAAAATCTTTTCAACAGTGCAAGTGTTTCTTATGTATACTTCGCCATCATAAGAAAGTTCAGCAGTCACCACTTTATTTCCATCATATAATGCCGTGTTAGAAAAAGCATAAATACACATTGAACCGCCAAAAGCTATTTCATTACCATTTAATGTAACAGAGACATCTTTACCAGCATAATCATCTCTGTAAGAAACTGTCAAAGAAAGTTTTGATACATCATAGTTGGAAACACCGGTAATAACATAAGATACACACGGTGAGCCGGCGAAAGAGAGTGCATTTACCATACTAATATCGCCTTTAATAACATCATTACTAAAAATAGTATTTAAATCGTCTTTACTTATCTCTGCAGTTGCATAAGTTTGATCAAATCCCTCGTTTGCAAGCGGAACTGAAGCCAAATCAGAATTTGGTTTCATAGCAACAAAATATTTTTGAGCTTCAGCACCCATATTTAACAAGTCTGTAATTAATGTCTTTGTTTTTACCGAATCAGTTGTTGAATACAAGTTTTTAGCTAATGCTACAATTGAATCCTTAAAGGTGTTAGAGTATGCTACAACATTACCCTCACCATCAAGAGCATAGATAACAGCTTCTAATTCATTGTTCATTTCATACATACCAACGCCAGGGAATGTAAATCCATGTACAACACCTTCAGCAGGAGCTTCATCATCTGATTTATTAATTATCATTGATGTCTGAGTATAATTATAATCACCATCAAATTTATTATACTTTATCTCAATACGGAAGTCAGCATATTTACTCATTGCTGCCTTTGGAACAAGATAGCTCACGCCAACTGTATCCTGAATACGAATAGCTCTTATAGCAGAAATGGACTCATCCAATACAGGTTCAATTACATCTTCTACTACAGTAATCTTACCGTTAGTAAGAGTAGGTTCAACCCAGGCCTCATCATAATCGGCAAACTGACTCTCGTCGATGGTTATCGGATATTCAGTACCGGCAGCCGCATCGGCAGGTATTGTAACGCTGATAGTAACATCAAATGTACCTGTTACAAGTTCAGGTGAACCAGTGTATTCCGGGAAGTTGATTATGTCAACCATCTTAAGAGTATTGGTTCCGTCATCATTGACGATAACGTTGTACTGCATTCCGTCACCATCAGGATCGCAAACAAGATCATCATTAGTTATATTGTCATGCACGGTTCCGATTGTAAGACCTGCGGCAAAAATAATGCTTAAGTCCTGACCGCAGATTTCGGTGAGATCAGCACCTGTTACATTTACATCAACTGTTTCGCCCTTTTTGCCCTCTACGGTCGCCACTGTATACACAGGAGCTTCACCGTTCGCAGCGCTTACGGAAAGGCAGCCGATAAGTGCGGTTAAGCATATGGCAGCCGAAACCATAATTGCCAGAGATTTTTTGAAAATCTTTTTCATACTTTTTTTCTCCTAACCGGCTTTCGCCAAATATTCGTCTCCCCCGAGACCGGACTGTCCAGACGAAGCTAAACCGCTTCCTATGACTAATGCAATTATAACATCTTAAAAAAATAAATTCAAGTGATATTTATGCAAAACAATGTCGCAGTCAATAAAAAAAATAAAGTTTTTTTTGTGTAAATAGTCAAACATCACAACATAACAGTATTTTTTTCAAAAGCAAGCAGAAAAACAGTATTATATATATCAATATAAGTATAATACTTTTTTTCCGTTTGTCAACCTTTTTTTGTCAATACACGAATATTTATTTAAAATATTTTTTCATATTATTTAAAGTACGCTTTTTGGGTCTTTGCTTTTGATATCATTACTATTGTAAAATGACGGAAATCAAGATTTTCCTAATTTGAAAAATATCTTGACAAATTCCGCGTTTGACGATATAATAAGTTTGCGAACATTTGTTCGGGAGGTTGAAATTATGAGTTTTCCGATGCTTTTAAGAACTGTACTTGAAATTGCCTTGTTTGCCGCAGTTATTTGGGGCTTCTTTCATGAAGACCGTCTTGCCGCGTTTGAAAGACGTGTTTTCTGCTATTTAAAAAGAAAAAAACTTAAAGTTATCAAGCCTGCCGTTTCGCATTTTGAAACCATAAAATAATATACATTGCCTAATTACCGGTTGCCGCAAAAAATACTTGATTTTTGCGGCAACTGATGTTATAATGGCTATTGCCGTCGTTAAAGAACGGCTTATTACGATTCGGAGATGTCGCCTAGTCCGGTCGAGGGCGCACGATTGGAAATCGTGTAACCATTAACAGTGGTTCGAGAGTTCGAATCTCTCCATCTCCGCCAGGCTGAGCCTGGACGCAATACGCGTTCCAAGCTCGGCTTTTTTCTTTTGCCTTTTCGCTCTCGTCTACAGCCGGCATCTTTTTAGTCCCTTTTTACAGGCAAGGGCCTGGAGCCAAACGCGCCCCGGGCTCTTTTCTTATTTGTGCAGAAGATTCCCGTGACCAAGCCGGAATCTTTTTAATCTCCTTTTACAGTTGAGAGCCCAATCACCCAATTCACCTTCTTTTGAGGTTCTTTAAATAATAAAATCTTACTTCCAAAACATTACTGTTTTTCTCCTTTCCATCGGAATCTTATAAATATACTAAAAAATCCTGCCAAATAGGGCAGGATTTTTTGCTGACGACTGGTTATTTTATTTTTTTCCCAGCCGGTGTATATTCATATCTTCTGTAATATTTTTTATAGTATTTAGTACGTTTGGATTCTATATCATTTAGTATTGCGCCAAGAATTTTACAGCCGCTTTTTACAAGCTGTTCCTTAACCTCTGCAACCTCTTTAACGGTTATTTTTCCCGGAGTAACTACGATAGCCGCACCGTCACAACGAGCAGCAATAACAGCAGCGTCAATAACCGTTCCGAGCGGCGGTGAATCGATCAACACATAATTATATACGCTTCTCGCGCTTTCAATAAGCTGCCTGAACCTTTCCCCACCGAGAAGCTCAACAGGATTCGGAGGAAACCGTCCGCTGAAAATCGCGTCAAAATACGGATTCTGAGTATTGTAAAGCACCTTATCAATGCCGGCTTGTCCGGACAAAAGCTCTGAAAGACCGTAAAAATTCTGCGAGACTACATTGCGTCTGAGTAATACAGATTTTCGCATATCCGCGTCAATCAAAAGCGTTTTTTTTCCGGCTTCGGCAAGACTTTTGGCGAGCTCTGCAGATACTGTGCTTTTGCCCTCATTTTCACGTGAACTTGTAAGCACAATAACCTTGATATCCGCTCCGCAAAACAGAATATTTGTACGTAATGTTTTGAAATTTTCATTTGTGAGATAGTCGTCGGAAGAGGATGTGTTGAAATTAACCCTTCCGGCAGAAACTCCCTCATTGAATTTTATTATATCAAGCTGATTACTGTTGTGTTCAAACATAATTTTGCCTTTCTGCAATATTGCATTTAACCGTAATTTACGTTAAATAACTACTTGGATTTCGCCTTTTTCTTATTCTGATTATAAGGTATATTTCCGAGAACGCTGATATCAAGATATTTTTCAATATCCTCCGGGCCGTTGATTTTATCGTTAAGGAAACAAATCAAAACAACTATACCCGCAAATACAATAAACGCAACAAGAATCGATTTCATTATATTTCCGGAAGTATTAGGCGAAGAAGGCGCGGACGCAATATCACCCTTACGTATTATAACAACCTGATCTATCCCGAGCAGCTCCACTATTTTTTCCTGCGAAACCTCGCAAATAGAATCCACTATTTTTTTAGAGTCAACAGCGCTCGGCGTTCTCACAGTAATTTCAAGGAAACGGGTGTTTTCAGGATTAACTACAGTGACCGCACTTCTGAGCTGTGCGTATGAATATTTATTGTCAAGCTCATCCGAAACCTCGTCAAGCACCGCTTTGTCAACAATAAGCTCTTCATAATCCTTTGTAAGGTATATTGATACAGAAAGATCGCTTGAGCTGATATTTTCCGACTGCTTATTCATTATATAAAGCTTACCTGTTGAATCATACATAGGCGTTGCTATAAAATTTGAATAAATCACAGCCGAAAAAATGCATATTACGAGCAACACAATAAGAATGTACCACCGAGTCAATACAGTATACATCAAATCTTTTAAATTTAATTTATTGTAATCATTTTTATTTTCCACGAATAAATTACCCCAGTTAATAATTTGTGTTTTTTATTCCTTTTTTGCAGTATTGACATTCTATCATAAGCTGACATATAATTCAAGTCCGTAAAAGCGAAAATACTGTAATTTATCATAAAAGTTTTATGCTGATTTCACCTGACGAAAGAAATTCCTGCCTTTTGTCCGGATAAATGACGTGCAGACGGTAATTTTCATCTATCTCAAGCGCAGTCGCGGGCTTTGAACCGTCCACCGAGATCACTGTTATTTCCCTGCCGAGGACTATGCAGCGTTTTCTGTATGCTTCAAGACAATCGGCAGAACCGATTTTCTCATAATATCCGAAAAATTTTTCAAGCACCAGTGCCGCAAGCCGCGCACGCTGTCCGCTCTTTCGCTCGTCGAAAATCGCTCCGGCTATTCCGGAAATTTCATCGGGAAATCCTCCGTCTGGAACATACGCGTTGAGTCCTATACCCAGTATCGCATAATCAAGTGTACCGCTCTCGACATTTATTGCCGCCTCTGTAAGTATTCCCGAAATTTTTCTGTTTTCTATCAGAACATCGTTTACCCATTTTATTCCTGTTTTTCTGCCTGTAAGTTCTTCGACCGACTCAGCTACGGCAACCGCAGCCGCCGTAGTTATATTCACGGCTTTTTCACAGGAAAGCGTTGGGCGCAGCAGAATGCTCATATAAATTCCGCTGTCAGACGGAGAAAAAAATCTTCTCGCAAATCTGCCTCTTCCTGCCGTCTGCTCTGACGCGGCAAGAACCGTTCCCTCTTCCGCGCCTTTTAAGGCCATTTCCTTTAACACGGCGTTTGTTGAGGTAACGGTGTTTTTTACCTCGATATTAAGCTTTCCGCGAAGTTCCGTCAGATTTTTTTCTATCTCCCCGGCTGCAAGCACATCACTGTCAGGTCTTATACGGTAGCCACGGTTTGTGACTGCTTCTATGCCATAACCGTCCTGCCTTAGCGACTCTACCGCCTTCCACACGGCGCTGCGGCTGACTCCGAGTATTTCCGCCGCGTTTTCTCCGGAAATATAATCCTCTCCGCTAAGCAACGGAAGCAGGCGCTCCTTTACGCTTTTTGCCATTTTAAAACCCCTTCCGGCATCTAAAGCGATACCGCTGTTTCAAGAGCCAGCTTTATCATATCCGTAAATGAGTTCTGACGCTCCCCGGTAGTTGTCGCCTCGCCTGTTATAAGAGAATCAGAAACAGTGCATATAGCAAGCGCCTTTTTGCCTGTCCTCGCCGCGTTTGCGTAAAGCGCCGCCGCCTCCATTTCAACCGCGAGAACTCCCATTTTTGACCATATTGCCGCGGGAGTTCTGTCGGGAGATGCGGCTTCTGTATAAAAGCGATCGCTTGAAAGTATATTTCCTACGTGACAAGGCAGTCCGAGCGTCCTTGCAGCGGATACAGCCTTTTCAAGCAGCCCGAAATCGGCTATCGGTGAATAATCGCCCGGCAGCTCAAACTGTTTTATAAAAGCCGAATCAGTGCAGGCGGCCTGCGCTATCACAATATCACGCAGCTTTACATCGGCTCTGTATGAACCGGCAGAACCTATCCTGATTATATTTTTTACACCGAAAAAGCTAAAAAGCTCATAGGAATAAATTCCCATAGAAGGCATACCCATTCCGCTGGCCATTACCGAGACCTCTTTGCCGCCGTAAATACCGGTATAGCCCTTTACGCCGCGGACATCGTTCACAAGCCGCGCGTCTTTCAAAAAAATATCGGCTATCATCTGTGAACGGTAAGGGTCACCCGGCATAAGCACGGTTTCGGCAAAATCTCCTTTTTCCGCGTTGATATGAGGTGTTGACATAAATGCACAGTCCTTCCTTGTTTTTATCACCTTAATGCTTTTTTCATATACTGTAATATACAATGAGATTAAAAGGAGTATATATTATGGAAAATAGTTTTCCCTGCCGTATAAACGGCGAAAAGGAACTGGAATATTATGAGGAGTACTTAAACAGGAGCGGCGCCGCGGCTGATGCGGCAGAAGAAAAAACTATGAAAATGACTGTCAATTCACCGTCCGGTTATATCGACAAAGCGCTTCCGCCTCCTCCATGTCAGGAAGACCGGCTCTGCTGCTACCTTAAAATGGCTGTCGGCAAGCTCGTGAGAGTGGAATCCGTTATAGGCGGCTGTCTTGAAAGCCGTGTCGGCACTCTGCTGAAAGTAGGCGAAGACTTTATCGTAATAAAGCTGTGGCAGAGCTGCAGCACTATGATATGTGAAAAAGCGTCCGTCCGGTATATAACCGTGATACATGATAATGACGTCAATAAAATAGGACTTTACTGAATACCAATCAGTTTTTCCGACGTACCTGTCGCCGAAAAAACAAAATTCGGCTGACCGCCGCAGGAAAATCAAATTTTAGGTTTATCGACAGACTGAGGAGCGTGCTTTGGCACGCTCCTTTTTATTTGTTTATTTCAGGAATCCGTTGATAATCTGCTCTTCAGCCTGCTTTTCGGTAAGACCAAGCGTCATCAGCTTGATAATCTGATCTCCTGCAATTTTGCCTATCGCCGCTTCGTGTATAAGCGAAGCGTCTATATTGTTGGCGGTTATCTCCGGTATGGCGCTTACCCTGCCGTTGTCCATTATTATAGCGTCGCACTCCGAGTGTCCGTTACATATATTATTGCCGTTTATTTCGGATACAAACTTCTGATATGAATCGTCTTTTGCGACTGAGCGTGAAATAAGGTTCGTACTTGAATTTTCTCCGTCAAGATCAATCTTAAACTCAGTTTCGGCAGTCTGCTTTCCGTGGGTCATCAGCTTTTCCTTTACTATAAGGGTTGCGCTGTCGGCAAGTCTGCCGGTAGTAACGCGCTTTGTTGAGTCCACTCCCTTTATCTGAGTGGTCTCCATCTCCATATAGCCGCCCTCGGCAATGTTGACGATGGTTGTCGGGTTCATAATATTTTTCCCGTTTCCGTCGCCTTCGCCGTAATGCTTCTCAACATACTTGATTTTGGCGTTTTTTCCAACAAAAAAGGTGTGTATTCCGTCGTGCTGCGCCTTTTCTCCTCCGCAGTTGTGTATGCCGCAGCCTGCAATTATGGTGACATCGGCACCGTCGCCTATTATAAAATCATTGTAAACAAGGTCGGTAAGTCCCGTCTCGCTTATAATCACCGGTATATGAACCGTCTCGTTTTTTGTGCCGGGCTTTATTATTATGTCTATACCCGGTTTATCCGTTTTTGTTCGTATCTCCACATTTTCCGTTATATGCCTGTCCGCAAGCTGACCGTTGGCACGTATATTGTAGGCGCCTTCGGTCTTCCCGTCCATATCGGCAATTATTTTCAAAAGCTCAAGCTCTGTACTGTTCATGAATTTCCCTCCTTCACGGTGTCCGCAAGCACCCTGCATCCGCTGTCCACCGTGCAGAGCAGCTGCGGCAGTATTTCTTCCTTGGTCCCCTCTGAAGAAACGGTACCGCCGCCGAGCACTATTATCCTGTCCGCGATATTAAGGATACGCTCCTGATGCGAAATAATAATAATTGTTCCGCCTGATTCCCTACGCATTTTTTCAAATACGCGTATCAAATTGCCGAAGCTCCACAGGTCAATACCCGCCTCAGGCTCGTCAAATATCGACACTTTTGTTGAGCGGGCCAGAACAGAAGCTATTTCTATTCTCTTGAGCTCGCCTCCCGAAAGGGATGAATTTATTTCTCTGTTTATATAGTCCCGCGCGCAGAGCCCCACCTGCGAAAGATAGTCGCACGCTTCATTTATGCCCAGCTTTTTTCCCGCGGCAAGACCCAGCATATCGTAAACCGTAAGTCCCTTGAAATGAACCGGCTGCTGAAAAGCAAAACTTATTCCGCGGTTTGCCCTTTCGGTGACCGACATATGCGTTATATCCTCACCGTCGAGAAGTATCTGTCCCGATACGGGCGTGATAATTCCGGCGATTATTTTTGCCAGCGTTGATTTGCCTCCCCCGTTAGGACCGGTTATCACAACAAAGCTGTTATCTATTTTAAGATTTATATTTTTAAGGATTTCCTTCTCTCCGCTCTCGTTTTCTGCGTTAAAGGAAATATTTTTAAGCTCTAACATTTTATCCTCCAAATAACTTATCTATTATATCATACCTTTTTTCAGCTATAAAATCAACAGTTTTAATAAAAACCGCATTTAATTTTTCAAAGTTCCATAGGTCTCAGAAATGCGCGGTACTCAGCCTGAAAGCTTTTTGAATAGTTGCGGCTCATATGAAGACGCTCGCCGTTGTGCAGTTTCACTGTATCGCTGCTGTATGCCGCAATATGTTTCAGATTAACTATGTAGGCACGGTTAATTTTGCTGAAGCAGCTTTTAGGCAGGGCGTTATATACCTTTGCCATTGTTTTGTGGCATCGTATGCTGCCGTCCCGCAGATTGACCAGACAGTTCTTATTATCCGCCTCGATATAAAAAATATCTCCGGTGCGAAGACAGAAAGTATCGCCGCCGTCCTTTATAAACAGCGGACTGCTGATTGAAGCGGCAGTGAAAAAATCGTCAAGCACCTGAAAAAGGCTTTCCCTTGAAAGCGGTTTTAGCAGAAAACGGTACGGACGCACCTTGAAGCTGTCGAGAATAAAACCCGTATCCGCGCTTAAAAAAATAATTCCGCACATTCCGCCTTTTGCCCTCAAAAGATGTGCGGTTTCAAGACCGTTTATATCTTCGCTCAGATAATCGAGAATAACAAGTGGATATTTTTCCCACTCCGATACGAGTTCTCTGCCTGAACGGTATTCCGAAACGACAAGCTCAATATTATGAATACTTGCGTATTCATATATTATACGCTTGGTTATGGAAGACGCCGCCGCGTCGCTGTCGCATAACGCTATCCGCATACGCCTGAACCTCTCTTTCTTTTTCGACTTTTTTCGACATTATTATACATTACTTGCTATTAAATGTCAATATATTACTTTTGCAGCGCATAAAATATGTTTTTTTTGTTTTTTACTCCGTTTTTCTGTCTTTCTACTCCATATTTTGTAAATTTTTCTCTGAGTTTTAGTAGTATTTCCTAATAAAGGAAAATCCGAAAAAATTCAGAATAACACGTTTACAAATTAACGGCATTTTCCTTTCTTAATTTTGAAAGGAAGTGCTGCAAATGTACAACAGCGAAATAATAAGGATTATTAAAGAAATACAGTCTCATAATATGAGTCATTTCGGCGAGTTATACGATGTTTTTTCAGTGCTTATACGTCATTTTGATTACAAATCCGATTTTGAAGACGCGTCTTCTGAGCTTTCCCTGTTTCTGCTTGAACTGATCTACTCGTTAGACACTGACAAATTTATTTCCGACGGCTCAGAAGCTCTTAAAAGATATATCGCAGTATCGCTGCGCAACCGTTACATAGCTCTTTCCAAGAGAAAAACCGCCCGCAAATGCGAGATTTCAGGCCTTGAGGAAAACATATCATCAGCGATTATTGATCAGGACGAAAAGCTGGCGCTGAAAGAAGGACTGCGCCTTCTTTCAGCACAGCAGAGAAAGGCAATAGTGTTAAGGCACATTTACGGCTTCAGCGACGCAGAGATAGCGGACAGGCTCGGAATAACCAGACAGGCGGTAAACCGTCTCGGAAACAGGGGAATAAAAACTCTGAGGCAATATTTCGGTATACTTTAAGGCGGTACAGAAAAGCGGCTCTCCGCCGCATTATAAGAAAACAGCGTATACCCTAAAAAGGCATACGCTGTTTTCTTATACAATATATAATTCTGAGTTTATGACACAAGAAAGCCATACTCTTGTACTGCTATCACTGTATCTTACTCGTTCGGTTTCTCAAGTTCCCACAGACTGTCAATGGATTTGAAATTATCAGGAAAAAAATACACCTTTGTTTTGCTGTAAGTACTGTTTTCCGTCAAGTGATTCCAGACCACTATTTTGTATGTCAGCGCTGTGTATTCCCTTGTTCCTCCGTCTTTGTATATACCCGTGGGAATCGGAATAAGCATAATTGCTGCAGCGATTACCGCTATAACAGGTATCCATATCTTCTTTTTCATTGAAATACCTCCCGCTATTCGAGAAACCTTTTCCCTGTTTACTCCGCGGAAGATTCACCGACCCCGTCCGTCAAGACCCGGAGCAATTTTATCGTTATACAGCTCTATCGCTTCCTTTATTATTTCTTTTGCCGTATCCGCTCCGCGGACATCGTCCACAACCGTTTCCTTGCCCTCAAGCGTTTTGTATATCTTGAAAAAATGGCACATTTCGCTGAAAATATGCTGCGGCAGCTCAGAAATATCACGATAACCGTTATAAGTAGGGTCTCCGAAAGGAATAGCGATTATTTTTTCGTCCCTCTTACCGGAATCAAGCATTGCGATTGAGCCTATCGGATAGCACTTTACAAGACTTGCCGAATGTATTTTCTCACTGCAAAGCACAAGAACGTCAAGCGGGTCCCCGTCGTCGCAGTAAGTGCGCGGAATAAAGCCGTAATTTGCCGGATAGTGAGTTGATGTATACAGTATCCTGTCAAGAATGATGTGCCCGGTTTCCTTATCAAGCTCGTATTTGTTTTTAGAGCCTTTTTCAATCTCGATAACCGCTATAAAATCATTTGGAGTTATTCTCGCCGGGTTTATATCGTGCCAGATATTTGACATACTACTCTTTCTCCTTTGAGCTGATTTTTTGGGCTGCCGCCTTTGAGAACTCACAGCCGCAGTAATTCTGCCTGTAAAGACAGTATTCTTTAGAAAGTTCTATTGAACGCTGGTATCTTCCGCGTTTTTTTAAATCTGTCGGCAGATAAAGCAGTTCCGCATTTTCCGCCGCCTTTTCTCCGCAGGCGTTTATAATATCAGGATTTTTAAGCGGACTTATGGTAAGCGTTGTGGCAAAATACTCATATCCGAGCTTTTTCGCCTGCTCTGCTGTCTTCTCAAGCCGCAGCATAAAGCATTTTTCACACCTCGCGCCGCCCTCCGGCACGGTTTCAAGACCTGCCGCCGCCTCAAGAAATTCCGAATGGCGGTATTCCGGAGCTGTTACTTTTATGTCCGCAGCAAACGGTGCTTCGGTTACAAACCGCTCAAGCTCACTGAGCCTTTTTGAAAATTCTCCGCTGTCCGAAATATTGGGATTATAAAAAAACACATCGGTACAAAAATACTCAGCCAGATACTCAAGACTTGCCGATGAGCAGGGAGCGCAGCATGCGTGAAGCAGCAGCCGCGGCTTTCTGCCTTTCAGCTCTTTTATTATTTTGTCTGTTTCAATCTGAAAATTTTTCCTGTTTTCTTTTTTGTTTTTCTCGTAAATCATATTATTATATTATCACTCTTAATTTAAAAATTCAAGGAAATAAAACCTTGCCGAATCAAAAATTGACAAAATAAAAGTAATTCCTCCGGAAATACTAAAAACGAAGGAGGTTACAGATATGCAAAACGGTTCAATGACATTTATGAAAGGTCTCGGCGCCGGAATGATAGCCGGAGCGGCAGCCCTCGCGGTCGGTAAGGTGATGCTTCAGGACCATAAAAACATCGCGAAAGGCTCAACCAAGCTCGTAAAGGCTGTCGGAGAATTTGTTGACGGCGTTCAGACTATGTTCCATTAACGGTAATATATAAATTAAACATCACACTCTTCCATGATATTTAAACATGAAAAAACGCCGGTCAGGAAACGACCGGCGCTTTATTTTATTTCTTTTTGTCTTCGGCAAGGGCTTTTTTGGCTTTATGTCTCTTCCAGATAACCCACATAGGTCCTGCAATAAAGAGCGATGAGGCACCGCCCGATACAATACCGAACGCCATAGGAATGGCAAAGGTGCGGAGCGATGAAAGTCCGAACAGCTCGGACACCACTACTATTGTGATAACCGCGATAAACGTGGTCACGGAGGTAACGATATTTCTTACCTTGACAATATTTATACTGTCATTTACAAGCACGCCTATCTCCGCATCAGGATTGAGACGCTCGTTCTCACGCACACGGTCATAAATAACTATCGTATCGTTAAGCGAGTAACCGAGTATCGTAAGCACGACAGCAATATAGTTTGAGTCTATCTGTAAACGGAATATAACGCATACAAAGAATGTTACCAGTACATCAAATATAAGAGTGAGAAGTGCCGTAACCGCGGCGGAAACTCCTCCGATGCGGCGGAATCTTATTCCGACATATATAACCACCAGCACGGCGGTTATCAGGACGGCAACAAGGCTCTTCGCGAAGAATGTTCCCGCGATATTCGGACTTACCGAGTTTGAATTGTAAAGGGCTATTTCGTTATCCCCGAATTTTTCAGCAAGCTTTTCAGTCAGTTCTTCCTGAGTTTCCGCTGAAATTGACTCTCTGCCCACAAGGGTTATTTCAAAGGTTTTTGTATCTCCGGCAAGCGAAGTGCTTTTAGAAACAGTAAACGAATTGTCTATTACCTCTTTGACCGTCGTCTCTATTTCAGCATCGTCGATATCTCCGGTGTAGGAATAAGCGAGCTTTGTACCGCCGCTGAAATTTATGTCAAGCTTTACACCGAAAGACGGAACAAACAGAAAAACGATTCCGACGATGAAAAAAGCCGCGTAAATTATAAGAACGGTCTTGAACACCCTGTTGAAATCAATATTGAAATTACGCATTGCTCTTACCTCCGTACAGCCAGGGTTTTCTTAAAAATTTAAGCTGAGAAACACTCTTGAGCATAAGTTTGGAAGCAAGAATACCCATGATGAAATTGAATATAACGCCTACAAGCAGTGTATATCCGAAGGAATAAATCGAACCTGTAATAGATGAGCCGAGAAGCGACATTATGGGTGAGAATATCTTTGCTATAAAGCTGTCCGGAGTTCCGAACGCTCCCATAAGCACCAGAGACACGATTATAATGGTGACGTTACCGTCAATTATAGCGCTCAGCGAGTTTTTATAGCCGCTGTCAATAGCGCCGTCAATGGTCTTGCCTTTTTTGAATTCGTCCCTTATTCTCTCGGACGCTATTACGTTACAGTCAACGCCTACGCCTATTGAAAGAATAATACCCGCTATACCCGGAATTGTGAGCGTAAAGCTGTCCGCTCCCGGGAAATAGCCCGAAATGCAGGCGACCGAACCGGCAAGCTGACCGAGAAGAGCGATAGAAGCCACTATGCCGTTAAGACGGTAGCGCAGTATCATAAGCAGACATACTATTCCGAAAGCTACCGCTCCGGCTATTACCATTACCCTTAAAGCGTCAGAACCGAGAGTCGGCGAAATTATCTGCAGCTTGCTGTCATCAACAGTAAGGGCAAACGGCAGTGAGCCGGCGTTTATCTTATCTGCCAGTTCTTTAGCCGCATCGGCGCTTTCCATACCGTCAATATACGCCGTTCCTCCTGTTATCGCCTGATTTACGGTCGGAGCGGATATTTCCTGATCGTCCATCCAGATTGAAATCTTCTGGTTTACAAGCTCGGCTGTTGCGGTAGCAAACTTTGACGAACCCGCATCGGTAAAGTTAAGATAAACAACGTATTCGCCGTTTTCATTTACTCCCGCCTGCGCGCTTTCAATGTCCGCCGCGCCGCTTAAAATGACATCGTCCTTATCCTCATTGCGGCAGAATGTGAGCAATGCGGTTTCGCCCAGCTCCTGAACAGCTGCCGCGGCGTCAAAATCGCTCTCGTCAGCCGCCCACGGGAATCTTACGATTATCTGATGGTTATCTGTATCGGTGTAAACCTCATAGTCGGTTATGTTATTATTCACAAGGCGGGTCTCGATTATCGCCTTGGCGGCATCCATATCCTCATCGGTTATGTCCACTCCCTCTTTATCAGGAGAAAAGACCGCCTCAACGCCTCCGCGGATATCTATACCCCAGCGGATATCCTCCGCGCCTTTTGTGTAAACCTTCCTTAAGTCGCCGTAGTAGTTATCAATGCCGAAAAAGGCGGTGTAAGTAAGCGCCAGTATCAGCACCAGTACTACAAAAAATACCGGCTTGCCCGTTCTTTTGGACTTCATTGGCAAATCCTCCACTAAATGTGATTATTTATCAATTATACATAAAAACGATTGTAAAGTCAATCATTTAAGCCAAAACATACAAATCAGGCTTTTTCGGCTATAAGTTTTTCAAGCGCAGCATAGCGCACCGCTATGCAGAGCACAACCGAAGCCTTTTTGATTTCTTCAACTGAAGGATATGACGGAGCTATTCGCAGATTCGAATCAAGCGGGTCATTGCCGTAGGGATATGTCGCTCCGGCAGGGGTAAGTATCATTCCGGCGTTGGCGCAGAGCTGTTCTACCCGCTTCGCGCAGCCTTCAAGCACATCAAGGCTTATGAAATATCCTCCGCGAGGATTGGTCCATTTTGCTATTCCGGTATCTGACAGCTGCTTTTCAAGCTCTGATATTACCGACTCAAATTTCGGGCGCAGAATCGCTGCGTGACGCTTCATATGACGCTTTACATCATCTACGGTTCTGAACATTCTCGCGTGCCTTAACTGATTGAGCTTATCCGGACCTATCGTCTGATATTTCATTCTGCCCTTAAGCATTGCGACATTGTTGGGACTTCCCGCCTCCACCGCCACTCCCGCTCCCGGGAAAGTGATTTTTGATGTAGAGGCAAATATCAAAGGCAGATCGGGATTACCTGCCTTCAAGCACTCATCATATATATTAAGCAGCTTGTCGCCCTCATCGTAAAGATCGTGCACCACATAGGCGTTATCCCAGAAAATCCTGAAATCTCCGGCGGCAGGCTTCAGTCTCGCCATTCTGCGGACAACCTCGTCGCTGTAGGTTATTCCCTCGGGATTGGAATATTTCGGCACGCACCATATGCCTTTTACCTTGCTGTCCTTCACAAGCTCCTCCACCGCGTCCATATAAGGGCCTTCGGGAGTCATTCTGACAGGTATAAGCTCAAATCCGAAATATTCGGTAACGGCAAAATGACGGTCATATCCGGGAACGGGGCATATAAATTTAAGCCCGTCCTGCCTGCACCACGGCTCGCCGCCCATACCGTGTGTCATTGCCTGCGCGATAGTATCAAACATCATATTAAGCGAGGAGTTTCCTCCCACTATTATCTGATCGGGCTGAAGCCCCAGTATTTTACCGAAAAGGGTCTTAAGCTCAATAAGACCGTCCAGACCGCCGTAATTCCGGCAGTCAATACCGCTTATGTTCTTGAAGCCGGTATCGTTACCTACAAGATCAAACATTTCGCCGCTCAGGTCCATATTATCAAATCCGGGTTTTCCCCTTGACATATCAAGCGATAAGTGCAGCGCTCTCAAATGCTCGTATTCGTGGCGCACCGCTTTGAATTCCTCCGCCAATTCTTCTCTGCTCATTTTCAAATAATCTGACATACGAATGCCTCCTTATAACCTATTAAATATAATACATTCCTTCCGTTTTTTCAAGTAATTTATGCATATCAAAGGCATTTTTTCAGCTGTTTTTGGTAAATCAGTTTATTCTTGACAAAACCGCCTCCCTTATACTATTATATATTATATAAAATTTAACCGTATCAAGAGGTGCTTTTATGAGCAAAAAAAAAATAGCAATTATCTCCGGCGCCGCGGTCGCTGTAATAGCCCTGCTCGTTTTATTGACAGTATACCTTATTTCGGTTTTCAGTCCGTCTGACAGCGGCGGAAAAGAAAACACCGGAAAGCCGACAATTTCAGCAGGCACGGTTACCGCAGCAGTAGGTGACACTGTAAAAATCCCGATAGAATTTACCGGCAACCCCGGCGCTATGGGTTTTTTATTTGACATCAGCTATGACGCCGATTCTCTTGAGTACATAAGCTATGAAAAAGGCGAATTGCTTTCCGACTGTGAGGTTTCAGGCGGCGACGGCGCATTAAAGCTGTTAAGCGTTGAAAATGAGGACATAACCGATGACGGTGTTATGGCATATATCAGCTTTAAAGTAAAGGACGGTGCCTCGGGCGACTTCGCCGTCAAAATAGTGTGCGACGAAAACAGCGTATGCAATTATGATGAGGAATCGATAGCTGTTGAAACTTCTGACGGTAAAGTTACAGTCAAATAAAAAATTTCCCGCTTATCCGTTAGAAAAATGAGACAGAAATGCTGCTCATGTAGTGTAAAAAAATGCGGCTGAACGCCGCAGAAAAATAGTATTTAAGGTTTATCGACAGACTGAAGCGCCGGAGCACCGGCGCTTTTGTTTTTTAAGTACATCCGCACAATTCAGTCGCAGCTTTTAATTATCTTCCTGACCAGCCCGACTACTCTTATGCGCAGTATTTCCTCACCTGTAAATCGCATTACCGGGTACATCGGGTTTATTGAATGAAGCTCTATCCAGTCCTTACCGTAAACAACCTTTTTCACAAGTCCCTCATCACCGTCAAGCAGTACTACGGCTATGCTGCCGCTGTCAACACTGTCCTGCTTATATACCTGTATTATATCCCCGTCCTCAATTTTGGGGTACATACTGTCCCCCTTAACCTTTACGCATATGGTATTTTCCGCCTCATAAGCGGACGGTATATATATGGGAGTATAATCTATCACCTCATTCGATGCATATGCTCCGAAGCCTGCCGAAACGCTTTCAAAAACAGGTACCATGCGAACATTACTCTGAAGCAGACCGCTTATATTTGAAACAGGCGTATTTTTTTCTTCTATCAGCGCTGACTTTGAAACGCCGAAATAATCGGCAAGCGTCTCAATTTTGTCAATACGGGGATACTTATTGCCCGAAAGCCATTCCGAAACGGTTGAATATTTGAACTTAAGGTCATCGCACAGCTTGCGGCGGTCAATGCCTTTTAGCTGCATAAGCCTCTGAAGATTCAGGGCAAGAATTTTTTTATTGGCTGAGTCATCCATTTTTTACACACCCTTCCGTATCCATTATACATTAAAAGCGTAATTTTGTCAAACATTTTTACGCTTTAAGTGTTGACAGTGTGATTTCTGCGTGCTATACTTAAATTACATTTAAAGCGTATTTAACGGTATATCAGTAACAGTTTACGCTTTAAACGTAAGTTTTTTTGTCCGCTGCCCCGTAGGACGGAAACAGTTTAAGCAATAAAGGAGAAATGGCAGTGAATTACGCAGATAAAGACATTATTATTAACGATTTTACAGATTTAATAGATTTTTATGCTGGAAAATCCGCAGTCGAGGATATGAAATCCGATCTTATGCTTTTTTTGCTTGAGCTTATTTCGGCAAACAGGGCGATAAGCAGAAGATATGTCGCGGTAGCTGTCCGTAATGAATTTATACGTCTTTCGAAGGCGGAACTGGCAAGGCGAAACACCGAGGTTCCGTATAATGGAGATATATGCGGGCAGATATATTATACGGAAAATATTATTGATATGAAAAACGCGCTGTCCAAGCTGCCCGACAAACAAAGAAAAACGCTTATCCTGCACAGGGTAAACGGGCTGAGCTTTGAGGAACTGGCGAAAAAGCACGGAACAACAAGACAAGCTCAATACCGTCTTGAAAAGCGCGCCGCAATAAACGCGCGCCGGCTCTTAAGCGGGGAAAAAACTTCTGAAAGAAAATCTGCGTCACCGGAGAGTCCTTACGGCACAAAAACCAAATATAATACTGTTCTTTACGACATTTAAGAAAACAATAATAAGAAAAGTGTTGTAAAATATCCGAAATTGCTGTAAAATATCATTATCTTAATTATTAATCCCGTCAGTTAAAAGCTGTGAGGTCAGATAATGAACAGAAAAAAATATATTTTTGAAAAGTTAATTCTCGGCTTTCTGAAGGTTTTTATTTCCTGTATTTTCGCGTTTTCGGTCAGCTGGTGCTGGAAAACATTTTTCAACGACGAGGTTCCGGTTCCTTTTTACCGTCTCGGGCATTACTTTATGTTTGCTATTGTGCTGCTTGCCTATGTTTTTATCGCTAATGTGTACGGTGCGTTCGAGATAGGCACCCGGGCTGTCACCGATATCGCATTTTCGCAGGTTGTGACGATATTCATATGGCAGATAATATGCTATATGCTCTTTTCCCTTCTGTCCTTCAGACTTGTAAGGATAAAAGAGTTTTTCATAATGTTTGTCATTTTTTCGGTTTTCGCAATGCTTTGGGCAGCGTTCGCGAACCGTGTTTACTTCATCATTCACAAGCCGAAAAGAACGATTGTTGTTTACGGAAATATCGATTCGTATCTTTCACTTAAAGGCTTACGCAGTATGGACAGGCGTTTCAATGTAATAAAAACGATAAACGCAAATAAAATTCCGCTTGACGAGCTTTACAAAAAGATAATGGAGGTTGACGCCGTATTTCTGTGCGGCGTGGCATCGGAATACCGCAACGAAGTGGTAAAGTTCTGCATTGCCAACCGGCGTGTAGCTTATGTAAAGCCTAAAATATCAGACACTATTATACGCGGCAGCCGGACAATTCAGCTGCTCAATATACCGATATACCGCTGTGCCCGCGCCGGAAACAATTTTTTTTATTACGCGGTAAAACGGGCGATAGATATTGTTTTTTCGCTTTTTTGCATAATTTTAACAAGTCCTGTAATGCTCATTACCGCGGTGGCAATCAAGCTTTATGACGGCGGTCCGGTTTTTTACAGGCAGGAGCGCTATACAAAGAACAAGAAAATTTTTAAAATAATAAAATTCCGCAGTATGAGGGTTGACGCGGAGAAAGACGGAATAGCACGGCTTGCCTGTGAAAACGACGAGCGCATAACACCGGTAGGCAGAATTATCAGGAAGCTGAGGATAGACGAGCTGCCGCAGCTTTTCAATATACTGGGCGGTTCAATGTCGGTAGTCGGTCCGAGACCCGAACGGCCGGAGATTTTCAGTGAATACGAAGACACAATGCCGGAATTCGCGCTGCGGCTTCAGGTAAAAGCAGGGCTGACCGGATACGCGCAGGTATACGGGAAATACAATACCCCGCCGTATGACAAGCTGCAAATGGATCTTTTATATATTTCAAAACAGTCGCTTATCGAGGATCTGAAGCTGATGCTTGTGACATTCAAAATTATTTTTGTTTCGGACAGCACCGAGGGTGTAAAAAGCGGTCAGATAACCGCAGAAAGGAAGAAGAAGCAATAACCTGCGTTTAGTTTTGATTGCCATGGCTTCACTATCTCTTTTTTGTATACGGGATAATTATAGCAAGCAGTTCGAGCAGTTTAAAACATAAAAAAGGTCGGCAGTTGTCACACTGCCGGCTTTTTTCATAGATCCGTGGGGATAAATATATATTTTTTTCAGATGATTTTTGATTTTTCAACGTACAGTGTTAATTAATAGATTATAGGTTCATGCATTATAATATAATGCTCAGTGCAATATTTATGACCGCCTGTACTATATTCAGCCTGGTCTTCACAGCCCGGGAAATCACATGTATGCTCATAAGATGAATCACCGCAAGAGCGGAACACAATCGATAGGATAACAATAAATATTATAACTGACACGGTAATGAATATCAAATAGAATAAACCTTCATCAAAACCCTTTTCCTCCGCTTTATATGTGTAGTTTTTTTCTTCCTCACCATTCCCGAAAATTTTAATATATTCGTCTCTCGCTTCGCCATACATACAATTATTGCATATAGATATTTTTCTGCCTGTTTGCTTTATTTCCTCCAAGGAAGAATACTCTTTATAATTGTTTGAATTATTCAACATTCTTGTACGGCAACTTGTTTTTTCTTCACTTATGTAATGAACTTTATTTGTTTTAGTATTAAGAAAATAAGAACCCAAGATATCTCTCCTTTCAGAATGGAACAAAAAACATGTGTCACATCTGTGAATTCATTAACGCAGTAAAAGCTTTTTGATTTACTTCTAAAATGCTTTGTCCTCCAGATTTCCAAGTCACTAAAACTTGATAATATCCTTTTATTGGTTTTAAAGAAAACACCAAATCAACTTTTGTTTTATTCCCGATTAGCTGCACAGAATCAATATCACCGGCAATAGGCATATTACCTATTGTAATACCCATGAAAAATCCGACGTCCACCAAAAATCCGGAATATTTCCCGGCAATTACTTTTCCGCAGAATAAAGACATATCCCTTGCACTCCTTAACTTTTCGTTACTTGTACTGCGTGAACACCGCACGTAAATTAAATTTCCATATATAGCCGCAGCATACAGGGCTGTTTAATTTACATCTAAATTATAGTCGTTTTATCGACCATTGTCAATAACTAAACCATATCTTATTCTTAATTTATAAGATATGGGGGAATATTATGATTTCGTATAACCCTTTTTGGGTGACTCTCAAACATAGTGTCGAAACCACTTATTCATTGATAAACAAGCATAAATTAAGCAGTTCTACAATAAACAGGCTAAGAAAAAACAAACCTATATCAACGGTTACCCTTAATGATCTTTGCCGAATACTGCATTGCCGTGTAGAAGATATAATTATATATATTGAAGATACGGACGATCAAACATTGTAAAATCATATAGTAAAAAATCCTGTGCGATGAGCGTTCCGAAAAAGTTGACACGCCCCTTAGTACGCCGTTATCTCATAACGCAAAAATTTTCGGACTATATTTTATCCACACCAATACCAATGCGCACTTTCCAAAATCGTTTGGTTAGCAATTTTTCGCCTTTTTTAAAAAACAATTTTTTTCTTATATACACGAAAAACGACTGCCGCAGGAGCAAAAATCCTGCGGCAGCCGTTTGTTGCAGTAAAATATTTGTTATTCGTCCTCAAAACGTATAACAGCGTCTTTTTTAAGTGCAAGTCCCGCTTGAGCCTCAATACACTTGCAGATTCCGGATATCACGGGACAGCCGGCGTGAATCGGAAATTTTTCCGAAGCGTATTCATAAAGCGGCCCTTTGCCCGGTTTTACAAGGCATACCTCATAAGCGTCAAACGTGTCAGGAAGTTCCTCCATCATACGCCTTACAGCCTCACAGCCGCTCGCAACCTGAACCTTAACGCTTGTCTCATCGTCCGCAGCAGATTCGGCTGTAACCTTTGTCACAAAGCCGCACACGCCCGGTTCCACTGTTACCTTGGTCATAAAGTATTACCTTTCTGAATCATAAAATATGTAACTGCATATCCCATATTCTATGCATGTATTATTACACCATGTGCAGGCAGTGTTCTGCGCTGCATAATCTAATAGCATAAAAATCAATCGGGAAGTATGCTATCAGAATAATAGCATACTTCCCGATTATTTGCAATAAAGTTAAATTATTTGAAATATCTGTTAAGCAGACCCTTGAAAGCCTTGCCGTGGCGTGCTTCGTCGCGTGCCATCTCGTGTACAGTGTCATGGATAGCGTCAAGTCCCAGCTCTTTGGCAAGCTTTGCAAGCTCAAACTTGCCCTTGGTAGCGCCGTTTTCGGCGTCAACGCGCATTTCAAGATTCTTCTTGGTGCTGTCGGTCACAACCTCGCCGAGCAGCTCGGCAAATTTAGCGGCATGCTCAGCCTCTTCATAAGCCGCCTTCTCCCAGTAAAGGCCTATTTCAGGATATCCCTCACGGTGAGCAACTCTCGCCATAGCAAGATACATACCTACCTCTGAGCATTCGCCGTTGAAGTTCTCACGAAGACCGTCGATTATTCTCTGGTCTACGCCTTTGGCAACGCCTACAACGTGCTCAGCCGCCCAGCTCTTTTCACCGGACTGCTCAACAAACTTTGAGGAAGGAGCGTGGCAGATAGGGCACTCAGCAGGAGCTGACTCGCCCTCATAAACATAACCGCAAACAAGACATACATACTTTTTCATTTTAAATTCCTCCGTTAATTAAATTTGTTTTTCTTTTTTTGAATTGCATTCGGCACATACACCGTAGGCAATGTAAACCGATGTATCCGGCGTAAAGCCGCGGCACCGCGCTGCGTCAGCCAGAGAATCGCTTTTTAGCTCAGCGTCTGCTATGCTTCCGCATATTCTGCAGTGCAGATGAGCGTGCGGTGCGCTGTTACCGTCAAAATGCTCGTACCCGTCCCCCACAGAAAGCGAAAGTATTTCGCCCGAGCGGGTCAGCTCCGCAAGATTGCGGTAAACGGTGCCGAGACTTATATTAGGTATTGTTTCACGCACGCGCTCATATACCCAGCCTGCCGTAGGGTGAACGTCGGTCGAATGCAAAACATTCAGGATTGCTTCGCGCTGACGCGAAAAGTTTTTCATTTAATCACCCAAATCAGTAATGATTACTATTTTATTATACACTTAAATTTCAAAATGTCAAGCATTATTTTAAGATAATTTCTTGACATTTTTTTCACAATGAATTATTATAATAATGTAAAAAACGCATAAAAGAGTGATAAAATGAGCAACAGCACTATTTCAAACTCAGTTATCAGGCGTCTGCCGAGATATTATCGCTTTTTGGGCGAACTTAAGGCGTCAGGTATGACAAGGATCTCCTCGCGCGAGCTTTCCGAAAGAATGGGGCTTACCGCAAGCCAGATCAGGCAGGACCTAAACTGCTTCGGCGGCTTCGGACAGCAGGGCTACGGATACAACATCGAGCTGCTCCAGTCGGAAATAGGGAAAATTTTAGGGCTTGACCGCACAAAAACGGCAATTCTTATAGGAATAGGCAATCTCGGCCGCGCGGTGACAATGCATATAAACTTTGAATCAAAAGGCTTCAGGCTTATCGGTCTGTTCGACAGTAAGGAGGCGCTTGTCGGTCAGATGATAAGAAATCTCCCTATCAGAAGCACAGCAACGCTTGACGAATTCTGCCGGGAAAATCTGCCTGATACAGCTATTCTCTGTATTCCCAAAAAAGCGGCCGCGGCGGTAACCGACCAGTTGGTCGGGTTAGGGGTTAAGGCCTTCTGGAATTTCAGTCATTACGATATTTCGCTTAAATATCCCGGAGTTAAAGTTGAGAACGTCCATTTCGGAGACAGTCTTATGACCCTTTCTTACAGGATTACCAACGAATAGAATAATATACGTCAAAAAACCGTCCGGCGCTGCCCGGACGGTTTTCATCATTTCTTTTTTGATTCCTTATATTTTTTGTTGATAAACTCAATTACCTCGTCGTAGTCACTTTTCGGAAGGTTCCTGAGAATTTTAAGAATATTTTCTTCCTTGCGGTTCGCAACAAAAGGAGCCGGCGAAAAACCATCGTTAAAATTCACCGGCTGGCGCAGTGTCTGCGGCGCTTCGGTGCGGGCGGCGGAGAAATCCAGCTCGCCTGACGCTTTTTCTTCCTTGCCGTAAAGCAAGACCTCCGGTCTTACCCCTAATATATCAGCCAGAGCGCGCAGACGCTCGGCACTTATAGTACCTTTACGCTCCATCTGTGAATATGTGCTGTATTTCATACCCATTTTTTCGGCAGCTTCGGTCTGTGTAAGATTAGCCATTTTTCTGTATAAAGCGATTCTTTCGTTTATCGTATCCCCCACTTATATTTCCTCCATTCATATTTTTTACTTGACTTGACGCACGGTAGTTGTTATAATCTTATAGATAAATAATGCTGGAGTGGCTCAGTTGGTAGAGCAGCTGATTCGTAATCAGCAGGTCGTGGGTTCGAGTCCCATCTTCAGCTCCACAGCTTCCCTGCATGTGTCGTTCATATGCAGGGATTTTTTATAACCGCTGTCCGCAAAAAAACGACTGTAATAATTGTATGTAAAATGTCGAAAAATGTCAAGCGGATAAATGTAAAATGTTTGTGTACGGTTTTTAACGCACTTTTTATCAGCCTATTTTGAGCCCTTTTCCCTGTACTGTTCTACCTTATATATGCGCCGCATATTTTTTAACAGTACTGGGGTGATTATGTGGGTAAAAAAAAATATACTGCCTTGCTTTTATGCGCAGTGACCGTATGCGCCGCGGCAAGCGTCAGAATGACTTCCGGCAAAAGAGAAGCTTCAGCTCATGTTATAGCTGAAGAACGTCAGACAATAATACTTGACGCAGGTCACGGCGGGTTTGACGGCGGCGCAGTGGCTGATGACGGCACGGTCGAAAAGGACATAAATTTAGCTATTGCCACGGTGCTTGCCGATTTTCTGCGCACAGGAGGCTACGAGGTCATAATGACAAGGGACAGCGATGTCTCGACCGACAGCGAGGACAGCTCAAAAATTTCCTCCCGCAAGAAAAGCGATATGCGAAACCGACTTGAGCTTATTAAAAAATATCCCGATTCGGTTTTTGTGAGTATTCATCTTAACAAGTTTACAACCTCCGCCGCAAGCGGCTCTCAGGTCTTTTACGGGCCGAAGTGCGAAGAGTCAAAGCCGCTCGGTGAATATATTCAAAGTTCTATAATAAAGCTTTTGCAGCCGCAAAACAAGCGGGTAAACAAGCAGGCGACCTCAAGCACATATCTGCTTTACAACGCGCCGGTGCCGGCGGTGCTTGTGGAATGCGGCTTTTTAAGCAACACGGCGGAGCTTGAACGGCTTAAAGACGAAAACTATCAGAAAAAAATGGCTTTTTGCATTTTTTGCGGAATAGAGGATTATTTTTCAGAATAAAAACAGGAGATTCTAAAATGGCAGGAAAAAGCAAAACCGTATATGTATGCAGCGAATGCGGCTGCGAAAGTCCGAAATGGATGGGCAGATGCAGCGAGTGCGGCGCGTGGAACACGATGGTTGAAGACGTTCGTGTTCCGAAAAGCTCCGTAGTGTCACAGCCGAAGCCGGCGCACATCTTCTCGGCGCGTCCGCTCTCCTCTATAAACGCGGATGACGAGCACCGTTTCGTGACCGGAATTTCCGAGCTTGACAGAGTGCTCGGCGGCGGCATAGTAAAGGGATCGGTGGTGCTGCTTTCGGGCGACCCGGGAATCGGAAAATCGACAATACTGCTCCAGGTGTGCGGAGCGCTGCAGAACAAGCTTGATATACTTTATGTATCAGGCGAGGAATCTCCCGTTCAGATAAAATTAAGGGCAAAGCGCATAGGGCTTGAGAGTGACCGTGTTTCTATTATGAGCGAGACCGACGTGCAGACCGTGTGCGAATATATAGCCTCGGCAAAGCCCGACCTTGTTATAGTCGATTCAATTCAGACCATGCAGCACAGCGACATTTCCTCCTCACCCGGCAGCATAGTACAGGTGCGTGAATCGACCAATCTGCTCTTACGGACGGGAAAAAGCCTTGATATACCGGTAATACTGGTAGGTCACGTAAATAAGGGCGGAGACATAGCGGGGCCTAAGGTACTTGAACATATAGTGGACACGGTACTTTACTTTGAAGGCGAGCGCAACCAGTCTTACAGGATTCTGCGCGCTATTAAAAACCGCTTCGGTTCTACCAACGAAATAGGCGTTTTTGAAATGAGCGAAACAGGTCTTGCAGAGGTTGAAAACCCATCGGCTATGATGCTTTCGGGCAGAATGAGCGATGTTTCGGGCGGCTGCATAACCTGTGTTATAGAGGGCACACGCCCTATACTCGCCGAGGTTCAGGGACTTGTGGCGGCGACCGGCTTCGGAAACGCCCGCAGAACGGCGACGGGGTTTGACTATAACCGGCTCAATCTGCTGCTTGCGGTGCTTGAAAAGCGTCTCGGGCTTTATTATTCAAATCTTGATACATATCTTAATATAGTCGGCGGAATAAGGATAGATGAGCCGGCAGCCGACCTTGCCGTTGCGATGTCGCTGGTTTCGGGGCTTAGAGATATTCCCCTGCCCGACGACCTTGTGGCGTTCGGCGAAATAGGTCTTTCGGGCGAGCTGCGCTCGGTTCCGCGCGCGCAGGCAAGAATAACCGAGGCGGCGAGAATGGGCTTTAAGCAGTGCGTGCTTCCCTTCGCCTGTCTTAAACAGATAACCTCCTGCCCCGACTCGATAAAGCTAATCGGCGTCAGAAGGCTTTCCGAGGCTGTCGCTCTCATTAAGTGACGCCTCAATATAATAAGGGCAGCTGCCCGAAACCGAATTGACAGTACAGCACCTGTCAAGGCTGCAATAGCCGTCTTTCTGAAATCTGCATTTTTCGGCACACTGAATTATACCCAAAATATTTTCTCCGTTCCGCGCGTTTTGACGCGACCGTTTTATTAGTATATTCTGCGTTGCGTCAAGCGATTTATACCGTGAAATTCACACTGTAAAAAACAGTAATGCAAAAAATCTTGTTTTAAAGTTTATTTGTGATATAATTATTTGTAAAAAGGAGAGATATAAATGTATCCGTTATTGCTTAAACCACCAGTAAAAGATTATATATGGGGCGGGACAAAACTAAAAACCGAATATCACTTTGAAACAGAAAAGGAAATCGCTGCGGAGGCGTGGGTGCTTTCCTGCCATAAGGACGGAGCTGACACGGTCGTAAACGGCGAGCTTGCCGGCAAAACCCTGCCCGAAGCGCTTGATGCGTGGGGAGATAAGGCTCTCGGAGCAAAAGCTGCGGCTTTTCCCTATTTCCCGTTGCTTATAAAGCTTATAGACGCGAAGGACAGGCTTTCTGTTCAGGTACACCCCGACGATGAGTACGCGCTCAAAAACGAGGGTGAGTTCGGCAAGACCGAAATGTGGTATGTGGTTGACTGCGACGAGGGCGCGCAGCTTATCTACGGCTTTAACCGCGAGGTTTCCAAGGAAGAATTTGAACGCCGCATAAAAGATAATACGCTTCCCGAAATTTGCAATTTTGTTCCGGTGCATAAGGGCGATGTGTTTTTTATCGCCGCCGGAACACTGCACGCGATAGGCGCGGGCATACTTATAGCCGAGGTTCAGCAGAACTCCAACACGACCTACCGTGTGTCGGATTACGGACGTCTGGGCGCCGACGGCAAGCCGCGTCCGCTGCACATAGAAAAAGCGGTTGACGTGACAAAACTCGAAAAACCGTCTGTTCCCTACGGGAGCACCGGAAAGACCGAGAAAACCGCTTACGGCAGCGTAAGACAGCTTGCCGAATGCCGACTCTTTACGGCGGAGCTTATAAACCTTGACGGCGAAACCGAAATTAAGCGTGACGACAGCTTTGTTTCTCTTGTTGTGCTTGACGGCAGCGTGACCGCAGAGTATGAGGGCGGCTCGCTTTCGACCGGAAAAGGCGGCAGTATATTTATTCCGGCAGGACTGAAGGTCAAAATTTCCGGAAAAGCCGAAATTCTTTCAAGCAGAGTATAATTGCGCAGTATTCAAATATATTAACTTTACTTTACTATCAAAAGCTCACGGTGCAAAAACCGTGGGCTTTTTGTCACAAATAATTTACATTATTACAGTATATACCTATTGTTTATTCGACAAAAATATTGTATAATATTGCATATATGATTTACGGGGAGAACAGTGCTTTGGAGCATATCGCATATCTTGACAACAGCTCTACAACCAAGCCTTGTGCAAAGGCAAAAGAGTACATAAACAGGGCGCTTGAAACCGTGTGGGGGAACCCGTCTTCCCTGCACATTCTCGGTATGGAAGCCGAGACGGCGCTTAATGAGGCGAGAAAGACCGTGGCGGACTCGGTTTTCGCCAGACCCGACGAGATAATTTTTACTGGCAGCGGCACGGAGGCGAACAACACGGCGCTGCTGTCCGTCCTGAAAGCCAAAAAACGGGGCGGCAGAGTTATAACCACGGCGATAGAGCACCCGTCGGTGCTTGAGACTGTTAAACGTCTTGAGGACGAAGGCTTTGAGGTTATAAGGCTTAAGCCTGACAAAAACGGCGCGGTGCCGGTTTCGGCGCTTGAAAGCGCACTGACCGAGAACACACTGCTTGTAAGCATGATGCTTGTAAACAACGAGACCGGCGCCTTGCAGCCTGTAAAAGAGGCGGCGCGGCTTGTAAAAAGAGCCGTCCCGCGCGCCCTTTTTCACTGTGACGCGGTACAGGGCTACGGCAAGACAGAAATAAATACCGGAAAGCTCGGTATAGACCTGCTTACGGCAAGCGCCCACAAAATACACGGCCCTAAAGGGATAGGCTTTTTATACTGCAAAAAAGGCGTTCATATACCTCCGTTTATAACCGGAGGAGGGCAGGAGCGCGGTATGCGCTCGGGAACTGAGCCTATGCCGCTTATAATGGGCTTTGCCGGAGCTTTAAGCGAGCTTGAAAAGCCGGAAATACAGCTGAAAAAGCAGCAGAAGCTTTTTGAATACGCAAAAGGTAAGCTTTCCGAAACGGGCTGCGCCGTGATAAACTCGCCGGACGGGTGTCTTCCATACATTCTCAATATTTCGGTGCCGGGCTACCGCTCGGAAACACTTCTGCATTTTCTTGAAAGCCGAAACGTGTTCGTATCAAGCGGAAGTGCCTGTGCCAAGGGGCACGGCAGCTATGTGCTCGGCGAAATGGGTCTTGACCGTAAACTTATCGACAGCGCGCTGAGAATCAGTTTTTCAAGATACAACACGGAAGAAGATGTTGATATGCTCTGCTCTGCGCTCGGAGCCGCGGTAAAACAGCTAAGAAAGGCAAACTGATGAAAGAAATAATACTTATTAAAAATGGGGAGCTTGCCCTTAAAGGTCTTAACCGCTCAAACTTTGAGGACACTCTTATAAAAAATATGAAACGCCGCCTCAAAGACCTTGGGGAAGCGGAAATCACAAAATCGCAGTCAACGATTTACGTGCAGCCTGTTTCGGAGGATTACGATTTTGAGGAAGCGCTCAAAAGGGTCGGAATGATATTCGGCATAGCCGGCTTCAGCCGCGCCTGCGTCTGCGAAAAGACGATTGAGGACATACTTTCGCGTTCGCGTGAATATCTTAAAAATGTGATGGAAAATATAAAAACCTTCAAGGTGGAGGCTAAAAGAGCAGACAAGCGTTTTCCGCTTACCTCTCCCGAAATATGCACCGAGGTAGGAGCGGTTTTACTTGAGGCGTATCCGCATCTCAAGGTTGATGTTCACAATCCCGACCGCACGGTTTATGTTGAGATAAGGGATTTTGCGGCATATGTAAGAGCCGAGCAGATAAAGGGCGCGGGCGGTCTGCCGGTGGGAACCGCCGGCAAAGCGTCGGTGCTGATTTCAGGAGGAATCGACAGTCCCGTCGCCGCGTGGACAATGGCAAAAAGAGGGCTCAGACTTGACGCTATACATTTCGCGAGTCCCCCGTATACAAGTCCCAGAGCCGAGCTTAAGGTGCGCACACTGCTTAAAAAAGTGGCGGCTTACAGCGGTACGATAAATCTGGCGGTTGTCCCCTTTACCGAGGTTCAGGACGAGATAGCGAAGAAATGTCCGGAGGATTACTTTACTCTTATAATGCGGCGTATGATGATGAGAATTGCGGAGCGCATAGCCAAAAGCTCGGGAAGTCTCGCGCTTATTACTGGAGAAAGTCTCGGACAGGTCGCGAGCCAGACCCTGCCGGCTCTTGTCACCACTGACAGCGTCACGAACATGCCGGTACTCCGTCCCCTTATAGGAATGGACAAGGAGGAAATAATAGCCGTATCCCGGCATATAGACACCTTTGAGACCTCTATTCTCCCTTACGAGGACTGCTGCACGGTATTTACCCCAAAGCACCCGAAGACAAGACCCACCCTCGTCCTTTGCGAGGAAGCCGAAAAGGGGCTTGATATTGAAGGGCTTGTCGAAAAGGCGGTCGAGGGGACGCAGTATTCCTTTATTGAATAATTAAGCAAAGACGGCGCAAAAATATGAATGAAACAACCTTGCGGCACGCCGAAAGGGCGGTAAAGCTGCTTAACGAGAACAAAATGACGGTATCCGCTGCCGAATCCTGCACGGGCGGACTTCTATCCGCTTATATAACCTCTGTCGCAGGAGCGTCGGCGGTGTTTGAAATGGGGGTTGTCTCCTACTCGGTACGGATAAAGCACGAAGTACTCGGCGTAAGCAAAAAAACGCTTGAGGCCTTCGGCGCGGTAAGCCGGGAAACAGCGCGTGAAATGGCAGAGGGCGTAAGAAAAAAAGCCTCTTCCGATATAGGGCTGTCGGTAACCGGAGTCGCAGGGCCGGACCCGTCGGAGGGACACGAACCCGGGCTTGTGTATATTGCGGCAACATCTTCGGCAGGCACCGAGGTGAAAGAACTGCATATTGTGTACGAGAGCCGCAGTCAGGTCAGGGAAACGGCGGTATCTGAACTGTTCAGTTTATTATTAAAAACAATCGGGGAAGTTAAAAAATGAAGCACGCAAAAGAAAGACCCACAATTCAGAGCTTTTTTCATAATCTGTATATTTCCTATATTCCGAACCGGAGGGACAATAAAAAGCAGGTAATCCTCAAGCTGTTTTTCCTTATCGCTCTGATAGTTTTCATCGGTTCGGCGGTTTATCTCACAAATTATTTCCTTACCGCCAAAAAGCAGGACAGTATAATCGATGAAAGCCGCAAGCTGTGGCACTCGTCTTCTTCATCTCAAAGCTCCGAGACAGCCGCTCCGGCAACCTCGATAACCGACCAGATGCTTGCCGAAAACAGCGATTTTAAGGGCTGGATCACCGTTCCCAACACAAAAATAGACAATCCGATATACCAGACCGACAACAACGACTATTATCTTACCCACAACCAGAAAAAGCAGACAAGCGCATACGGCGCGCTGTTTTTTGACTGCGACAACACTATAACCGAGCAAGAGACCGACAAAAACCTCGTAATATACGGGCACCATATGAAAAACGGCTCCATGTTCGCGAATCTCACGAAATACAGGAACCTTGATTTTTACAAGCAAAACCCAACGCTTGAGTTCTCAACCCTTTACAAATCGTCGACCTACAAGGTGTTTTCGGTTTTTGTGCTCAATGCCTCGAAGAAAGACGACAACGGATATATTTACAACATATCGCGCAAAAACTTTCTGGATGACGACGATTTCAACTCTTGGGCGGACGAAGCATATCAGCGCAGTCTTATAAATACCGGTGTTGACGTTGTAAACGGCGATAACATAATAACCCTCGTGACCTGCGTTTACGATTTTGACGACGCGAGGCTCGTCGTAATGGCGAGGGAGACAAGAGAGGGCGAGGAGCCGACGGTCGATACCTCGTCGGCATCGGCGAACCCGTCCCCGAGGTACCCGAAGCGCTGGTATGACGACAGGGGACTTGACTTCCCGTTTGACTGATAAAAAAAGGAGGACTGCTTATGTTGCAGAATTTAAAGGTCGATATTGTCTATTACAGGACAAATACGGATTTTGAGCTTGAATTCAATTTGTGCGGCTGCTGCAGAATGAGACTGCTGACCGACAAGGCGCCTGACAGAAAAACACTTGTGCACGACCTTGCGAGAGCGGTATCAAGAAGCCGTGTAATCATTATTTCGGGCAACCTTTTCGGGGAAGACGGGATAATGGATATAACGGCGCGCGCCATAAGCAAAACCCTGACTGAAATTGACAATAAACGCTACGGTATATCCGGAGGGGAAAAAATACGGGTAATAAACGGAGCTACGCCGCTTGTCACGGCTGACGGCAGCTTCGGCGGCTGCATTATAGAAAGCGGTCCCCAGTCAATGATACTGCTGACCGATAACCGCGCTGTCCGAAAAGCCATTATGAACACCCTTATACACCCGTATATCGAGGAACTTTGCGCTATTGAAATGAAAGAAAAGATACAGGGTCAGGCGCAGCCAGCCGCCGATGCTGCGGCGGTACCGCCCTCCGCGGCCGCCGTACAAAACGGCGTTCAAGATACAGTCGGCACACCTGAAGCCACTGCCGTAATTCCGGCTGATACTGAGGCTGAAGCTACGGCTGAAAGCTCTGAAAATCAAGCCGGTTTTCCGGAAAATGCGGCAGAACCTGCCGCCAAAGACAACCCGGAAAGCACTGATGCCGCAGAAAACATGGAAAGAGTGGTTTCCGGAGCCGTAGAAAATTCAGAGAGCGAAAATCCTGCCGAAGCCGAAGACAGTGAGCCGGATAAGACTGATATGCCTCTCGGCTCATTTGTCCCGAAGCCTGCGGACACCACCGGCGATTACGCTATTCCCATGCAGCCGCAGAAAACCGCGGCACAGGACAAATCGGTTGTCTCCAACGAAAGCAGAGATTATTTTACAGATACCGAAAAATTCAAAAAAAGCCATGAGGACAGTCTGAACAATGAATATGAGGACGAACCGCCTTATTATACTGACATATCGGAACATGACGGACGCAAATCCGGTAATATAGCTGTTCTTGTGATCTCGATTATTCTGCTTATCGTAATTGCCGTTTTGTGCTACTGCATATTTTATGTACCCGCGAAGGAAGGCGTAAGCGCTGCCGCTTATTTAAGGGAAACCTTCAGCACTCTTTTCGGTTGACGGCATTTAAAGTATTACCCCCGCTTTGTAGGGACAAAGCGGGGGTTTCTGCATTATACGCCTTTTTTTATTTCGTTTTCTATCATAAGCAGACGATTGTATTTTGCTACCCGGTCTGTGCGGCAGGGCGCGCCTGTCTTTATCTGTCCGGCGTTTACCGCTACGGCGAGATCGGCTATCGTGGTATCCTCGGTTTCACCCGAACGGTGTGATATAACCGAAGTATAGCCGTTCTTTTTAGCAAGTTCTATAACATCGAGGGTCTCGCTGAGCGTTCCTATCTGATTAAGCTTTACAAGTATTGAATTGGCGGCTTTCTGCTCAATACCCTTTGCGAGACGCGAGGTATTGGTCACAAAAAGGTCGTCGCCCACAAGCTGTATACGGTCGCCCAATGCGGCGGTCAGCTTCTGCCAGCCCTCCCAGTCCTCTTCGGCCACACCGTCCTCAATCGATATTACGGGATATTTTTCGCACAGTCCGGCGTAATACCCGATAAGCCCGTCGGCGGTGATTTTCCTGTTTCGCTTCGGCATAAGGTACCCGCCGTCAGAGTACCATTCGCTTGACGCGGCGTCAAGCGCTATTTTTATGTCGTCTGTGGTGTAACCGGCGCGTTTTATTGCCTCGACAATAAGCTCTATCGCCGCTTCGTCTGATTCAAGGTCAGGCGCGAAGCCGCCCTCGTCGCCCACTCCGCTGGATTTCCCTCGCTCCTTTAAAAGAGCTCCCAACGCATGATAGATTTCAGCGCACTGCCGCAGTCCCTCCGAAAAGGACGGCGCGGTAAACGGAATTATCATAAATTCCTGTATATCTATATTATTTGCCGCGTGCGCGCCGCCGTTTAAAATATTCATCATCGGTCGCGGCATAGTTACGGCGTTTATGCCGCCTATATACCTGTAAAGCGGCATACCGTAAGACGCCGCCGCGGCTTTAGCGAGAGCCAGCGACACCGCGAGTATCGCGTTAGCTCCGAGCCTTTTTTTGTTTTCCGTTCCGTCAAGCTCTATCATAAGCCGGTCAGCGGCGCGCTGGTCGGCGCAGCCGAGACTTATCAAAGCCGGCTCAATTTCCCTTTCAACCGCCGACGCCGCGTTGAGAACACCCTTGCCGTTATATCTTCCGGGGTCTGCGTCCCTCATTTCATGCGCCTCAAAGATTCCGGTGGACGCGCCCGAGGGAGACAGCGCGAAGCCCTCGCTGCCGTCGTTTAAAACCACCCTCGCGCCTACGGTCGGATTGCCTCTTGAGTCCATAAGCTCATATCCCTTTACCGAAACAATTTTTTTCTGTGTCATATTTTGCCCTCCGTGTATTCTGTCTTATTTTAAATATATTATTTTCAGATATTTCCTGTTTATTTATTAAATTGCCTATTTTAATTGATAAAGAAATATGGTATAATCTATTATGTATTTTTATGTAAAAAAGGAATTTTAAAATATGCAGAATAACGAAGAAAAAAGCGGCAGCATAATATGCGGCAGGAATCCGGTGCTTGAAGCGGTCCGCTCAGGCAGGGAAATAGACCGTCTGCTGGTGGCGCACGGGGTTTCGGGCGGCTCGGTTACGGCGATAATAGCCAAATGCCGCGCGAAGGGGATTCTGATAAAGGAAGTAAGTCCCCAGAAGCTTGATTATTACTGCGGCGGCGCGAACCATCAGGGTGTCGCCGTTATGTTCGCGGCACAGGAATACGCCACGGTCGAGGATATTTTTGCCTCTGCGGAAGAAAGAAACCAAAAACCGTTTATTATAATATGCGATGAAATAGAAGATCCCCATAATCTCGGTGCTATCGTCAGAACGGCGGAGGCCTGCGGAGTGCACGGAATTATAATACCGAAGCGCAGAAGCGCCTCGCTTAACGCTACCGTAGCAAAAGCGGCAAGCGGCGCACTTGAGTATATGCCGGTCGCGCGAGTGACCAACATAGCAAGCACCATTGACGAACTGAAAAGACGCGGAGTATGGGTATTCGGCGCCGATATGGACGGAGAGGATTACACTGAAACCGACTTTGATGTCCCATGCGCGATAGTCATAGGCAACGAGGGCAGCGGGATAGGCGCCCTGACCGCCAAAAAGTGCGATAAAATAATAAGCCTGCCGATGTGCGGGAAAATAAACTCACTTAACGCGTCGGTAGCCGCCGGCGTGCTGATGTACGAAGTAGTGCGGAAAAGGAGGTCGCAATGAGTTTCTTTTCAAAAAAGAGGAATGACGATTTCTTTATGTTTTCAGATGAGGAAACCAGCGGATTTGACTCCTTTCCGGAAGACGGTCAGCCGCGCAGGACCGACGCTGTGACACAGGAAGAAATATCTGAGCTACAAAGCAGGTTTGAGCAGGAACGCGGCACCGCTACCGGAGCGCTTGAATCGCTCATCAAAAAAATGAGTGAAATGTCCGAGGAAAAAGGTAATCCCGAAGAAGTAAAAGCGGATTTTGCCGCGCCGAATGCAGCTCCCGATATGCTCAAGACTGAAAGGGTACCTGAAGCACCGACGGCATTTAATAATATACCTGATAGTATGTCACAGTCTGAATCTCAGTCCATTACACCGCCGGTGTCACACCGTGACGAGTCTGAAAACGGAAAAACCGTACCTGAACCGACAGCGGAATACGGCGCCGCTCCGAAAAGCCGGAATAACGCCAATGAAAGCGCTGCGGTAAGGGGCAAAAAATCCCTGCTTGAAAAATGCCGTCCTTTTATTCTTGACGATGAGGGCGACGATTCCGCGATGCACACCGCGCCTACATACAAGCTCGAAAGCGTAGCGGAAATACTTAAAAACGAGAGCCTCAAAACGCTTGACAAGCTCTCGCAAAAGTATGACATATCCTTTGACGACCTCGGAAAATACAGTTTTTCCGACAAGACAGCGCAGGCTAAACCGCAAAAAACGGAAGATAAAACCGCAAAACCGGTCAGTCAGCCTGTAAAAGAGGGAAAAACGGCTTCAAAAAAAGAGCCGGAAGTATATGAGGACATAATATCGTCAGTTTCGGGAAATGCGACGTCAAATAAAAATGTTTTTCATGTGATATCGGATATTGACAGCAGCAACAGTCAGCCTGAAACACCGAAAAAGCCGGATATGTCCCACACCGCCACAATAAAGTTCACACCTGTTGCGGACAGCGACAGTACCTCAAGAATAAGTGTAAGCTCACAGACAAGGCCGATTGACCTTAAAGACGAGCTCACAGAGCTTACAGACGACGGAACGGAAGTTCACGAAAGCGAGCTTAAGCTCGAACAGACCGAATTTGACGAATATGAGCCGAAAGAGGAGTTCCGCTCCGAAAAGGAGGCAAAGCATTTTCTCAGAATGCTCTCGGTGAAAAAACGCAGCCATTTCCTGCGCGCGTTTTTCTCGGTTCTTTTTACTCTTGTTCTCGCCTGCTCAAAGCTGCCGCTTCTTTCCGAGACAATACTTGCCCACACCCGCACGGCGGATATAATATGTACGGCGGTTCTGGCAATAATAATACTTATAAACGCCGATATGTTCGGCAGTATCGCGCGTATATTAAGCAGACGCTCGTCACCGGAAATATGCGCCGTAACGGCGTCGCTGTCGGTACTCGCCTACGCGGTAGCGGCGGCATACGCGAGCGAGCCGGCTATGGATATGCTGCTGCTTTGCGGAATAATAATCTCTTTCCGCTCTGTATGCGCCTTCCTCGCGGCGTCGGGCAGGCTTCTGAGCTTCCGACAGATTGCGGGCAACATTCCTAAGCGCGCTGTAAAGCTGATAGACGACCGCGCAGTGACCTTTGCCATGGCAAAAAACTCGATTGAGGGCGACGTGCTTGCCGCCGCTCCGCAGAGAACCTCGCATATAGACGGATTTATGAAATATTCGACTTTCAGGGTGGTTCTCGCGGGCAAGCTGCCGGCGGTAACACTTGTTTCGATTATTCTTTCTCTTGCCGTCGGATTTGCCGGAGCGTCTTATTTCGACGGAGCGGTATACGGCTTTTACTCCGCCGCCGCGGTGCAGTGCTTTGCCGCGATGCCTGTCATATTCTTTATCGACGCTCTGCCGTTCGCCTCAGCCGCCAAAAGGCTGAGCCGCTGCGGGGCGATGATTGCCGGAAAGGTCGGAGCAGAACATATCGAGTACGCGAACGCCGTTGTTTTCAGCTCGGAGGATATTTTCCCGTCCGGCACGGTAACGCTTCACAATATGCAGCTTTTGTCAGACAACAGCATAGACGATACCATAATCCGCGCCGCTTCGCTTACCGACGCGCTTAACAGCCCTCTCGCCCCCATATTCAAGAAGATAGCCGGAACCGATAAAAACGTGGTTCTGCCCGATTCGGACACGGTAAAGTACGAGGACCGTATGGGAATATCAGGCTGGGTAGATAACCGTCTGCTCTTTATCGGAAACAGAACGCTTATGGAGGCGCACGGAATAGAATGTCCGAGCGTTGAGGTAGACCGCAAGATATTAAGGCAGGGCTTTTTCCCTGTTTATGTCGCGTCAGAGGACAAGGCTTACGCTCTGCTTACCGTGCACTATACCGTAAGACCAGATATATCACGCGAATTAAGACGGGTTTCCTCGCTCGGCGTCACAATGCTTATAAACAGCTCAGATCCTAATATGACCGAGGAAATGATATGCGATTATATGGGTCTTTACGAGGATTCGGTAAAGGTGATGAGCGCAGCCGGCTGCCATATGTATAAAAACGCGGTCACATATGCTCCCCGCTGTCAGGCGCCTGCCGCGTATAAGGGAAGCCCCATTGGACTTGCGGCTATAATAAACAGCGCCAGCCGTATAAAAAAATCCAACATACTTCTTACTGTGCTTTACACGCTTACCTCCGTTATAGGCGCGATACTTTTCGCCTATATGTCCTTCAACAGCTCCGGCTCGCTTTTATCCGGCGCATTTGTGCTTTTATATTGCCTTATCAGCACAGTTGTTTCATATATTCTATATTTAACTCAAAAACCGTAATACGGGAGGAATATATATGTCAGAAAAGAAAAAATTTTATATCACCACGGCTATCGCCTATACCTCGCGCAAGCCGCATATCGGAAACGCGTACGACATTGTTCTTGCGGATATGATAGCACGCTACAAGCGTATGATGGGCTTTGACGTGTTCCTGATGACCGGTTCCGACGAGCACGGACAGAAGATAGAGGAATACGCCAATGCGGCGGGTGTTTCTCCCAAGGAATATGTCGATAAGGTCTCATCGGAAATACGCAGTGTATGGGACAGTCTCAACACAAGCTACGATAAGTTTATACGCACTACCGACGATTATCACGAAAAAGTAATTCAGAAGATATTTAAAAAGCTGTATGACCAGGGCGATATCTATAAAGGGCACTATGAGGGCAAATACTGCGTTCCCTGCGAGTCGTTCTTTACCGCCTCACAGCTTGTGGACGGCAAGTGCCCCGACTGCGGACGTGAGGTTGTAGACGCCAAGGAGGAGGCTTATTTTCTCAAGCTCTCAAAATATCAGGATAAGCTGCTTGAATACTATGAGCAGAATCCCGATTTCATAAAGCCCGAATCACGCAAAAACGAAATGATAAATAACTTTCTAAAGCCGGGTCTTTCTGATTTATGTGTTTCAAGAACCTCCTTTAAATGGGGTATTCCGGTACCGTTTGACGATAAGCACGTTGTATACGTATGGCTTGACGCTCTTTCCAACTATATTACCGGAATAGGCTACGACCCCGACGGCAGCAGCGAGCAGTTCCATAAGCTCTGGCCTGCAGACCTTCACGTTATAGGAAAGGACATTGTCCGTTTCCATACAATTTACTGGCCGATTATCCTTATGGCGCTGGGTCTTCCTCTGCCGAAGCAGGTGCTCGGTCATCCGTGGCTGCTTGTCGGTGAAGACAAGATGTCAAAATCCCGCGGCAATGTGATTTATGCCGACGATATGGCAAAGCGTTTCGGAACCGACGCGGTAAGATACTACCTGCTTTCCGAAATGCCCTTTACGCAGGACGGCACCATAACCTACGAGAGCTTTATCACAAAGTACAATGCCGACCTTGCCAATACATTAGGCAACCTTGTAAACCGCTCGGTGGCGATGGCGGGAAAATACTTCGGCGGAAAGGTAAAGGCAGGAGGCACGGCGAGCGAATTTGACAGCGAGCTTATCTCCTGCGCTGACGAGACCGTTCAGAAATATTACAGCCTTATGGATATTTACCATAACGCCGAGGCGTGCGACACGGTTATGAATCTTGCCAAGCGCTGCAACAAGTATATTGACGAGACCGCTCCGTGGGTACTCGCGAAAGACGAAAGCAAAAAATCAGAGCTTGAGACCGTGCTTTACAATCTGCTTGAATGTATACGTATCCTCGCGAACCTGCTTGCCCCCATTATGCCAGAAAGCGCCGAGGCTATAAAATCGCAGCTTTGCTGTGACAATGCCGTTCTAAGCTTCGGAGAAGTAAAGGAATATTCGGTCGGCGCGGCGACTCCGCTTTTTGCAAGGATAGACGCCGAAAAGGTGCTTGCGGAAATAGCCGCCGAGCAGAAAGCCGAAAAAGAAAACGAAAAGGCAGAAAACACCGTCACCGCCGCGCAGATAGGCATAGAGGATTTTTCAAAGGTTGAGCTTAAAGCCGCAAAAATACTCAAGTGCGAGCCTGTGCCGAAAGCCAAAAAGCTCTTAAAGCTCACCCTTGACGACGGCAGCGGCAAGGAGCGCACCGTAGCCTCTGGCATCGCGAAATACTACAAGCCGGAAGAACTCATCGGTCATACAGTGGTTCTTGTATCAAACCTTAAACCCGCCACGCTGTGCGGTGTTGAGTCGAACGGTATGATACTTGCAGCAGACTGCGCCGAAGACGACGTAAAGGTGCTGTTTATAGACAATGTTCCGGCAGGCAGTAAAATAAGATGATTGATTTTCTTTACGAATGTCCGCTTGAAAGGCCGCTGATTTTTGACAGCCACGCTCATTATGACGACCCGAAATTCGACGGTATAAGGGACGAGCTTTTAGCCGAGCTGCCAAGACGCGGCGTCTGCGGCGTTATAAACTGCGGCTGTGATACCGAGTCTTCAAAAAAATCTCTGGCTCTTGCCGAAAGTTACCCGTATATATACGCGGCGGCGGGAATACACCCCGAGAATATCGGCGGAGGAACCACGGCGGAAATAAAAGTTCTGGCAGGACATAAAAAATGCGTAGCGATAGGCGAAATAGGGCTTGATTATTACTGGGTAAGCGATAACAAGGAAGAGCAGAAGCAGCTTTTTGAAGAACAGCTTGAGCTTGCGAACAGTCTTTCAATGCCTGTTATCATCCATGACCGCGACGCCCATGCCGACACGCTTGAGCTTTTAAAAAAGCACCGTCCGAAAGGAGTATTGCACAGCTTTTCGGGGAGCGTAGAAATGGCGGCGGATATTCTTAAGCTCGGTATGTATTTAGGTATAGGCGGCGCGCTTACCTTTAAGAACGCGCGCAAGCTGCCTGAAGTAGTCGAAATGCTGCCGACCGACCGTCTGTTGCTTGAGACCGACGCGCCTTATATGACCCCTGTTCCCTACCGCTCAAAGCTCAATCATTCGGCAATGATTTATTTTACTGCGTCAAAAATCGCCGAAATTAAAAACACCTCGCCGGAAGCAATTTTCAAAGCGGCAAAGGAAAATACTGAAAAATTATTCGGAATTTAGTATAATCACCCCGTTTTTACAGATAATAACATCTGAAAGCGGGGTGATTTTCATGGATAAGAACAATCAGAACAAGTACGACAACAAAAATCAGAACCAGAATAAAAACAAGAACAACGATCAGAACAAGAATAAGAACAACGACCAGAACAAGAAAGACGACGACAAAAATTACTGATTTCCACCTTTTTTGTGCATAAGAAACCGCCGCAGTTACGTTTTGCGTAACTGCGGCGGTTTGCTTTTTAAAAATTATTCCGCTGTTTCCTCTGTCTTTTCAGCTGCGGCTTCCGGAGCTTCTTCCACCGGAGCTGTTTCGGCTTTTGCTTCCTCAGCGGGTGCCGTTTCAGCCTGAGCTTCTTCGGCCGGTGCCTCGGCAGCGGCTGCGGCAGTCTCATCGGACGCCTCGAACACTACCTCGTCCGGAGCGTTAAGCTCAGCTTTCTCAGCCGGAGCTTCAGGCTCAAGCAGAGCGCGGATAGAAAGGCTTACGCGCTTTTTCTCGGAATCGACGGCGATTATCTTCGCCTCGACCTCTTCACCTACCGTAAGCTCGTCCTGCGGCTTGGCTACGTGCTTATTGGCAATCTGTGAAATGTGAATAAGACCGTCAATACCCGGAATTATACGGGCGAAAGCGCCGTATGTGGTCATGCTGACAATAGTGACCTTTACGGTATCGCCGACCTTGTAATTATTCTCGAAAATAACCCACGGGTTATCCTCAGGCTTTTTGTAACCGAGAGAAATCTTTCTTTTTTCGGTATCAAGAGCCTTTACGTAAACCTCAACAGTATCGCCTACAAGAACAACCTCTGACGGATTCTTTATTCTCTGCCACGAAAGCTCGGAAATATGTATCATACCGTCTACTCCGCCGATATCGACAAACGCACCGTAGCTGGTGAGCGACTTGACAGTACCTGTAAAACGGTCGCCGACAGCAATGTTTTCCCAGATTTTGTCCTCCGCAGCCTTGCGCTGCTCTTTAAGCACGCTGCGGATAGAGCCTACCGCCCTGTGACCTCTGCCGATTTCAATTATACGGAAGGAAACTTCCTTTCCCTTGAGATCCTCAAGCGGCTCGCCCCTTGAAGCGGTTGCCTGCGAAGCGGGAATGAATACCCTTACATTGTTTGAGTAAGCAACGACGCCGCCCTTGATAATGTCCTTGACGAAACCGGTAACAATCTTGCCAGAATCCTTGGCAGCGACTATATTGTCCCAACCGGCGATAGCATCGTAACGACGCTTTGAAAGCATTGCGGTTCCTTCCTGGTCATTGATTTTCATTATGATGAGATTGAGCTCATCACCCGGCTTTACCTCATCGGTAAGCTTCACATCAGGGTCAGAAGAAAATTCTTCAGCGGTAACATAGCCTGTAACACCCCTGCCGATGTCCACGGTAATCTCCGTGGGATTTACAGTGATAACGGTGCCTACTACCTTCTGGTCGCCTGTTAATCCGCTGAGTGAAGCCTCAAATGCTTCCTCGTCCGTCATTTCCTCAAAGCTCTTCTGAACAGATTCTTTTACCTCCGTCTGTTCCTCTACCGGTTGTAAATTTTCCGACATGGTTTTAATAACCTCCTTTATTATACCTGCGGGCGTTGACGCGCCTGCAACAACTCCCACCGAACCGCAGTCCGACAAATCGAGCCCGGATAATTCCGCCGCCGTTTCTATCAGATACGTCCTGCCGCATTTTTCCCTGCACACGTCAAACAGCTTTGCCGTGTTTGAGCTGTGCCTTCCGCCTATGACTATCATCGCGTCATTAACGCACGACAGCTCCCGGGCTTCCTGCTGGCGCATAGAAGTTGCATTACATATTGTATCAAAAATCTCGGCGTTTGTACATACTTTTTTTAAAATATTTTTGCACTTTACAAAAATTTCCTCGTTAAAAGTAGTTTGCGCTACCAAAATTATGCGTTTTTCGGCAAAATTTCCCTCTTTTTCAAGCAATAACAAAAGCTCCTCTTCTCCCGAAAAGACAAATTCACTGCCCAGGCAATGACCTACGATCCCCTTTACCTCCTGATGAGAAGCGTCTCCGGCTATTAAAACAGTGTACCCTTCGCGGCTTTTTCCGGCAACGATTTTATGTATTTTCGCGACAAACGGGCAAGTGGCGTCCACCGTTTTTATTCCGAGCTTTTCCGCGTTTTCAATAACCTCCGGCTCAACTCCGTGCGAGCGAATGACCAGCGTTTCTCCCGTCTTTACCTCGTCGGGTGAGGCGACTATTCTCGCCCCCCTCCTGCCGAGCTCCTCCACAAGCTGCTGATTGTGGATTATAGGCCCGAGTGTGCATACCCTCTCGCTTTTGTCAAGCAGATCTTCAACGGTTTTGACCGCTCTGTCAACCCCGAAGCAGAAGCCTGCGGTTTTCGCAAGCGTTATTTTCACTGTTTTTCAGTCTCCCTTTTCACAATTTCAAGAATCAGCTCCACCGACTTATCAAAGTCAAGCGCGCTTGTGTCCGCCGTGACGGCGTCCTCCGCCTTTTTAAGCGGCGCTATCTCACGGTGCATATCGTCGTAGTCGCGCTTTACCATATCGCGGTAAACCTCCTCATACGTCACCTGCTGACCCTTTTCAAGCAGCTCCTTTAATCTTCGCTCCGCTCTTATCTCCGCCGATGCCGTAAGATAGATTTTAACATCTGCATCAGGCAGTACGACCGTGCCGATGTCACGTCCGTCCATAATAACGTTGTTTTCCCTCGCGAGCTTACGCTGCATTTCAAGAAGAAACGCCCTTACCTGCGGACGCGCCGAAACCGCCGATGCCATCATTGAAGCTTTCGGCGTTCTTATTTTATCCGAAACGTCTTCCCCGTCAAGAAATACCCGCTGCTCGCCGTTTACAAACCTTATATCTACGGCGGTTTTGCTTAAAATACCGTCAATATCACAGTCGAGCGAGGTGTCCGCTCCCGAAAGGGCGAATTTGAGCCCCACCGCCCTGTAAAGCGCTCCGGTATCAACATAAATAAAACCGAGCTTTTTCGCCGCAATGCGGGAAATCGAGCTTTTTCCGGCACCCGCCGGACCGTCTATCGCAACTGAAATCATTTTAATTTTCCTTTCATATTCTTTACGCGTTTTTTCCGGCAAGATGACCTGTCGAAAAAGCAATCTGAAGATTAAAGCCGCCGGTATACGCGTCGGCGTCGATTATCTCGCCGGCGAAGAACAGACCGCTTACCAGCTTTGATTCCATTGTGGAGGGGTTTATCTCCTTTACGGATATCCCGCCGCCGGTTATAATCGCCTCTTCTATCGGTCTGAAGCCGGTTATGTCAAGCCGCAGCGCCTTTAAAACCCCGCAGAGCCGCGCACGCTGCTCCCTGCTTATCTGGTTCACCTTTGTGTCAGGCGCTATGCCCGACAGTGATATTATTACCGGAATTATGCTTTTAGGAAGCAGTTTATCAAGAGAATTTCCGAAATTACGGTTTTTTTCCTCCTCAAAATCACGCAGTATCCTGCTGTCCAGCTTCTGCTCATCAAGCGCCGGCTTTAAATCTATATAAGCGACATACTCCGCGCTCCCCATTTTCCGCATATGCGCCGAGGCGCTCAGCACCAGCGGACCGGATATGCCGAAATGGGTAAAAAGCATTTCGCCGAGCTCCGAAAAGACCGGCTTTTTTCTGCCGCTCTCATAAACCGTAAGGGTGACATTTTTAAGCGAAAGCCCCGAAAGTCTCGAGCAGAACCCCTGCTTTACATTAAGCGGCACAAGCGACGCTTTAAGCGGAGTGACCGTGTGTCCGAGCCTGCCGGCCATTTCATAGCCGTCGCCCGTTGAGCCTGTGACCGGATATGACATTCCGCCGGTGGCGAGGATAACGCTGTCCGCCTCTAAAATTCCGCCGTCCCGCGTTCTCACTCCCGTTACGGCAAAATTTTCCGTAAGTATCTCCTCCGCCTCGGCAGTCAGTATTTTTACGCCGCTTTTTCTTACCGTATTAACCAGCGCGTCCACTATGTCCGACGCCTTGTCCGACACCGGAAAAACCCTGTTTCCCCGCTCGGTTTTAAGCGGCACGCCCCGCTTTTCAAAAAACTCCATTGTGTCCGCCGTGCCGAAATCCGAAAATGCCGAGAAAAGGAACCTGCCGTTTGCCGGAACATTTGAAATAAGCGTGTCCCGGTCGCAGTTATTCGTGACGTTGCACCTGCCTTTTCCGGTTATCATCAGCTTTCTGCCCGGCCGCCGGTTCTTCTCTATAACGGTGACCGCTCTGCCGCCGTATTTTTCCGCGGCGGCGCAGGCCGCCATAAGTCCCGCCGCGCCGCCGCCTATTATAACTGTCTTTTTCATCTTTTCACCGCTAATAAATAATTATTTATTATTTTACACCAATTCAGTAGAAAAGTAAACAGCTTTGATATTTCCGCATAACCTTTAAATTATTTCTTTTTATCGCCGTATTCAGCGCCTCCCGTGATTGACAGGACGGCTTAAAAAAGGTATAATTTAATATATTATGAAAAGGCCGGTGGAGCTTATGATAGATAAAAGTATAAGAAAGCTTGTATGCTACGGACTTGAAAAGGGACTTTTTACAAAAAGGGACGAGGTATACGTTACAAACAGACTGCTTGAGATACTGGAACTTGACGAATATGACTGTTCTGAGAATTTTTCGGACGTATGTCTTGAGGAAACACTCGCCGAACTGCTTGATTATGCAGTAAGTAAAGGACTTACCGAAGACAGCGTGGTTTACCGTGATTTATTTGATACCAAGCTGATGGGCGCGCTTATGCCAAGACCCAGCGAGGTCACAGATAAATTCAACGAGCTTTACGCCGTATCACCCAAAGCCGCTACGGACTACTTCTACAAGCTCAGCCAGGACAGCGACTATATAAGGCGCTACCGTGTAGAAAAGGATATTAAATGGGTCACCTCAACGGAATACGGCGACCTTGATATAACAATAAACCTTTCAAAGCCCGAAAAGGACCCGAAGGCTATCGCCGCCGCCAAAAACGCGCCTCAGGCGGGATATCCTAAATGTATGCTCTGCCGTGAGTGCGAGGGCTACGCAGGAAGAGTGAATTTCCCCGCACGCCAGAACCACCGTGTTATACCGGTTAAAATAAACGGCAGGGACTGGTGTTTCCAGTATTCTCCGTATGTTTATTATAATGAGCACTGCATAGTTTTCAACTCTATGCACACCCCTATGGCGATAAACCGTGACACATTCAAAAAACTGCTTGATTTTGTAAGGCAGTTCCCGCATTATTTCGTGGGCTCAAACGCCGACCTGCCGATTGTCGGGGGCTCCATTTTAAGCCACGACCATTTTCAGGGCGGAAATTATACCTTTGCCATGGCAAAGGCTCCCGTCGAGCGTCCGCTTGTCTTTGACGGCTTTGAAGACGTGAAAGCAGGTATAGTAAAATGGCCGATGTCGGTTATAAGAACATCGTCGGAAGACCCCGAAAGGCTCACCGAGCTTGCCGACAAAATTCTTAAAGCATGGCGCGGCTATACCGACGAGTCCGCCTTTATCTTTGCCGAAACCGACGGCGAGCCGCACAACACTATAACCCCGATAGCGCGAAAGAGGGGCAGCCTTTACGAGCTTGACCTTGTGCTGCGAAACAATATAACCACAAAAGAGCACCCTCTCGGCGTTTACCATCCGCACGCGGAGCTTCACCATATAAAGAAAGAAAACATCGGTCTAATAGAGGTGATGGGGCTTGCCGTTCTGCCTTCAAGGCTCAAGGGTGAAATGGCGGCGCTTGAGGAAGCTATGCTTGAAAACAGGGATATATCATCAGACCCACAGCTTGCAAAGCACGCCGAATGGGCGGAAGATATAAAGACACGGCACCCTGACATAAACAGCGGCAACATAAGCGGAATCATACGCGATGAAATCGGTCATGTCTTCGCAAAGGTGCTTGAACACGCCGGCGTATACAAGAGAACCCCCGAGGGAACTGCGGCATTTATCAGATTCGCGGAGAGTGTAAAATAAATGTTTTTTTCCGTTTTCTCACAGGTCGCTATACTTGTACTTATGATCGCCGCCGGATTTATCGCGGCAAAAACCGGTATTCTCTCGGCGGAGGGCGCGCGCTGCTGCACGGATATAGCGCTTATAATCGTAACGCCCTGCGTAATAATAAAATCTCTCATCAGGGAATATGACCCTGAAATTATGTCATCACTGCTCAAAGCGTTCTGTCTTGTACTGCTTGTCCAGGTGCTGCTCATTCTCCTGAGCCATATTTTTCTTCACTCAAAAAACCGCGAGCGTGAAAGAGTACTGCGTTTCGGCTCGATATTCGCAAACTGCGGATTTATGTCACTGCCGCTCCAGCAGTCGCTTTTAGGTGAGGACGGCACACTTTACGGCTCTGCATATGTAATAGTTTTCAATCTTGTGATATGGAGTTACGGCGTATTTCTGATAAGCGGGGACAGGAAGTATATACAGCCTAAAAAGCTGTTCATAAATCCCGGAATAATCGGCTTGCTGATAGGAATAATAATATTTGTTTTTTCGATTCCGGTACACAATATACTGTATTCGGCGATAGATTATATGGCTGCGATTTACACACCGCTGCCGATGCTCATAATCGGATATCATTTAGCTCAAAATAATCCGTTTGGAGCATTAAAGGATTTAAAGTGCATTTTTTCGGTAATTTTAAGCATGATAATCTATCCGCTCGCCGTGCTGGGATTTCTGTTTTTGATAGGCGTAAGGGGAACGCTGCTTGTATCAATAGTGATTTCGGTCAGCGCTCCGGTCGCGGCTATCACCACAATGTTTTCCACGAAATACGGCGGTGATACTCCTCTTTCCATAAATATGGTATCCTTAAGCACTGTGATTTCGGTCGTTACGATGCCGCTTGTAATAACGCTTGCGCAGTATGCCGCCTGAAAAATTGAATACATACAAATTAAGGACCTCCGATTATCCGGAGGTCCTCAGAGAGTGTCGAAAAAGTCGACACTCTCCCCCATGAGGATGCCGTTCGCTCGAAAATCAAAGATTTTCGGACTGCACTCTATCCCCGCCAATACCACCTCAGTGTTCTTGAAAAG
>CALWIZ010000005.1 GCA_944380885.1 uncultured Clostridia bacterium | reverse complement strand
CTGCATAGGTGGATAAGCTCTCACCGATACAGTGCCTCAATCAAAATATATGCATTTTTTGTCAAATCAAAATTTTTAACCCTAAATCTCGCTTGAAATTTAGGGTTATTCGACAGGCTGGAGCGGTCAAAGCAAATGCTTTGACCGCTCATGTTTTTATTCATTAAAAAAATCTTTTATTTTATCCGTAAAGCTCTTGCGCTTTTTATAGTTGCTGTCGCCTGTGGCGCTGTCAAATTCCTTCAATTTTTCTTTCTGCGCCTTTGACAGGTCTTTAGGAACTTCTACCGTTATTTTAACATATTCGTCGCCCTTGCCGGAATAGTTAAGCCGCTGTATTCCCTTGCCGCGCAGCTTAAATTCATCACCCGGCTGAGTGCCCTCGTGAATAGTGAATTTCACCTTACCGTCAAGCGTTGGAACTATGATTTCATCGCCCAAAGCCGCCTGTGTAAATGTTATCGGTATTTCACAGTAAACATCGTATCCCCTGCGCTCAAAAATCGGGTGCGGACGTACGTTTACATTTATCCTGAGGTCTCCCGACGGTCCGCCGTTTGTTCCGGCGTCTCCGCCGCCGCGAAGATTTATCACCTGACCGTCATCTATGCCGGCCGGAATATCCACCGTCTGTTCAACAGTATGTCTTATTCTGCCCTTACCCGCACAGGTATGGCACGGCTTATCAATTATCTTGCCTCTGCCGTGACAGTTATCGCATACCTTCTGAGTCTGCATAACTCCGAACGGTGTACGCTGTGTGGTAGCTATATGACCTGTTCCGTGGCATACCGGACAGGTTTTGGGACTTGTTCCTTTTTCCGCGCCGCTGCCGCCGCATTCCCTACAGTTATCAATTTTGGTAACTCTTACGGTCTTTCTGCAGCCCTTTGCCGCTTCCTCGAAAGACAGGTTTACAGCCGCAGCCGTGTCATTTCCTCGTCTCGGAGAGTTCGGGTTCGAGCTTCTGCCGCCGAATCCGCCGCCGAAGAACGAGTTGAATATATCACCGAGATCTCCGAAATCACCGGTAAATCCGCCGCTGTAACCGCCGCCTCCGGCTCCGTAGTTAGGGTCAACACCGGCGTGTCCGAACTGGTCATAGCGCGCGCGCTTTTCCTTATCGGACAGCACTTCATATGCCTCGTTTACCTCTTTGAATTTCTGTTCGGCTTCCTTATCTCCGGGATTAAGGTCGGGATGATATTTTTTCGCCGCTTTACGGTATGCTTTTTTAAGGTCATCGTCGGATACTGACTTATCGACCCCTAATACCTCATAATAATCTCTTTTATCGTCAGCCAAAGCAATTTCCCCTACTGTATGTTAATACACAGGTCATTCCGGCAAAGCCGGAATGACCGATTTGTTGTTTTTATTACTGCTTGTTGTTATCGTCAACGTCGGTATAATCAGCCTCGTAAACATTAGGATCACTCTGCTGACCTGCCGTACCGTCAGGCTGAGCGCCGGCAGCACCCTGCGGATTTGCAGCCTTGTAGACCTTCTCGCTTACTGCGAACAGTTCTTTCTGGAGCTCCTCCTGCTTTGCCTTGATAGCGTCTATATCCTCGCCCTTAAGCGCTTCCTTAAGCGCTTCCTTGGCAGAGTCTATCTTTGACTTCTCATCAGCCGACAGCTTATCGCCGAACTCGTTTACGGTCTTTTCAGTCTGGTAAATCATCTGGTCTGCATTGTTGCGGACATCGACCGCCTCACGGCGCTTCTTGTCCTCCGCCGCATACTGCTCTGCTTCCTTAACTGCCTTATCGATATCTTCCTTGGACATATTGGTATTTGAAGTTATGGTTATATTGTTTTCCTTGCCTGTGCCCAAATCCTTTGCGGAAACATGGACTATACCGTTAGCGTCTATATCAAAGGTAACTTCAATCTGGGGGATTCCACGCGGAGCCGGAGCTATACCGTCAAGGTGGAACACACCGAGGGTCTTGTTATCCTTGGCAAATTCACGCTCACCCTGAAGAACATGAACCTCAACCGAGGTCTGACCGTCCGCCGCTGTGGAGAATATCTGGCTCTTCTTAGCAGGTATGGTGGTATTACGTTCAATAACCTTTGTTGAAACTCCGCCCATCGTTTCAATGCCGAGTGACAGCGGGGTAACATCGAGAAGAAGAAGACCCTTAACATCTCCGCCGAGAACGCCCGCCTGAAGCGCAGCACCGATTGCAACGCACTCATCCGGGTTAATTCCCTTGAAAGGCTCTTTGCCCATAAAGTTCTTTATGGCTTCCTGAACAGCCGGGATTCTTGAAGAACCACCTACCATAAGAACCTTGTTTATATCGTTCTTATCAAGTCCCGAATCGGAAAGCGCCTGACGTACCGGTCCCATTGTAGCGTCAACAAGGTCCGCGGTAAGCTCGTTGAACTTAGCTCTTGTGAGAGTGGTTTCAAAATGCTTCGGACCGGTTGAATCAGCTGTTATAAAAGGCAGGTTTATATCTGTGGTTGACATACCGGAAAGGTCTATTTTTGCCTTTTCAGCCGCTTCCTTTATACGCTGCATAGCCATTTTATCGCCCGAAAGGTCAATGCCCTGTTCAGCCTTAAATGTATTTACTATATAATCCATTATGCGCTTATCAAAATCATCGCCGCCGAGACGGTTGTTACCGGCAGTCGCGAGAACTTCCTGAACGCCGTCGCCCATTTCGATTATTGAAACATCGAAAGTACCGCCGCCGAGGTCATATACCATAACCTTCTGATCGTCTTCCTTATCAATGCTGTAAGCGAGAGCCGCGGCTGTCGGCTCGTTTATAATACGTTTTACTTCAAGACCTGCGATTTTGCCCGCGTCCTTTGTAGCCTGACGCTGAGCGTCCGTAAAGTACGCCGGAACGGTTATAACAGCCTCTGTTACTGTCTGACCGAGATAAGCCTCGGCATCAGCCTTAAGCTTCTGAAGTATAATTGCAGAAATTTCCTGCGGGGTGTACTTTTTGCCGTCTATTTCAACAGTGTGGGCAGTACCCATTTCACGCTTAATAGAGCTGATTGTGCGTTCCGGATTGGTTATCGCCTGACGCTTTGCAACCTGACCTACCATTCTCTCGCCTGTTTTTGAAAAAGCCACAACGGACGGGGTTGTTCTTCCGCCCTCGGCATTGGCGATAACTACCGGCTCGCCGCCCTCCATTACCGCAACGCAAGAGTTAGTTGTTCCCAAGTCTATACCTATGATTTTTCCCATAATAAATTCCTCCCGAATATGTTTGTAATTGTTTTTATTTTAATTAGCTACCTTAACCATAGCGGCTCGGATTACCGTGTCGCCGGTTTTGTAGCCTTTTTGTAAAACCTCGGCAATCTCGTTCTCGCCTAAATTTTCATCTTCGATATGCATTACCGCCTCGTGAAAATTGGGGTCGAATTTATCGCCCGGTTTTGCTATCTCGGTAATTTCAAGACTCTCCTCAAGCGACTCAAACTGCTTGATTATAAGCTCTACGCCTTTAAGATAATCAGGGCTTTCCTTATCCGCTCCCTTTGATCTTTCAACATTATCAATTATCGGCAGCAGCTTTTTGATTATACCTGCGCGGGCATATTCCGCAATACCGGTTTTTTCACGCTCCGTACGTTTTTTGTAGTTGTCAAATTCCGCCGCGGTGCGCAGCAATAAATCGTTTTTCTTTTCAAGCTCAGCCTGGAGCTTTTCGATTTCCAAATCCTTTTTTGACTTCTTCTCCTTTTTAGGCGTCTTTTCCTGTTTGCCGTTTTCGGTCTCAGGCTCTTTAACCTCTACGGCTTCCGCTTCAGCCGCGGGTTCTGCCGTTTTATTGGTTTCCTCTGCCACTCGTCTCAATCCTCCATATCTTTCTGGGCTCCGGCTATAAGCTCCGAAAGCCTCGATGCTGTATATTCAACGACCGGTATTATCCGCTCGTATGAAATCCTGTTAGGTCCTATCACGGCAACCGAACCACTGTATTTGCCGGCGACGCTGTATCCTGCCGAAACAACGGTATAATCTGACAGCTGCCTGTAACCGGTCTCACTGCCGAATATAACTCCCGATTTGCCTCCGGCTTTTTTCATCACCGAAAGCATAGGTTCTTCAAGTTCAATAAACGAAAGCAGGCTTCTTGCTTTTTCATCGTTTCCGCAGATATTGTAAAGCGCCTGCCTGCCGGACAGCTTTATTCCGGAATTTCCTATTCCGTCCGCCATCTCGAACACCGCCGACAGCAGAGGCATCATCCTCAGTGAATCTATGCCGGCTTCCGCGATAACACCCTGCATATACGCCTTTGTAAGTTCGTCGACCTGTCTGCCCTCGACACGTTTTTTTATCAGCTCGGTAAACCTGCCGTCAAGCTCCCTGTCATATCCGACGCCCGGTCTGAAAATACGATTACGTGTCCGTCCGTCTGCCGTAATAATTAATAGCAGCACAGAACCTTTAGTGACCGGAATAAGCTCTACCCGCCGAACTTTGGGGCTTGACTTTGCATAAAAGCAGGTCAAAGCCGGAAGTCCTGTAAGCGATGTGAGAATTTCCGCGGCGGTTTCGGGTATTTCTTCAGGCGCGGAGTAAAGCCCGCCAAATCCTCTGTCGATAAAAGCTCTGTCCGTTTCTGAAATCTTATCCGCTTTCATAAGCGTATCAATATACGTTCTGAAACCGCGGCTCGTAGGAACCCTGCCCGCAGATGTGTGCGGCTGCGACAGCAGACCGAGTTCGCATAGCTCGCTCATTTCATTCCTGAGGGTTGCCGATGACGGAGCATTTTTAAGCATAGCCGCAAGCGTTTTTGAGCCAACCGGCTCACCGGTGGCAATATACGCTTTTGTAACCGCTGCCAGCACCGCTTGTTTTCTGGGCGACAGCTCCATCGGGACTCACCTCTCGCTTTTACAATTTGTATTAGCACTCGCACATCAAGAGTGCTAACGATTATTATTATATGCCGAAAATTCAAAAAGTCAATACCTTTTTTAAAAATTTTTTGACTTTTCCTGACCTTTTACAATTTGTTAATATTTAAGTTTAAGCACACATAGAAAAATCCGCCGGTTTCCCGGCGGAAGATTCAAATAATGGATTACTCAAGATTCAGTTTTTTTGTAAGAAAATGTCTTGTAATAATAAAGTAGGCGGTACCGAGAATCAGAGATATTATAAACGGCATAATCAGGAATGACTGAATCGCGTCAAGTCCGTTGTCAAAATAATTGTCTATGTTTTCAATATTGAAGAGTGCGAAAACCGTCAGCTCAAGCGTGGCTATAACCTGCGAAGCGGCATATAGGCAAATATACGCCACTACCGCGCCGCCTATCTTGTTTCTGAACTGCTGCCCTATCGCGATAGCGGCATAGAACATAAGCAGAGACTGGAAAAGAGCAACAATTATCATTATTCCCAGCTGCGCAAAAAATGATGCGAGACGCGCTGAAGCATAAAGCTGCTCCGCAGACGAAAAAGCCATTTTGATTATTTTTATTATTTCGCTCATCAGTTCAGTTCCGGCGCCGAGTATACCGAGAGATAACAGAACAATCACAAAGCTGATAATTATTACCGCTACGCCGCACAACAGTTTGCAGACAATATGCTGTGTAGGTGTAAACGGCAGCGTAAACGTAAGATATCCCTCGTGCGAAAGCAGATTTTTATAAAACCGCATTACCACAACGACAAAGCTGACAATAAACGCCGCTATTATTGAAATGACATAGAATGTGCCGATAAATCCTATAAGCACATTGAATATATCTTTATTTATATCCACAAGAGAGGTAAGCCTGCTTAGCAAGGCAAATCCCACTACCGCCGCGTAAATCGGCAGAAGATTCCTGAAAAGGGCGTAAAACTCATATTTATACAGCTTTTTTAACATCTGAATACCTCCCTGAATAGCTCGTCGACACTTTTGCCCTCACGCTGGCGAATATCGTCAACCGAACCGCAAAGCACAACATTGCCGTTGTTTATGAAAACAACATCGCTTAATATCTGCTCAACATCTGAAATAAGGTGCGTGGAAATAATTATTGTGGCGTCTTCGTTATAATTGGAGATAATCGTTCTTAAAATATAGTCCCTTGTAGCCGGGTCAACTCCGGCTATCGGCTCGTCAAGCAGATAAAGCTGCGCTTCCCTGCTCATCACAAGAATAAGCGCTACCTTTTCCTGTGTGCCCTTTGAAAGCGTCTTGATTTTCTTCGTCCGGTCAATGCCGAGATTTTTAAGCATGGCGTCGGCTCTTTCAAAATTAAAATCGGCGTAAAAATCCGAAAAATAGTTTATCATCTGGTCTACCGTCATCCACTGGGTAAGAAAATTGTGGTCGGGAAGATACGACACTATTTTCTTCGTTTCAACCCCGACCGGCATTCCGTCTATAAGTATGTTACCCATTGTGGGCGTCAAGAGACCGTTAGCCAGCTTTATCAATGTGGTTTTTCCGCTTCCGTTGGGTCCGAGAAGTCCCACTATCCTTCCCTTTTTGATTTGCAGATTGATTCCGCTGAGTGCAACGGCGTTTTTGTATATTTTGGAAAGTCCGGTACATTCCATTATGTTATCCATAAATTAACCCCCTTGTTTAAGTGCTTCACGCACCGCTTTTACAATACCGTCCTCATCAAGACCGAGCGCCTTTACAGACGCAATGAAGTCTTCCGTTTTTTTCAGGACGTAACGGTTTCTGATTTCATTGATTATTTCCGTGTTTTCCGTAATATATCTCCCGTCGCCCCTTTTGGTATAGATAATTCCGGTGTTCTCTATATCCGCCAGAGCCCGCTGCATGGTATTGGGATTTACTCCCGCTGTCATAGCAAGCTCACGCACCGGCTCGAGCTTGCTGCCAGGCTCATATCTTCCGCTTATTATTTCAAGTACTATTCTCTCCTCAAGCTGCTGGAAAATAGGCTTGTCGTTTGAAAAGCTCCAGGACATTTCATCACTCCTTTGTATTAGTGTATCATTGAACTAATACAATAATATACCAATACAATTTATTTGTCAAGTGTTTTTATAAAAAAATCACCGGTTTCCCGATGATTTTGATTTACATTAAGTTTTATTCAAAAGGCGAATAAGCATTGCAAGCAATATAATCTGCGCCGTTATGATCAGCGGTATTCCAATCATAAAGCGCTTATGAAGTGTTTTATGTCTTATAAGGCGCATCGTTATATACATGGCGGCAGAGCCTCCGAGCGCGCAGAGCAAAAACAGCGTGCTTTCCTTAACACGCCATTTTCCCTTAACAGCCCGCCGCTTATCCGCAACACAGACAACCGCAGATATTATGCTTATAACCGCGAAATAAATCAAAGCCGCCTTATAATATATATTCAAAGCAATCACCGCTTTGATTTTATCATTATCACACCGCTTTTTCAATCTGTTTTTTCAGCTTCACTATTATTCTTTTTTCAAGTCTCGAAATATACGATTGTGAAATTCCCAGTGTATCCGCGACCTCCTTTTGTGTGTACTCCTGATATCCGTTCATACCGAAACGCATTTCCATAATCTGCTTTTCTCTCGGAGGCAGGTCGCATACAAAGCCCATAAGCTGAAAGCGCTCGTCTTCCTGCTCTATTCCCCTGCCGACCTCGTCGCCGTCACTGCCAAGCACATCTGACAAAAGAAGCTCGTTGCCGTCCCAGTCTATATTGAGCGGTTCGTCGATTGAAACCTCGTTTTTCTGAGATGAATTTTTACGCAGATACATAAGAATTTCGTTTTCAATACACCTCGACGCGTATGTAGCAAGCTTTATGTTGCGTTCGGGGCAAAAGGTATTTACCGCCTTTATGAGCCCTATTGTTCCTATCGAAATAAGGTCTTCTATACTGGCTGCGGCAGAATCAAATTTTCGCGCTATATACACCACAAGGCGTAGATTATGTACTATAAGCTTATCACGGCTTTTTTCATCGTCTCCGTTTAAAAGCAGCTGCTCCTCCTCAGCAGACAGCGGCGGCGGGAGAGTCTCCGCCCCGTTTATATAAAACGTCGGCTTTACTGCGCCGAGCTTTACAAGCAAAAAATATATCAAATTTCTTATTTTCATAACACCATTTCCCCCTGTGCCGTTTACATAAAAATTACGGGATTAACTATCGCCTGATAATCGTCGTTAAGCGGTGTGCCTGATACGGCAAGTATAGGCTTTTCAAGCGTCACTGTCTTTTTTCCGTCGCTTACGGTAGCGCTGTCGCACCTGAAGCCGTCAAGCGCGCCGTCGCCTGACACCGTTCTGCACGGCATAAGCCGGTAGCGGCTTTTAAGCGCATCGCTTTGTGACGGATCTGTTTCCCCGAAAAGCCTTTTAACACACTCCTTATCCGCGATTATAACTTCGGATTCTCCGAAAACGTCTTTAATTGAATTTCCCGTATCTATAATTCCGTTCATATCCACGCTTCTGTCACCGGCTTTAACAGTTATTCTGCATCTTCCTGCAAACTTTGACGCAGAAGAAAAAACCGCGGAAAAAATAAAATAAAGCAGATAAGCCGCAACCGAACAACCTATAAGTATGGCCGGCGTAATATTGAAATACACTACCGAATTAGAAACGGTCATTCCGCGAGGGGAAAAGACTGTACAAATTGCAGTCATTATTCCTCCGTATCCGCAGGTCACAAGTAAAAGTACTCCGGACGACTTAAAAAACTGTTTTTTACTATTAAATCCGAACGCCGTAAACGTCATCAGAGCACAAACCGCTGTATCAAAAAGAAAGTCCACCAGCACTCCGTTTTCCGGAGCGAATATGTAAAGCGATGAAATGCCGCCGATTGCCGCGGCAGCAATCTGCCTTAAAACAGAACATTTTTTTCTTAATATTGCCGCCGTCACAGCTAATATAAAATAATCAACTATCATATTAAGCAGAACGAGAATATCCGCGTACACTATCAAATCCGCCACCTCCCGCACATATCAATTATACGCTTGTTCGGCTGCAAAAAATGTCGTTACAGGCACTCATAAAATGTTGATTTATGGTATTTATAAGACGCAAAAACGGTCCGCCGTATTTTACGGCAGACCGTGATTTATGATAATATTTCGTTTATTATATTATTTTATCTCGGCAAGACCTATTCCGAGAGCACCGCCGCCTACATGGCAGGAAATACTTATCGGCAGAGCGTCAAGGGTAATGTTATAATCAGGAAAATGTTTCTGCACTTCTGTTCTCCATGCCTCGCCTGTTTCGCGTTCGCCCGAATAAGCCGTGCGGATTTCAACCGTTTTGCCGGCAAAACGGTCCTTGATATCATTTTCAATTCCCTCAAGCATAGCCTGCTGCGCCGCTTTCATACCGCGCACCTTTTTATACGCGTCGAGCTTGCCGCCCTGTATCTGAAGCACCGGCTTTATTCCTAAGACAGTTCCTATCGCCGCGCCCGCTGCGGTAACACGTCCGCTTTTTTTCAGATGCTCAAGCGTATTTACCGACACATAAATACTCTGACAATCGGCTTCGCTTTCAAGCCTTTCGGTTATCTCCGCCGCACTCATACCGCTTTCAGAAAGTCTCAGTGCCTCGTAAACCGACATATAAAGTGTTACCGATATGCGCCTGTTATCAGCGACAAATACTTTGCCGTCGTAATCGGCGGCAAGCGCCTTTGCGGTTTCACAGGTGCCGCTTAATCCGCTTGACATGGGGATATAAACCAGTTCATCGTGGCTTTTCAATATCTCGTCCCACATATCGGTAAGCGATGCCGGAGAAGGCTGTGAGGTAGACACATCAGCGCCGCTGTCGAGACGCCTGAAAAACTCCTCATATGAAATATCTCCGTACTCAAGATGATCCTCGCCGTCTATAAGAAAAGGCATTTTAAGCAGGTAAAGTCCCTTTTCAGCGGCCGCTTCAGGCGTAATACCGCTGTTTGTATCGGTCATAATAGCTGTTTTACTCATATATTTCTCCGTTCCTCGCCTTTACGGCGGCGATGATTTTGTTTTACACAATGTATTCATTGTATTTGTTTTAAGCATATTTGTCAACTAAAATAAACAATTGACTAAAGGCATGAAAATATGTAAAATAGCTAATGGCGGTTTTTTGCCGCATTTTATTCTTTTTACGGGAACGGCGATTATCAATGTCTGAAAACAAAAGCTGGTACAAAAAAGGTCTGCGCGACGGTATTCCGATAGCTCTCGGATATTTCGCCGTGGCTTTCACACTCGGCATTGCGGCGTCAAAAGCTGGTCTTTCAGCCTTTGAAGCCGGTCTTGCCGCGGCGCTTACAAACGCTTCTGCCGGAGGATACGCCGGCTTTACTCTTATCGCAGCCTCCGCCGGATATATTGAAATGGCGCTTACCGAGCTTATTGTAAACGCAAGGTATCTTCTTATGTCCTGCGCGCTGAGTCAGAAGCTGGCGCCTGAAACCCCGCTTATACACAGACTTCTGATCGCCTTTGACGTTACCGATGAGATTTTCGGTATTTCCGTTTCGGTAACAGGAACGCTCAATCCGTTTTACAATTACGGCGCCATGACTGTGGCGATACCCGGCTGGACACTCGGAACAGTTTTCGGCGTTATCACCGGAAACATACTGCCGGTAAGCCTTGTAAGTGCTTTGGGTGTAGGTCTTTACGGTATGTTTCTCGCCATTATTATTCCGCCGGCGCGCAAAAACAAAGTCATAGCGGCTGTCGTTACAATATCTATGGCTATGAGCTTCGCCTTTTCAAAGCTGCCTGTTATTTCGGAGCTTTCCTCCGGAATAAGGGTTATTATACTGACAGTTGTGATTTCCCTCGCGGCGGCACTGCTTTTCCCCGTAAAGGAGGATACCGATGCAGCATAATACTTATATCTATATATTCATTATGGCTGCGGTAACGCTGCTTATACGTGTGCTGCCGCTTACTCTTATCAGAAAACGCATTACAAATATCACGTTGCGTTCTTTTCTTTACTATGTGCCTTATGTAACGCTTGCGGTAATGACCTTCCCGGCCATACTCGAAGCTACCGGAAGCATATGGTCGGGGCTTGCGGCACTTGTCGCCGGCTGTCTGCTTGCCTTTTTCGGCGTCAGTCTTTTCGGAGTGGCGGTCTGCTCCTGCGTTGTGGTTTTTGTAATAGAACTTATCATTCTTTAAACTGCCGATTGAAAGTTTTAAAACGTGGGTTTATAATATACATATCAAGCTATGGAGTATTTATATGAATGTTGCTTTTTATACACTCGGCTGCAAGGTAAATCAGTATGAGACCGAGGCTATGCGCGAGGCGTTTGAAACAGCGGGTCACACCGTCGTGCCGGACAGCGCCGATTTTGACGCTATTGTGATAAATTCCTGTACCGTAACTGCGGAAAGCGACCGCAAGACAAGGCAGGCAGTAAGACGTTTCAGAAAGGAGCACCCGTCCGCCGCCGTTGTGCTCACAGGCTGTATGTCGCAGGCTTTCCCCGAAAAAGCGGAATCTCTCGCGGAAGCCGACGTTATTACCGGTAATACCGATATAAAAAAAACAGTAGCGTACACTGAAAAATTCATTGCCGACGGAGTAAGAACAGTTGATATTTCACCTCACCCAAAAGCCGAACGCTTTAACACGCCTGCGGTAAAGGATTTCGCGGAGCGCACGCGCGCGTATATGAAAATTGAGGACGGCTGCGAGCGTTACTGCACCTACTGCATTATTCCGACAGCGAGGGGTTATGTGCGTTCAAAGCCCTTGGACGAAATACATTCCGAAGCCGAGGCTCTGTGTGCCGCCGGCTTTTCCGAAATAGTCCTTACCGGAATTAACCTTACCGCATACGGAAAGGGAGGCAATTCAGACTTATGCGACGCGGTAAACGCCGCAAGCTCGGTAAGCGGAATAAAACGTGTACGTTTAGGCTCGCTTGAGCCTGACCATATGAGCGACGGTATGCTGTCAAGGCTGTCGGAAAACGAAAAATTCTGCCCGCAGTTTCACCTTTCACTTCAATCCGGCTGTGACAGTACGCTTAAGCGTATGAACCGTCACTACGATACCGCTTTTTACAGCGATTTGGTGCAAAGAATAAGAAAAATGTTTCCCTTTGCCGCTATAACCACTGATGTAATGGTCGGTTTTCCGGGCGAGACCGATGAGGAATTTGCCGAAAGTCTTGAATTTGTAAGAAAAACCGGATTTGCGAAGGTTCATATTTTCGCTTATTCAAGGCGGACAGGCACCATAGCCGCCGCTCTGCCGAATCAGGTCTCCCGCGCGCAGAAAGCCGAGAGGAGCCACGCTATGAGCAAAGCGGCGCTTGACGGCGAAGCAAAGTTTTTGCGCTCAATGACCGGAAAAACTTTTCCGGTACTTTTTGAAAGCTGCGAAGACGGAGTAAACGAGGGATATACGCCGAATTATTCGCGCGTAAAGGTGTCCTGCGCAGGCAGGCTCACCGGCAAAATACTTGATGTAAAAATAATTTCAGCCGAAAAAGAATACTGTGTCGGCGCTCTTACGGAAATACCGGAGTAAAATATGAAAAAATATATATCTGACTCACCCGAAAAAACCGAGGAAATCGGAAAGCTGCTGGCAAAAAAGCTCAAAGGCGGTGAGGTAATCGCCTACCGCGGAGGACTCGGAATGGGCAAAACCTGCTTTACAAGAGGTGTAGCCGAGGGCCTCGGCTTTACAGGGGCTGTAACCTCTCCTACCTTTGCTCTGATAAACGAATACATCGGCGGGAGACTGCCTCTTTATCATTTTGATATGTACAGGGTATCCGGCTGGGAGGACCTTTACTCCACTGGATTTTTCGACTATCTTGAAGCCGGAGGGGTAATTGCCGCCGAATGGAGTGAAAACATAGAAGGCGCCCTGCCTGAAAACACCGTAACGGTTTCGTTCACGCGTATTGACGATAACACGCGCGAAATAACCGTTGACGGCGCCGACTATATTTTTGACAGCGAGGAACTAATATGAAAATACTTTCAATAGAATGCTCGGCGGGACCTGCTTCCGCCGCAGTCACAGAAAACCGTGAAGTCATTTCCTCCGCCTTCGCGAATGTAAAGCTGACCCATTCGCAGACGCTTATGCCGATGATAGAAAACGTGCTTTCGCAGGCGCTTTTAAAATTCGGAGATATTGGCGGTATAGCCATAACCGCGGGTCCCGGCTCGTTTACCGGAGTGAGAATAGGAATCGCGGCCGCTAAAGGCCTTGCGGCACCCCGCTCGCTTCCCTGCGCCTCTGTTTCGACTCTTCTTTCCATGGCTTATAATTACAGTGACACTGACTGCATAGTATGCGCGGTTATGGACGCCCGCTGCAATCAGGTATACAATGCCCTTTTCGATATTGAAAACGGCAAAATCATACGGCTCTGCGGTGACAGGGCGCTTATGTGCAGCGAACTTGCGGAAGAACTGAAAAAAATGTCGCAAACAGAAGAAAAACGTGTTATAATAGTAGGCGACGGAGCCGGAGTGTTTTATCCGTTCGTGAAAGACATACCCGGCGTAATTCTTTCCGATACGAAAAACCGGTATCAGAATGCTGTTTCGGCGGGACTTGCCGCTTTTGATATGTTTGAAAACGGTCTGACCGTAACGCCGGACAAGCTGCTTCCGGTCTATCTGCGTCTGCCGCAGGCTGAACGGGAATTAAAAAAGAAAAAAGAGGGAATGTTATGAAAATTGCGATAGGCTGTGACCACGGCGGATTTGAGCTTAAAAATGCCATAAGCGCCCACTTAAAAGAACGCGGCTTTGAAGTTACCGATTTCGGAATTACCGAGAATAAACCGGTGGATTATCCCGAAATAGCTTTAAAGGTGGCGTCAAGCGTTGCCGCCGGAGAAAATAAGCTCGGTATACTTGTATGCGGTACGGGAATCGGAATGTCGCTCGCGGCTAACAAGGTAAAAGGCATACGCGCTGCCGCATGCAGCGACCATTATTCAGCAAAATACACCCGTCTGCACAATGACGCCAACATTCTATGCCTCGGCGGACGTGTGGTAGGAGCCGGAACGGCTCTTGAGCTCGCCGACCTGTTTGTGGATACGGAATTTGAGGGCGGAAGGCACCAAAGACGCGTTGATATGATATCGGAAATAGAAAACTCACAGAAATAAACCGGAGGAATATTAAAATGAAAGACAATGTATTTATTATGGACCATCCGCTGATTCAGCACAAGCTCTCTATTTTAAGAGACGAAAAAACAGGCTCAAAGCAGTTCAGGGAGCTTGTAAGCGAAATCGCCATGCTTATGTGCTACGAATCAACACGTGACCTGCCTCTGACCGAAGTGGAAACAAAAACTCCTATTGCTACCGCCAAGACAAAGGTACTTGCCGGAAGAAAAATGGCGTTTGTGCCTATCCTCCGCGCAGGGCTTGGTATGGTAGACGGAGTGCTCAGCCTTATTCCTGCCGCACGTGTAGGTCACATAGGCATGTACCGTGACCCCGAAACCCATACACCGGTTGATTATTACTGCAAGCTGCCCGCCGACCTTCACGAGCGTGATGTTTTCGTGCTTGACCCGATGCTCGCTACCGGCGGAAGCGCTATCGACGCGGTATCAAAAATCAAGGAATTCAATCCGAAGCGCATAAAGTTTATGTGCATAATAGCAGCTCCCGAGGGTATTGAGGCATTTACCGCAGCACACCCCGATGTTCCGGTATACTGCGCCGGACTTGATGACTGCCTTAACGACCACTGCTACATTGTTCCCGGTCTCGGAGACGCCGGCGACCGTATTTTCGGCACAAAATAATTTATATTAAAAATTTAAGCCTTTCAGTGAGCATATACTCATCTGAAAGGCTTTTTTGTATCAAAATAATCGGCTATTATATTTTCGGGCATGCAAAAATATTCCGTTTCCCTGCCTGAAAGCGGGTCTGTAAAGCTAATCCTGTACGACCAGAGTCCAAGTTGCTTAAAGTTGTCTTTAGCGCCGTATTTCCTGTCTCCAGCAAGCGGAAATCCGCGGTGTGAAAACTGCACCCGTATCTGATGGGTTCTACCGGTAAAAAGTCTTACCGAAACAAGAGAATATTTTTCACCGTCGATTTCCGCGGAATCCTCAAGCGTATATTCAAGCTCTGCCCTTTTGACGCCTTTTCGTTCCCTTTTTACGACATAGCTTTTATTTTTGGCGCTATCCTTAAAAAGCAAATCGCTTAAAAAATCCTGCTTCTTTTCGGGCGCACCGTGAATCATAGCGAGATATTCCTTTTTAAATTCACCTGACGCAATCTGACAGGAAAGCTCCGCCGCCGCCTTTGCGGTTTTGGCATATATCATTACTCCACCTGTCTGAATATCTAAGCGATGAACGGGGAAAATTTCTACTCCGGTTTGTTCTGACAAAAGCGATACCATGCTTTCTCCCCCACCGCTGTCCGCCTGTGAGAGCAGTCCTGCCGGCTTGACACAGACTATAAGGGCAGGATTTTCATACAAAATCTTAATCATATTATAACGCTGCGCTTGCAGGCGGATTTGCATTTGCCGCAAGCAGTACAAAGGCTGTAATCAATAACTGCAAGGTTGTTTTCCACCTTAATTGCTCCCGACTCGCACGCCCTTTCGCACATTTTACAGGCAATACAGGAAACTGAGCAGGCCTTTACAACCGGTGCGCCTTTCGCCTTATTGGAGCAATTCACCCTCACTTTTGCAGTCTCGGGCATAAGCGATATAAGTGATTTAGGACATACATAAACGCACTTTCCGCAGCCTACGCAGATATCTCCGCATACAACCGGTCTTCCGTTCTGCATAGTTATAGCACCGAAAGGGCATACTTTTGCGCAGTCGCCGAAACCTATGCAGCCGTATTCACATTCGAGCGGTCCTCCGCTTACAAGAGACGCCGCGGTACAGCTTTGCATACCGTCGTAATTAAACTTCTGCTTTGTGTTCTCACAGGTGCCGCCGCAGGCGATAAAGGCGGTTTTGCGCTCAGTCACAACCTCTACGCCGAGAATCTCGGCAAGCGCCGCGGCGGACGCAGCTCCGCCAGGAGCGCATTTATCCGGAGACGCCTCGCCCGAAGCCACCGCAGCGGCATAACCGTCGCACCCTGAATAGCCGCAGGCACCGCAGTTAGCACCCGGGAGAGCGTCCCTAATTTTCTGCTGCTTTTCATCAGTCGGCACAGACATAAACTTTGATGCAAGTGAAAGTCCGAGACCCGCTATAAAGCCTATTATGCCGACAATTATTACCGGAATAACTATTTCCATTCCTTAACCTCCTATTCCGGCAAAGCCTAAAAACGAGAGCGATACCAGCGCCGCAGCCACAAGCGTTATCGGAAGTCCCTTTAAAAACTCAGGTATGTCGGCTGTCTCAAGACGCTCGCGCACGCCTGAAAACAGCAGCATAGCAAGCAGGAAACCGAGCCCTGCTCCCAGCGCGTTGAAAAGCGACTGAACAAAATTAAGGCTGTCTGTTATATTGAGCATTGTAATACCCAAAACCGCGCAGTTTGTTGTTATAAGCGGCAGATATATACCGAGCGCGTTATAAAGCGGCTTGATATACTTTTTAAGCACCGTTTCTATGAGCTGAACTATCGCCGCTATTACAAGAATGAAAACTATCGTTTCAAGATAAGTGTATGACGGCGCGAGAATAAAGTGGTAAATAGGCCAAGTGACCGCCGTTGCCACTACCATAACGAGCGTTACGGCTACACCCATTGAAAAAGCGGTGTCGGTCTTTTTGGAAACGCCGAGGAACGGGCAGATACCGAGGAATTTTGACAGCACCATATTATTGGTGAGTATGGCGGCAAGTAGTATTGACGCTATTGTGGTTGAATTATTCATTTACAGCCGCCTCCCCTTCTTTGTCTATATTGGCGCTTTCACACATTCCGCGTGACGGGCAGGAAGCACAGCCAAGATGTTCCACAGGTTTTTTACCGCTGCGCTTTGCTATGGCGTTGGACGCCGCGACCAGCATTCCGAAGACGAAAAAGCCTCCGGGCGGCAGCAGGAATATAATCATCGGACTGATAAATTCCGAAGTAACGGGAAGTGAAAAAATCGTTCCCGCTCCGAAAAGCTCGCGAATGGCTCCCATCAGCGTCAGAACCGCCGTAAAGCCTATCCCCATTCCGAGACCGTCAAGCACGCTCGGAAGCACCGGATTTTTTGAAGCGAACATCTCGGCGCGCGCGAGTATTATACAGTTTACTACTATAAGGGGAAGATAAATTCCGAGCGCCTTGTCAATAGATGGCAGAAACGCCTTTACAAGCATCTGTACCACGCTTACAAAACCGGCGATTATGGTTATAAATGCAGGAATACGAACCTTATCCGGAATAATGTTGCGCAAAAGAGATATGGCAAGATTTGAGCAGACCAGCACTATTGTTGCCGAAATCCCCATTCCTATGCCGTTTATAGCGGCGGTAGTTACCGCGAGCGTCGGGCAGGTGCCGAGCACAAGTCTTAGCGTAGGATTTTCTTTAATAAGACCGTTTGTAAAATATCCGAGATTTTTATTCATCTGTGTCCGCCGCCTGCCTTTCCGTATCAGCGTTATCTCCGGCGGTATCCGAGCTATGTTCGGTATCGCCGGTCTCTTTCTTTATAGCTTCAAAATACTCAAGCGCCTTGTTTACCGCACGGTTGACCGCAGTAGAGGTTATAGTGGCTCCCGTAACGGCGTCCACCTCGTTTTTATCGCTGTCTGCTCCGTTTTTCAGCAGGCTTATACCGGCGGTTTTTCCGGTATACTGCGAGTAAAAGCTCTCTTTCGCGGCATTTTGGCCGAGTCCGGGAGTCTCTCCCGAAACATCAAGTATCGCTACGGATTTCACCGTTCCGTCAGTGTTGACCGCGGTCATTACCGAAACGTCTCCGCCGTATCCCTTTTCCGATGTAGTGAAAATATATCCGGCGGTTTCACCGTCCTTAATAGCGGCGTAGTATGTAATTTCGTCCGAACCGCTGTTAAACTCAGCCTCTTCAAAGCTGTCAGCGCTTATAAGCCCCGCCATTGTCTCGCGGCTGTTTTTTTCCTCAAGTTCGGCTATCCTTGTCGCCGTCACCTTATTTGTAAGAGACAGCGCAAGCGGAATCACAATACATATCGCAAGCAGAACCGCAACCGGCTTTATAATATCGTCCCTGTATTTAGTAAAAAATTCCTTCAGCTTATCCATTTGCCGTCTCCTCCTTTGAGGGCTTTAAAAAACCGAACGGTTTTGAAAGCGTATAGCGGTTTATATACGGCACAAGTATATTCATAAGAAGTATCGAGTATGAAACACCCTCGGGCAGCGCACCGAATTTTCTTATTATAAATGTAATAAGTCCGCAGCCTATACCGAATACCGCCTTGCCGAGAGCGGTCGTGGGGCTTGTGGTATAATCGGTAGCCATAAAAATCGCACCTATCATAAGACCGCCGCCGAAAAGCGAAACCGCAAGGTCCTCCCCGGAAATAAGCGACAGAACCGCAACAGTACCTATAAAGCAAAGCGGAATTACCGGAGAAATAACCCTGCGAAGCAACAGGTATATACCGCCTACAATAAGCAGAAATGCCGATGTTTCACCAAGCGAACCGGGGTGCATACCGAAAAAGAGGGATTTGAGCGTATAAGTACCGCTTTCCGCGGCAAGAGGCGTAGCCGATGTCACAATATCCGAAACCGGTTCTGTAAATTTCGTCATACTGCCCGGAAAAGATACAAGCAGTATTATACGCGCGGCAATAGCCGGATTCGCAAAATTGCAGCCTATGCCGCCAAACATCTGCTTTACTACTATTATTGCCGCAACGCTGCCGATTGCCGCCTGCCAGAGCGGAATCGACGCGGGCAGGTTCATTCCGAGAAGAAGCCCGGTTACAACGGCAGATATATCGCCCACCGACTGCGGCTTTTTAAGCGCGAGATTCCACAGAAACTCGCTCGCGACAGCCGTAATTATACAAACAGCAAGTACAGCCGCCGCCTGCCATCCGAAAAGTATACAGCCGTACACAGCAGCAGGAGCAAGGGCAATCACAACATCTGACATTATGCCGCGTGTCGTATCCGGGTGCAGTATATGCGGCGAAGACGCGGCAGTAAGTATCTCTTTCATTTTTTAGACCTCCTTAACTCCGCCTTGGCAAGCCTCATAACCTGAGTGAGCGGTCTTTTAGCGGGGCACACATATGAGCAGCTCCCGCACTCCATACAGTAATCAACATTAAGACCTTTAAGCCGTTCGGTAAAGCCGTGATTCACCGCCGCCTCAACCGATGCGGGATAAAGTCTCATCGGGCAGGCACGGGCGCAGCGTCCGCACTTAATACACGGTGTTGTCACTGCCGGCTTTAAGGTTTCGCGCATAACGGTAATCGCGTTTGTGCGTTTTTCCACAACTGCGTTTTCACTCACCGCGTCAACGCCCATCATAGGCCCTCCGAAAATGATTTCGGCAGCCTCCTCGCTTACTCCGCCGGCAAATTCCAGAACGTCTTTAACCGATGTACCTATCGGCACAATAATATTTTTCGGCTCCTTTACGGCTGTCCCGTCAACCGTGATACGCTTTGAGACAAGCGGCATACCGGTTTTTATGAACCTGTAAAGCGCCGCAACGCTGGTGATATTCATAACTATACAGCCGACATCGGCAGGCAGCTTACCTGCCGGAACACGTCTGCCGGTAGCCGAATAGATAATGACCTTTTCCGCTCCCTGCGGATAGCTTGCCGGAAGCCGCATCAGCTTAACGCTGTCGTCCATATCCCTTCTGTCCGACGCGATAGCGTACAGCTTGCTTATCGCCTTTTCCTTATTGCTTTCTATACAGATTATAACCTTGGGAATACCGAGCTTTTCCTTAATAAAATATATACCGTCTACTACATCTTCATAATCCTCTATACAGGCACGGTAATCGCTTGTTATGTAAGGCTCACATTCAGCTCCGTTGATAATAAGCGTGTCAATCTTCGTATCATCGGAATACGAAAGCTTAACCTTTGTAGGAAATCCGGCGCCGCCGAGACCTACAAGACCGCACTTGTCGCAGGCTTCAGCGATATCCGCTCTTGTATCCGCATTGAAAGGCGCAAGATACGGGTCAGGCTCCATTAGACCGTCAGACTCTATCACAACACATTTGCAGCTCTGACCGCCTACCGAATAGTCCTCTATTCCTTTTACCGTGCCGGACACGCTCGAATGCACCGGAGCACTCACAAACCCGCCGGCTTTGCCTATAAGAGTACCGACAAACACCTTTTCTCCTGCGCTCACGACCGGCTCCGCAGGAGCACCTATATGCTGCCGCATAGGTATTCTTACCGTTGCCGGAGGCGGCATTATGACGCTTTCACTGTCCGCCGTGCCTTTAAGGTGAGGCAATGTTACACCGCCTCTGATTCGCCCCGCGGGACTTAATATTTTTTCCTTGCCGTCCATCATTCTTCTCCTTTGAGAAAAGATTTTATACCTTTTAATAATACTATAAAAGCGCAGTTTTTTCAAGAAATAAAATGCGCTTACTCCGTAAAAAAAGCAGCAGGACAGCTCCGCCGCAGAAGGCAGAGCCGTCCTTTCTTCAGTTGCCGCATTCAATGCTTATTTTATTGAAGATATCAAGAATATCCTCAACCTTTACGTCCTGTTTCTCTTTTCCCGATTTATCGAGAATGATATTGCCTTTATCCATCATAACAAGACGGGTGCCGTACTCCACGGCATAACGCAGGTTATGAGTAACCATTATAGCGGTTAGCTTCTTTTCCTTTACAATCTTATTTGTAAGCTCCATTATGATTTCAGCGGTACGAGGGTCAAGCGCCGCGGTATGCTCGTCTAATATCAGGAAATCAATAGGCGTAAGGGTCGCCATAAGCAGCGATACCGCCTGACGCTGACCTCCCGAAAGCGCGCCGAGCTTTACATCAAGCTTATCCTCAAGTCCTAACCCTAAGCTCGAAAGCTGTTCCTTATAATAGTTTTTTCTTGAATTGTTCACACCGAACGAAAGTCCGTAGCGCTTGCCCTTATTATCCGCAAGTGACATATTTTCAAGTATCGTCATATCAGGGCAGGTTCCCGCCGCCGGATTCTGATAGACCCTGCCTATCATTCGGTAGCGCTTATATTCACGCAGAGAGTTTATATTCTTCCCGTCTATCAGCACTTCTCCGCCGCTTACGGGTATACTGCCGCATATTATATTGAGCATCGAGGTCTTTCCGCTGCCGTTGCTCCCGACAACCGAAACGAACTCGCCGTCCGCGACCTTAAAGCTGAAATTATCAAACAGGCAAAGCTCAGTGACCGTGCCCGGATTGTATATTTTTGATATTCTGCGCAGCTCTAACATTTCGCCTGCCCCCTTTTCGCCTTCTGACGGCCGGTTATAAATCCGGAAGTCTTTTCGTTGAAAATTAGTATAATCGCGAAGAGCACGGCGTTGAGCAGTTTGAGATAAATGCCGTTTGTATCAACAAGCACAAGGTAGTTAAGGCAGAGCGAATAAATAACCGCTCCGAGTATTACGGCTGTGGTATTTCCCATGAATTTTATTTTTGAGAAAACGGCGATACCTATTATAACCGACGCCAGTGCCATTACCACCTTACCGCTGCCCGACGAATTGTCGTACTGTGAGTAAAGATTTGAGTAGAGCGCGCCAGACATCGCAACAAAGCCGTTCGCGAGCGCTATTCCGAGGATTTTATATGTTCCGCTGTCACGTCCCAAAGACACAACAAGCATTTCATTATTGCCTGTTGCCCTGACCATATATCCGAGTTTGGTTTTTAAAAACAGGTCTATTATCAGCTTTACCGCTATAACAAATATAAGCTCTATTATAAGTATCATATAGTCGCGGTTGGCGTCTCCGAGCAGGCGTGAAGCGCTTCCGCTGAAAAGACCCTCAAGATTTTCGCTTCTGAAAGAGAAAATAGTTGTGGTAAGACCGGTTCTTGTAAGCAGCTTTGTAAGCGCCAGTGTGACCGATAAAAGTGCCGTCATAACGATTATCCCCGAAAGCAGCTTTGATATGCTGAACTTAACGTGCAATACGCCCGTAACAGCGCCCGCTGCAAGACCGGCAAAAAAGCTGAGCAGAATAGCCGGAAGCGCCGGTATACCGAGCTTTAACATTAAAATAGTGCAGACAACGCCGCCCAGCGGAAAAGTACCGTCCACCGAAAGATCGGGGAAATCAAGTATCGAATATGAAATATACACTCCGAGCGCGAGAACCGCGAAGCACAGCCCCATCTGAAGCCCGTCAATAGTAGTGGCAAAGAAAAGCATTTTTACTACCCTTTTCAAACAAAGATTTCCGGCGCACAAAAATGCGCCGGATATTTTTTATTCCGCAACATCTTCTGCGGTTACACTGTCAGGCACAGTAAGTCCGAGTTCAGCGCAGACCTTGCTGTTATAATAATTCGCCGGATCGGTTATATAGGCGACCTCTATATCCGAAGCGCTCTTTCCTCCGATTATATCTGCCGCCGCCTTCCCTGCGGCATAACCGACATCGATATAATCGATAGACGCGCTCGCCGCGCATCCGACCTTTACCTGCTCTATTTCAGATCCGAAAACCGGAATTTTCTTTTCGTTTGTTATCGGGAGAATATTGGTTTCGAGCTTTCCTACAACCGTGTTGTCAAGAAGATTAACAAAACAGTCGACGCCTCTTTCAATCAGTTCGTTGGTCTTCGCGTCAATAGTGTTTATATCTGCAACGGCAGAATCGTATATTTCCATTCCGTCGTATTTCTTGGCGGCTTCCTTTAAATTTTCGACCTGTACAGGTGAGCTTGATTCCTCAGTTGAATAAAGCACGCCTATTTTAAGGTCGGTTTTATTCATAAAGGCGGTGACAACCTCAAGCTGTTTTTCAAAATTCGGAATATCCGACGAGCCTGTAACGTTGCCGTAATTTTCCATAACCGTAGCGTCCGTAACCGCGCAGTAAACAACCGGCACGCCGTTTTCCTCAGCCGCGTTTGCCGCCGCAACCGCAGACGGAGTCGCAATCGCGATTATTACAGCCGCGTTTTTATTGACAAAATTATTTGCCTGCGTCTGGGAAACGCTCGCGTCAAAATTGCTGTTTACGTACTCGATATTGTATTCCTCTTCGGTTATGCCGTTTTCCTCAAGTCCTTTCATAACACCGTCATAGCAGTTATTAAGGGAACCGTGTGAGCCGAATTGTATAATTCCTATTGTCTTTTTGCCGGAATCTCCGGAACCGCATCCGGCAAAAGCCGCAATCATTGTAAGTGTAAGAACAAAAGCGAGTAATTTTTTAAAGTTTTTCATAGGTGATTTCTCCTTAATAATGTTTTTTTGTTTTTAAAAGGAAATTCACCCGCGCCATCGTTTGGTAAGAAGTATCATATCATCAGCCCTTTAAAAAAATAAAAAAAGTCTTATCCCAAAATATGGGACAAGACTTGTAATCCTGCGGTACCACCCAAGTTGCCGTAAAACGGCCGCTCGTTTCCTGCACATAATATGCAGTCCGTCCTGATAACGGGTACGGTCCCCGTCGGCTGCTACTCACCAAAAGGCTTTCGGCCGCCCTCATAAGTCCATTCACATTGCCCTTTGCCGCAGCATTTCCACCGTCAGCCGCTCTCTAAAGGTTTCAGACAAAGCTACTACTCTTAATCGCAGGTTTAAACTTATTGTTGATATAATATCACTGAAAAAAGATTTTGTCAAGTGTTTTTCGCAAAAATTTTGTTTTTTTCATTTTCCGGTTCTGACTTTATATCGTTTTCACGCTCTTTTTCCGCCATATTAGCCCTAGCATTCGCCAGCATCAGCTTGATACGGTTCTCCTGATTGACCTTTGAAGCGCCCGAATCGTAATCGATAGCCACGATATTCATATCGGGATTTTTCTCTTTCAGCGGTTTCATCATTCCCTTGCCGCATATATGATTAGGCAGACAGCCGAAAGGCTGCGTGCAGACAATGTTGTGCACACCCTCATCGTTAAGCTCAAGCATTTCCGCCGGAAGCAGCCAGCCTTCGCCCATTTTCGTGCCGAGCCCCATAAAATCCTTTATCAGTTCCATTGTATGCTCAATAGGTGTGGGCGGTGTGAAATTTCCGTCTGCCTTCATAAGCTCGATTATCTCATTCTGCTGTTTCACAAGGTAGTTGAAAACAAATTTAAGCACCGGATAGCGCAGCTTGTTAAGTCCGTACAGCCATATGTCGGTAAGATTTGAGACTATGCAGTACATAAAGAAATCAAGCAGTCCCGGAACCACAACCTCCGCGCCCTCGTCGATAAGGAACTGTTCAAGATTGTTGTTGCCGAGCGGAGAATACTTGACATATATCTCACCGACCACGCCGACCTTGATTTTCTTCTCGCTTACGCGCTCTATTTCCGCAAATCGGGAAAGTATCATTTTACAGTTTTCCTTTACCTTTTTAAATGATACGCCCTCTTTCTGCATTTTGTCAGCCAATTCCACCGTAAGCTCGTCTGCAAGGCGCTCCGTTTCGCCCTTGTTTACCTCATAAGGCTTGCACTGGTTTACAAGACTCAGCAGCATATCGCCGTATATTATGGCGTAAAAAAGACGATGCAGAATCGGAACTGTCAGCTTGAAACCGGGGTGGTTTTCAAGTCCGCCGAGATTAAAGGATATAACCGGCACAAAGCCGTAGCCTGCCTTTTCAAGCGCCTTTCTCAATAGAAAAATATAGTTTGACGCGCGGCAGCCGCCTCCCGTCTGGAAAAGTATAAGCGCTGTTTTATGAACATCATACTTTCCGCTGTTTAACGCATCAATAAACTGTCCTATAACAAGTATCGCCGGATAGCAGGTATCATTATGGACATATTTCAGTCCGCTTTCTATTATTCTGTGTCCCGAGGTTTCAAGCAGCTCCAGCTTGTATCCATAGTTTTTAAAAACCTGCAAAAACAATTTAAAATGCCTCGGCAGCATATTGGGCACAAGAATCGTATATTCCTTGCGCATTTCCTCGGTAAAAGGTATGTATTTACGCTCTTCCAACAGCTTCTCTCCTTTCGTCAAGCGCTCCGATAAGTGAGCGCAGTCGTATCTTAACCGCGCCCAGATTGGTTATTTCATCGATTTTTATCTGTGTATAGTATTTTCCGGCGTTTTCCAGTATAGAACGTACCTCGTCGGTCGTTATCGCGTCAACGCCGCAGCCGAAAGAAACAAGCTGAACAAGCTCGGTATCGTCATGCTCGGCGGCATAGCGCGCGGCACGGTAAAGTCGCGCGTGATATGTCCACTGGTTAAGCACCTTTACCGTAAACGGCTCCGCGAGACGGAACACACTGTCCTCGCTTACCACTACAAAACCGAGCGAATTAGCCAGCTTGTCTATGCCGTGACCGATTTCGGCGTCTATATGGTACGGTCTTCCGGCAAGAATCATAATCCGCATACCGTTTTTGCGCGCGAAGTCAAGAGCCTTCGCTCCCTCGGCGCGGACGGCTTCCATATATTCGGCGTATTTTTGCATACCGTAATCAACCGCCGATTTAACCTCGCTCTTGGCAATTCCGTCAAAAAAGCCGGAAAGATATCTGTGCAGCTCTTTTGTCAGCTCTTTTTTGTTGTTTATATTAAGATAAGGATAAAGAAACTTTACCTTTGCGAGATCGTCCATATTTCCTTTAAGCAGCTCAGAATAATACGCTACAACGGGACAGTTGTAATGATTGTCGGTCATTTTCTCGTCCATATTGTATGTAAGGCAAGGATAGAATATAGCGTCAACACCGTCATTTATAAGTGTAGCTATATGCCCGTGCATTATTTTTGCCGGATAGCAGGCGGTATCAGACGGTATTGAGAACTGCCCTTTCTCATATGTATGCCTTGTAGACATCGGGGACACCTTTACCGTAAAGCCGAGCTTTGTAAAAATTCCGTGCCAGAGCGGCAGAAGCTCATACATACCCAGAGCCAACGGAAGACCCATAGTTCCCCTCTTGCCCTCTTCGGATTTAATCGATGTGAGATAATTGCGCTTAAACTCATAAAGATTAGGCAGAGACTGTGTCGGTGTATCCTTTCCGAGTCCCTTTTCGCACTGGTTGCCAGAAATAAATCTTTTACCGTCACCGAAAGTATTTACCGTAAGACGGCAGTGGTTTGTACAGCCCTGACATACGGCTGACTTTGAAGTGTGAACAAAATTCTTAAGTTTTTCCCTGCTGATAATAGATGAACCGCGGCATTTTTTTGAATAAAGTGCCGCTCCGTAGGCGCCCATAAGTCCCGCAATAGACGGACGTATAACATTATGCCCTATTTCACGTTCAAACGCTCTTAGCACCGCGTCATTATAAAAAGTACCGCCCTGAACAACTATCTTTTCGCCAAGCTCAGCGGCAGACGCGGCGCGTATAACCTTATAAAGCGCGTTTTTCACAACGCTTATCGAAAGTCCGGCTGAAATATCCTCAACCGTCGCTCCGTCCTTCTGTGACTGCTTTACCGATGAATTCATAAATACCGTGCAGCGGCTGCCCAGATCTACCGGCGCCTTGCCGTCAAGTCCCTTATTGGCAAAATCCTCAATCGAATATCCCATCGCCTTTGCGAATGTCTCAAGAAACGAACCGCAGCCCGACGAACAAGCCTCGTTGAGCATTATACTGTCAATCGCGCCATTCTTGATTTTAAAGCACTTAATGTCCTGACCGCCTATATCAAGTATAAATTCAACATCAGGCTCGAAATATTTTGCCGCGGTGTAGTGCGCTATTGTCTCAACAATTCCGTAATCCACCGAAAAAGCGTTTTTAATAAGCTCCTCGCCGTACCCTGTAACTGCGGAACCGGCTATTTCTATCCTGTCACCTGAAAGTTCATATATTTTTGTAAGCTGTTCCCTTACAATTTCCGCGGGGTTGCCCTGATTTGAAGCGTAATATGAATAAATAATCTCATTATTTTCAGTAAGCAGGCAGAGCTTTGTGGTCGTGGAGCCGCAGTCGATTCCGAGATACGCCTTACCGCTGTATTTAGAAATATCAAGTTCCTTTACTGATGATTTTGCGTGACGTTCTTTAAACTCACGGTATTGGCTTTCATCAGCGAAAAGCGGCTTGAGTCTGCCCTTGCCGTTTGACACCGAGGCCGCGTTCTCAACAGCCTTTATAAGTTCCTCAATGGTATAACTGCTGTTCTGCTTTTCGGCATAATAAGACGCTCCGAGAGCAACGGCATAACGCGCGTATTCGGGAAATACCGCATGCTCATCGTCTAACTTAAGTGTTTCCTTAAAGCGAATGCCTAACCCCTTACAGTAATAAAGAGGTCCGCCCAGAAAAAGAACCTTGCCGGTTATACGCTTGCCCTGTGCCAGTCCCGCTATTGTCTGATTCACAACCGCCTGATAAATACTCGCCGCAACATCTTCCTTACGGGCTCCCTGATTAAGCAGCGGCTGTATATCCGTCTTCGCAAACACACCGCAGCGTGAGGCTATCGGATAAAGTCTGCCTGCGTTAAGGCTAAGTTTATCAAGCTCGTCTACCGTGATATTGAGAAGCGTCGCCATCTGGTCGATAAACGCGCCTGTGCCGCCCGCGCAGCTGCCGTTCATACGCTCATCAAGTCCGCCGTCAAAGAATATTATTTTGGCGTCCTCTCCGCCAAGCTCTATAACGCACGATGTGTCCGGTTCCTTTAGCTTTACAACTTCACCTGTGGCAAAAACCTCCTGAACAAACGGTATATGCGCCGCTTCGGCAAGTCCGAGGCCTGCCGAGCCGGAAATTGCCGCCGATATCTGCTCATCACCTGTTATTTCTGAGACAAGTCGTAAAAGTTCTGCTGTTTTTTCCCGCACCTGCGAAAAATGACGTTCATAGCGCTCAAAAAGTACCTCTTCCCCTTTACGCAGCACAATTTTCGCCGTTGTGGAACCTATGTCTATTCCGAGCGAATACACGGCCGCGGTACCTTTATTCACCATATTTTCTTTCTCCCATATAATGTGTACTTAATTAAATAACAATTTATTATACAACAAAATATCTGAAATTACAACTGACAAAATATGAAAAAAGGCAGCCGTCACAGGACGGCCGCCTCAGTAAACTTTTTATCAGTCCTTATTGTTGAAAAAGCTGATAACATCAGTATAGCTCTCGTCATCATCGCTTGTGTTTCCAAGGAGAGAAGCAAGGTCATTCGACTTATCATCTTTCTTGTCTTCACCCAGACCGGTGGCGACAACGGTAACACGAATAGTATCCTCAAGCGTATCGTCAAGCTGAGCGCCCCAGATAATGGTAGCGTCCGGATGAGCCATATCGGAAATAATCGAGGAAGCAAGCTCGACCTCTTCAAGTCCGATATCGTCAGAACCGGTAATGCTGATGATAACACCGCGCGCATTGTCCATAGAAGTCTCGATAAGCGGGCTGCTGATAGCCGCACGTGCCGCCTGCTCCGCCTTGTCGCGACCGGTAGCAACGCCGACGCCCATATGAGCGTAACCTGCATCAGCCATAATAGACTTAACATCGGCAAAGTCAAGATTAACAAGAGCGGTAACATTGATAAGCTCTGATATACTCTGAACGCCCTGACGGAGAACGTCATCGGCAATGATAAACGCGTTCTTGAAGGTTATTTTCTGCTCGGAAACAAACTTAAGACGCTCGTTCGGAATAACAACAAGGCTGTCCACCTGCTCACGGAGAGCCGCGATACCGGATTCCGCCTGGGTCATACGCTTTTTGCCCTCAAAGCTGAAAGGCTTTGTAACAATACCAACGGTAAGTATGCCAAGCTCCTTAGCAATAGCGGCAACTACCGGAGCGGCACCTGTACCTGTGCCGCCGCCCATGCCGGCGGTAATAAATATCATATCCGCGCTGCGAATAGCCGCGGTTATCTCGTCTCTCGACTCCTCTGCCGCCGCTTTTCCGTTATCCGGATTTCCGCCTGCGCCCATTCCGGAGGTGGTCTTGTCCCCTATCTGAACCTTCTGATTGGCTTTTGACTGAATAAGAGCAGCCTTATCAGTATTTATCGCTATGAACTCAACGCCGCGGACGCCGGCGTCCACCATGCGGTTTACGGCGTTTCCGCCGCCGCCGCCGACTCCGACGACCTTAATCTGTACAACATTCTCTTGTTCTTCTGCAACTTCAAATGGCATTTTGAATTCCTCCGTGCTTATGTAAAAATATATTATACTTCTCAAAAATACAATTATATATAGATATTAACATATCTGTTTTTAAATTTCAACACTTTTTATTACATTCCTGTAATTTTTTTCTGGTATGCCGAAAACCGGTGCCGACACAGCCTCCGGCATATGAAAAATGACTATTCCGTACCTTTATTTTCCACAAAAGTTCCCTGTGTATTACTGCTTGTCCACATACTCAAATCAATTTTACCGGATTTGTCTTCAGCTATATTTTTAACCATTCCGGAAAGATGTGCGAATTTTTCAGATAAATTGTTTGATGTACCGAAGTTCACGGAAAATCTGCCATCAACACCGACAGTAACCGCAAGCTCGTTTGTTATATCGATTCCGTCAATTTTAAGCGAATACTCGCCGGCGAGTGAAATAATATCTTTTATAAGCGTTTCAGACTTTTCCCCGGAAAACACGACGGTTTTCCCCGGTGTGCATTCGGTGCCGTCAGCCTTTATTTCAAATATGCCCTCCGGTTTTGTATCGTAGGCATTGAGAACCTGCCATTTTTCGCTTACGGCATAGTATTTGCCGCCGGTACTGAAACAGGCATATTCCGACGCGTCCTTTACTTTTATAATAAGTGTTGAAGGCAGCTTGCGGCTTACACTTACGCTTTCAATATACGGCAGTTTCTCTTTTAATTCTTCCTCGTCAGCGGAAGACATAAAAAGATTGTCGCCTGTCTTTATACCGCAGGCACCGATAATCTCATCAGATGTATATTTCTCGCTTCCCGAAACATTTATCTGTTCTATCGGAAACAGCACCGTAAGCGACAGTATTACGCCGACAGCGATAAAAAGTATTCCGAAGAAAACCAACGCGGTAATTATTCTGCGCCGGCGTATTTTACGCTGGCGCAGTTTTCTTTTTCTCAAAAACTCGTCATTGACATCTGGTCTGTTCAAAAAATCAGTCCCCGCTGTATTTTATATCCGCACCGAGCGCGCTGAGATTGCCGACAATATCGTCATAACCGCGCTCTATATGATGTATCTCCCCTATTCTTGATTCGCCGTCCGCACGCAGCGCCGCTATTACAAGGGCAGCGCCTCCGCGAAGGTCGGTTGCCTTGCAGTGCGCTCCGGAAAGGCGGTCCGTTCCCTCTATTACGGCTATTTTCCCCTCTGTTTTTATTTTAGCGCCGAAACGCTTTAGCTCATCGACATACCTGAAACGGTTTTCAAATATGTTTTCCACAAATACCGACGTTCCCTCCGCCGCTGAAAGCATAGCCACGGCGACAGGACCTGCGTCGGTAGGAAATCCGGGATAAACGAGACTCCTTACGGTCGGGACGCGGCGTAGTCTTGAAGGCGCAGTTAGTCTGACGCTTCTGCCTGACGAAACCACCGTGCAGCCGCACTCCTTAAAGCACCACAGGACCGACATCATATGCGGCGGCATAATGCTGTTAAGCGTAACCGAACCGCCTGTCACCGCGGCGCAGGCCATATATGTCGCAGCGGCTATACGGTCGGGAATAATCGTATGCTCTGTTCCGCCGAGCTTTTTTACTCCGTATATGTTTATTGTATCTGAACCGCTGCCGTATATACGCGCTCCCGCACGATTGAGAAAATCCGCGAGGTCGCTTATTTCCGGCTCTTTAGCCGCGTTATGAATAACGGTAGTCCCTTCAGCGGTAGCGGCAGCGAGAATAATATTCTCAGTAGCCCCGACACTCGGAAAACTCAAATGAATTTCTGCTCCGTGCAGGCCTTTTTCAGCCGTGCAATTAAGGAAGCCGTGTTCTTCCTGTATTGTCACTCCCATTTGCTCAAGCGAGGAAAGATGGAGGTCAATAGGGCGCGGACCCAGCTCGCAGCCTCCCGGGCTGCTTATTACCGCCCTGCCGGTTCTACCTATCACCGCGCCGAGAAAAACAACCGACGAACGCATTTCCCGCATCAGGCTGTCCGGAATATCAAATGCCGCTATACTGCTGCTGTCAACATTGACCGTACTGCCTTCCTTTGAGCATTTACAGCCGAGATGTCTTAATATTTTAAGTGATGTTTCGACATCTGAAAGCGCGGGGCAGTTATGTATGACGCTTTCGCCCCCGCAAAGCAATGTAGCCGCAAGCACCGGCAGAACGCTGTTTTTCGCTCCCTGCACGCTTATCTCACCCGAAAGCCGTTTACCGCCGTTTACTAAAATTTCGGTCATAGCCGCACCCTCTCACAGTAAAAACTTTTCACAGTTCATACTATGCGAAAATGCGAAAAATGTCACGCTCCGGTATATAATTGCATTAAAACATCGTAAATTCTTTTATTTGCGTCCGCAATAGCGTGTTTACGCGCCGCGTTTCCCATACGCTCAAGCAGCGGCTTGTTATCTATTATTTTTGAAACTGTATCTATAAGGCTCTGACCCGTAAGGTCCTTTTCCTCAAGAACCTCAGCGGCGCCCGCCTTTTTAAGCGTCATGGCGTTGTGGTACTGATGATTCTCCGCCACATACGGCGACGGTATAAGCACCGAAGGCTTTCCGCAGCAGCAAAGCTCGCTTAATGTTATAGCGCCCGCGCGGCATATCACAAGATCAGCCGCCGCCATACATACGTCCATATCATTTATATATTCGCGCACATCGATTTGGGGAGCCAAATCAGTATCCGAAAGCGTCTGAGTCACAGACTCATAACCTGCCTTTCCAGTGCCGTGTATATGATAGAACCTGCCGGTACCGTTATGCCATTTTATTAGCTCTGTAACGGCTTCATTTATCCGTCTGGCTCCCAAAGAGCCGCCGAACGAAAGAATAAGCGGCCGGCTGTCCAGTCCGAGCTTCGCCCTTGCCTCGTCTCGGGAAATCTTAAGCAGCTCTCCCCTTACCGGATTTCCGGTTATAACAGGTTCTTTTTTGAGCTTCAGATACTTTTGCGCCTCGGGCATTGCGAGCATTACCCTGTCCGCCTTTGAGGCAAGCATTTTGGTGGTGACCCCCGGAAAAGCGTTCTGCTCGTGTATGGCGGTCTTTATGCCAAGCTTCTGCGCCTCCCTGAGCACCGGACCGCTGACATATCCGCCTGTTCCGACGACAATATCGGGCTGTATCTCCTTAAGCAGCTTTTTTGAAGCCGCCGAGGAGGTGACCGCCTTAACCGCCGCGGAGATATTCCTCTCTATGTTTTTAAGCGACAGCTTTCGCTGAAATCCCGCTACGTCTATCGTATAAAAAGCGTATCCTTTCTCCGGCACAAGTCTTGCTTCCAGCTTATCCGCCGTTCCGATATACGATATTTCAGCGTCCGGATGGTTTTCCTTTATATAATCGGCAACGGCAAGCGCCGGATTTATATGTCCCGCTGTTCCGCCGCCCGCAAAAAGTATTTTCATATTTTCACGCCCCTTCAGAAATACGCGCTAAGTTTTTTCTATACTGGCTCCCCTTGAGACCGACAGCACAATACCCATTTCCGCAAGCAGTATGACAAGCGACGTTCCGCCGTAACTGAAAAACGGAAGGCTTATGCCGGTATTGGGAATTGTGTTAGTGACAACCCATATATTGAGCATTGCCTGAAGACCAACCTGAAAGGTAAGTCCTATCGCAAGCAAAGAACCGAACTTATCCTGCGAGCGCATGGCTATTGTAAAACCGCGCCAAACAAGCAGGCAGAAAAGAAGTATTATAACCATAGCTCCGATGAGTCCGAGCTCCTCGCAGACTATCGAAAAAATAAAATCGTTGTGAGGCTCCGGCACCCAGAGATATTTCTGTCTTGACTGGCCTATTCCCCTGCCGAGAATACCGCCTGAACCTATCGCGAGAAGCGACTGTATAGTCTGGAAACCGAGACCGGTAGGATCCGCCCAAGGGTCGAGCCAGTATTTTATACGGTCAGAACCGTAGCCTATAAATCCGGTTACAACGGCAAGCACTCCCAGTCCCGCAGCGGCACCTGCGCCGGCAAAAATATATCGCTTCGGGATTCCTCCCACAACGAGCAGTACCACGCCGATGGCAAATATGAGAACTGTTGCCGACAGATGCGGCTCAAACACCACAAGTCCGCAGGTAAGACCTAACAGAAACACAAGAAAAACTATAAATCTGAAGCTCTTCATTTGTTTCTGATTCGCCGCTATAAGAGACGAAAACAAAAGTATAACCGCAAATTTAGCCACTTCAGAAGGCTGGAAATTCACGGGTCCTATAACGATCCACCGCTTTACGTCCATTCCCTCTACCATAGGCGGAAGTACAAGCAGTACTCCTAACATTATAATTGTCACAGCATATGCTATCCATGCGAACTTGCGCCAGAAATGATAATCGATTTTTGATACGCCGAGCATTATAACTATACCGACGGCTCCGAACAGCGCCTGCCTTGTTATGAATTTATAGCTGTTGCCGTAATATTCGTACGAATAGGCATAGCTCGCAGAAAAAAGCATAACGAGACCTATTGTGAAGAGTATCAGCACAAAGGATAAAAAGGTTATGTCGAGCTTTCCTGAAACATATTCACTTTTTCTCCTTTTAGGTTTCGCCATACTTTTTTCCTCCAGAATTACCAGTTAAAAATCAGCGGCAGAAGCGATACAAAGCAGCCGACCGCCGTCACGAGAGAAAAGACAAGAACAATTTTCTCCTCTGACCAGCCGCACATTTCAAAATGATGATGAAGCGGCGCCATTTTAAATATACGCTTTTTGGTGCGTTTGTAGTATGCCACCTGAATAATATCGGACAGCGCCTCAAGAAAATATGTTATTCCCGCAAATATAAGAAGCACCGGTCTGCCTGTTCCGAATGAAACAGCCACAACCATACCTCCGAGGAACATTGAGCCCGTGTCCCCCATAAATACCTTCGCCGGTTTTGCGTTCCATACTATAAATCCGACGCAGGCGCCTGCCAGCGCCGCGGACAGTACATTTATCCCCATATTGTTAATAAATCCGGACGCCAGCATAAACGAGCAGGCAACCACAAGTGTTACCGTGCTTGCAAGACCGTCGATACCGTCGGTAAGATTCACGGCGTTGGTAAAGCCGTAAATAAACATGAGCGCCACCGGCCAGAAAAGCAGTCCCCAGCCGCTTGTGATATCGATATCGCCGATAAACGGTATAGTAGTGGTTTTCATACCGGAAATGCAGAGTGTAGCAAGATACGCCGCTGAAACAAGGAGCTGCAGAAAGGTTTTCTGTCTCGCGGTCAGTCCGAGATTCCGTTTTTTTACAACCTTGATATAATCGTCCATAAAACCTATCGCCGCCATGCAAAGCGCCATAGCTATTCCCGAAAGAAAAACGGCGAGGCGGTATGAATCGGTCATTTCAGACGCAAAACGGCCGCCACTCGCGGCGGAATAAGCAAACGCTATTCCGACCGAAAGCAGAAGTCCAGCGATCATCATAACTCCGCCCATAGTAGGTGTTCCCTGCTTATCCTTATGCCATTTCGGACCTATGTCAAGTATAGTCTGCCCGAATTTCAGCCGTTTTAAATACGGAATAACAATATATCCGAGTGCCGCGGTCACCGCGAACGCGACCGCCGCGGCTATAACAGGTGTAAGATCTTTCATTTTTTCTCTCCTTTTCCGGCAGGGAGCGTTTTACCGATTATTTAAGCTCTTTAAGCGCCTCCGCAACAATTTCACGCTCATCAAGATGAATCGTTCCCGTGCCGAGTATCTGATATGTTTCATGCCCTTTTCCGGCAAGTACTATTATATCATCTTTTTCGGCAATTGAAACAGCAAATTTTATAGCTTCTGTTCTGTTTTCTATAACCTTTACGGGAACAGCGGAATTTTTCATTCCGGAAAGTATATCCTTAATTATAGCTCCTGGGTCTTCGGTGCGCGGATTATCGCTTGTCACTATAACGTAATCGGCAAAATGCTCCGCTATACTTCCCATTATAGGGCGCTTTGTTTTATCCCTGTCGCCACCGCAGCCGAACACAACAATAAGACGGTTCTTTTTGCACTCACGAAAGGTGGAAAGTATATTTTTAAGACCGTCCGGAGTATGCGCGTAGTCTATTATAATTGTAAAATCCCTGCCGGTCGGAACATTTTCCGCTCTTCCCTTTACGCCGTTAAGCTCAGAAAGTGCCTCCGCGGCAATCTTTACAGGTATTCCCGCCTCAACCGCGCACACTGCCGCGCACAGTGAATTGTAAACCGTAAATTTTCCTCCGGTAGCAACTTTAATATGGCATATCTCGGTATCGCTTACAAATTCGTATTCTACGCTCGCAGGACGGTAATTTATGCCCTTGGCGCTGTATGTCGAATCATTACCGGTAGAATATGTGACTATTTTACAGTCAAGTCCCTCCATCAGTTTTTGAGCGTAGCTGTCATCGCTGTTTATAACGGCGGTCCTGCACATTCTGAACAGCTTTTTCTTAGCCGCAAGATAATTCTCCATTGTAATATGGTAATCAAGATGATCCTGCGTAAGATTCGTAAACATTGCCACTTCAAAATTAAGCCTGTATACACGAAGCTGGTCAAGCGCGTGGGAAGATACTTCCATTATAACAACGGCGCAGCCCTTGGCTTTCATAAGCGCAAAAAGCGAATTAAGCTCGTAAGCGTTCGGTGTAGTATTGTGCGCCGCTATAACCTCGTCGCCTATCATATTCTGTATCGTGCCTATAAGTCCTACCTTATAGCCCGCCTTTTCAAATATTTTCTTAAGCATATATGTGACCGAGGTTTTGCCGTTTGTGCCGGTAACGCCGAACAGTCTTAAACTGTCGGCGGGATTGCCGAACCACGCCGCGCACATGTCCGCGTATGCCGCGTGGGTATTTTCCGTTATTACCTGACAGCTTATTCCGAGGTCTCGTTCACATATAATTGCCGCGGCTCCAGATTCCACCGCCGACGCCGCGTAATCGTGACCGTCAGACTTTGTTCCTTTTATACAAACAAAAGCGTATCCCGGCTTTATCTGTCTTGAATCGCAGGTTATTCCCGTTATTTCGGTTTCGCCTATTTTTCCGCCGCATTCTATAAGATTTTTAAGTTTCATTTATTCTCCCTTGCTTTCTTTGCCTCAGCCGTCCGCGGCGCTGTCTTCTCTGAAATAAACCGTTATTACGGTTCCAGCGTCGACCGTCTCTCCTGGGTCTATACTCTGACTGTAAGATTTAAGCCCGCCCATAGTAGTGTTGCCGGAAAATTCAACATTAAGTCCCGCTGCCGACGCTGCGGCGTTTACATCCGTCACGCTCAGGTTAAGGAGGTTCGGAACAGTAACTTTCTCGTTTCCGACCTGCTCCGTATACAGAATCACCGTGCCGCCCGAAATAACTTTTGTACCGGCTTCGGGAAGCTGTCGCAGAACTTTTTCGCCGCTGCCTACCACCTTATATTCAAGCTTTGCTGAGGTGACTTTATTTTTCGCGTCCTCCACATCCGTTCCGACGGTATCCGGAACCGTAAGTGAAAGGGCTTTAAGTTCTTCTTCGGTATAGCTCGGCTCGTATCCGAGATACGGCAGAATATCTTTCATTATCTGTGAGTTGACAGGCGCCGCTATCGTGCCGCCGTAGTATTTATCGCCCTTAGGCTCGTCAAGCATTACAAAAACCGCTATTTCCGGATTATCAGCCGGTGCAACCGTAGCGCAGGAACCTATATAGAGATAATCGTCTCCGGTGGCGAGTATCTTTGATACTTTCTGTGATGTTCCGGTTTTCGCGCCTATGTCATAACCCGGAACAAGCGCGTTTTTAGCTCCGTTTTCCGCAACAAACTGCAGCAGCTCACGCATTGTTGCCGAGGTAGTTTCTGATATTACCTGACGCTTATATGATGTTGACGTGGTTTCCACAACCTTGACGTTTTCATCAAGCTTTTTCTCTACTACATGGGGCTGAACGAGATAGCCGCCGTTCACAGACGCAGCTACCGCGCATATAAGCTGCATCGGCGTAACATTGAAGGTCTGACCGAATGACGATGATGAAAGCTCAACCGGTCCCATATCCTCTTCCTTGTGATATGTTGAGTTTGCCTCGCCCGGCAGGTCTATTCCGGTTTTTTCGGTAAGACCGAATGCCTTAAAATATTTTGAAAAGGTTGAAACGCCTACAAGCTGACCTATCGTAATAAAAGCAGGGTTGCAGGAATTTGAAATCGCCTGCAAAAGGTTCTGGGAGCCGTGGCCGCCTGCCTTATGGCAGTGGTAGGTTCTGCCGGCCACCGTTGTCACGCCGCTGCAGTAAAAGCTGCTGTTTTTATTTACAAGATTTTCTTCAAGCGCTATCGCCGCGGTGACAATCTTGAATACCGAGCCGGGCTCGTATGTGTCCGACACCGCTTTATTTCGCCACTGACGGTTCAAAAGCTCGTTTTCAAGCTTGCTTTTTTCCTCGTCGGTTGTTGCGGCGTCGACTTTCGCCTGATCCTCCGCAGAAAGCTCAAACGGCTCGTTGGGGTCAAAATCGCCTTTTACCGCCATTGCGATAATAGCTCCGGTATTAACATTCATAACCACCGCCGCGCCGCGCTCAGCAATCTGGTTTTCCTCAATCGCCGCCTCAAGATATTTTTCGGCGGTATACTGAACATAGGAATCAAGCGTCAGCACAAGTGATTTTCCCTTTGTTCCCTCTTCTACCTTTTCGTACGAGAACGGCATATTTGTTCCCGCAGCGTTTTTAGCCGCAACTACGCGTCCGGCTATTCCGGTGAGATCGTTATCGTAATAGCTCTCAATTCCCGAAAGTCCCTGATCGTCTGAACCAACAAATCCGAGCACCACCGACGCTAAACTGTCATTAGGATAATATCTTTTTGTTGTCTCGTCTATTCCGATATATTTTACAAGCTCCAGCTCCTCGTTGTCGAGTATGAACTGTCTTACCTTGTCAGCCGCCGGTTTTTCTATTTTTTTCTTTACTATAACATAATAAGAATTTTTTTCGGTGTAGCCGTAAACCGTCTCATAATCAAGATCAAGTATTTCCGAAAGTCCTTCCGCAATTACCTTCTTTACCTCTTCAGCCTTCGCCGATTCCAGCTTTTTTATGCCGTTGGGAGTTATATAAACCGTCCACGCCGCGGAGCTTGTCGCCAAAAGCTGCATATTGCAGTCATAAATATCTCCCCTCGGCGCTGTTATAAGACTGTCATAAAGCTGCTGCTCCGACGCGTCGCTTTGGTATTCCTCTCCCTTGATTATCATTATATTTACAAGACTTGCTCCCGATATTATCGAAAGCGCAAGTATAAGAACCGTCATGACCACAAGAGATCTTGTAACCATCATTTTCCCCGGTTTTACAAGCATTTCATCTGTTCCTTTCCGGCACGCAAATATTTTGCCATATTATCCGAATACGAGAGTTGATTATTCAACTCTCGTATCTCCCAAAGAATACCGGGCACATACCCGCTACAATCATAATTATATTACATGAACCTGTATCTTATTACTCTGCGTCGAGAACTTCTCCGTTACCGTTTACTGCCTTATCCTTATCATTTACCTTTATATATGTTACATCGCTTTTTTCCATTTTTCTCATTCCGAGCTGCATTGCCTCGAGCTCAAGATTTGCGTAGGATATTCTGCGCTGCATCTCAACCTCAAGCGCCGTCTTTTCGCTGTCAAGCTCCGTTATGGCGGCCTTAACATCGTTTATTTCTGAATTAACCTCGTTTATCTGAAGTCTGAGCGCTATGTTTCCGCAAAGACCGGCAAGAATGAATACCGCCGTCATTATAAGCGCCGCAGGAGAAGCAAGGCTTTTTGCCGCCGCTCTTTTGCGTGTTTTCGCGCGCTCTGCGGTCTTCGGCATTACAACGATATTGTCGCGGCTGTTTTTTTCTTCGGCGGTCTTTGGCATAAACATTTCAAAATCATATGCCAGACTGTCGTTGTAATACTTCATATTGTTCATTTTTCTTCTCCTTCTTTATTCTGTCAGTTTTTTATTACAGCCCTTAGCTTTGCACTTCTGCTGCGCGGGTTTTCCTCAAGTTCTTTTGTATCGGGCTCGACCGGTTTTCTTGTCACCGGATGTCCCGCAGGGGTTCTGCCGCATACACAAACCGGAAAATCCGGCGGGCATATACAGCCTGTACAGTACTCTTTGAATTTCTGCTTGACCATTCTGTCTTCAAGCGAATGGAAAGTTATTATGGCTAAAACTCCGTCTTTACAGAGAAGTCCGAACGCTTTGTCAAGCGCTTCTTCAAGGCTTTCAAGCTCTCCGTTTACGGCTATTCTTATCGCCTGAAAGCATTTTCTCGCCGGATGACCGTCTCGTCTTGCCGCGGCAGGTACCGAGGAAGCTATTATATCGGCGAGCTGCACCGTCGATAATATCGGCGCTTTCGCGCGTTCACCTACTATCCTGTTCGCTATTCTGTAAGCGAATTTTTCCTCGCCGTAATTCTTGAATATATCTGCAAGCTGCTCCGCGGTATAAGTATTGACAATATCAGCGGCGGATAAACCGCTTTTGCTCATGCGCATATCGAGCGGAGCGTCCTTGCGGTAGGAAAAACCGCGTTCCGCGTTATCAAGCTGGTAGGACGATACGCCTAAATCAAGCAGTATTCCGTTTACCTTTGTGACGCCCTCGGCCGCCAGCACCGTATCCATATCGCGGAAATTGCTCTGTATAACCTTTGCCGGCAATCCTTTAAGTCTTTCCGACGCGGTTTTTACGGCGTCCGGGTCACGGTCGAGCGCATACAGAAACCCGTTTCTGAGCCTTTTAGCTATTTCCGACGAGTGTCCAGCACCGCCGGCGGTGCCGTCGACATAAATGCCGTCCGGCTTTATATCAAGCGCCGCTATCGTTTGCTCAAGCAGCACAGGTCTGTGCGAAAATTCCATCAGAAATTAAGCTCTTCCATAATATCGGCAATCGATTCGGGAGTGTATTTAGCGTTCTCCTCATTCCAAAGCTCGGTATTCCATATTTCAAGATTGGTGTCCATTCCTATGATGTGCGCCTCGCCCTCAAGCTGAGCGTACTCGCGCAGTACCGGAGGAATAAGTATTCTTCCCTGTGAATCAAAGTCTATGCTGAAAGCGCCGTCATACAGAAAACGCTTGACCGCACTTGATTTCGTGCTCGGAAGGGTACCGATTTTTTCAACCAGCTTTTCCCACTGCTCTGACGAATAAACGCAGAGACAGCGCTTGCCGTATATTCCGCGGCATATCATAAAGCTTGTCCCCAGCTCTTCACGCAGCTTTGCAGGAATGAAAACTCTGCCTTTTTTATCAATGTTGTGCTGATAACCGCCAAAAAGCATTATTTTCACTCCTTTCTGCTCCACTTTGATACACTTTAATGGTTTTTCACTCCACTTTGCACCACTATGATTGTATTATAAGGCTTTAAACCTCAAAAATCAAGCTATTTTTTCAAGTTTACATAAATTTTTAGCAGGAATTTTTTGCATATTTTATTTTTTTGCATATATAGTGGTACGCCTCATTTGAAACCACAATTCGGACATAAAAAATCCCCCGAAAAATCGGGGGATTCGGATAAAAAATTATCTTTTGCCGTTTCAGGACGGATAATTGTATGTTTAATCACTCAGCGGGTAAATCGCGTATATTTTATGAAGCGTCGAGGGGTAAATCGTTAATATCTCGCCGCTGTAAAAAACTCTTATTTTTGAGCCTGTCTGCCTGTATGACGCCGGGAGTCCGTAATTTTCCGGCTGACTTATTAAAATAACCGAGCCTGCCTCGGCTTCGTTATCAAGCGGCTCTATCAGGATATAGTTTTCGTGTGTCTCTGTAACAACGGCGTCAAACATCGGCGTATTTCCTCTGTCAAGCTCGTAAAAGTAATAAGACTGTCCGCCGACCGTTATTATAAGCGTATATTCAGCCGTTCCGCCGTAATATTCCGTTTTGCCGACCGACATATAGCCTGTTTCGCCGTTTCCGCTTATTTCGTAAATATTCCCGTCCGGCTTTTTACTTATACGCTCAAAGGAGTATGAGCTTCCCTCCCCTTCAGGTTCCGCGGAAGACAGCAGCATAAAACTTTCTTTTTTCATATTCAGAGAGTATTCCCGTATTTCAGCGTCCGGATATACATCGCTCTCTGATTCCGGGCAGTATAAAATCTCACCGTTTTCACCGCTCTGCGCGCACCGGAAAGTCCAGTCGTGACCGTCCGGTGAAAATTCCTTTTTAATCGGCGATGTAAGGAAAACCACAGCCGCCGCTATAATAACAATTCCTGCCGCGCCGGCGACCCATACCGCGGGCTTTCTGTATTTAAGCGCCGCCTTTATCCTGCTCTTTACGCCGGTTTCGCCGAACGCCAGCGGACAGGGAGATATACGTTTTGCGGGGGCGCTGCATTCAAGCAAAGCCGATGTGTATTCTTTTATTTCCTCCGGCTTCATTGCTTCAATAACCGTTTCGTCACAAGCAAGCTCAATATCCCTGCAAAAAAGGACATACGCCGCCCACAAAAGCGGATTGAACCAGTAAACGCAAAGCAGCAGAAAAGCGAACGGCTTTAAAATATGGTCGTGCCGTTTTAAATGCGCTTTTTCGTGAGCGATTACATGTTCCGTATCGTTTTCCGGCAGAGAAAACGGAAGATAGACCGCCGGACGGAAAATGCCGAAAATAAAAGGCGTGGAAATCCGGTCACAAAGCCATATGTTTTCTCCGTATTTCACGGCTTCCCTTATTTTACGGCGTACTCTTAAGACGCTGACAAGGGCGAAAACAAGCATTGCAGCCGTTCCCGCAATCCAGAGGAGAGCGGCAGCCGACACAGCCGTCTGCGCCGGATTCACGCTTGCGGTAATATCGGGCTCTAAGCTGTCTGAAATAACCGGATTTACGGCCCCGTCAATAGCCGGTATTCCGCTGTTTATTGACGGAGTTTGCGAATAAACTATATCTGCCGGCACGGTTTCGGCACTTGGAATAAGGCTTAAAACGCTTTCGGGCGAAAACGGGCAGACAAGCCTTACCGCCACTATCGCCCACAGAAAAATCACGGCGCGTTTGGGCGCTTTTTTCAAAGCCAAACGCAAAAGCATTACCGCGATTACTATCCAGCCGGCGCTTATGCTCATATTGATTATCTTAATAAAAATCTCCTGCATTACTTCCCCTCCCCGAAACCGTCTATCATTTTTTTAAGGCTTTCGTATTCCTCACAAGTCAGCTTTTTTCTTGATGTAAAAGCCGCCAGAAAAGCCGGAAGTGAACCCTCAAAATTTTCCTCCACGAATTTTTCACTCTGTCGGGCGTAATAATCATTCCTTGAGACAAGGGACGACACCGTTCCGTCCTCATTCTTAAAAAAGCCTTTTTCGCAAAGTCTTTTAAGCACGGTATAAACCGTGGATTTTTTCCAACCCAGTTTCTGCCCGCTTATTTCAGCGAGCCGCGGCGAGGAAACCGGCTCGTTTTCCCATATAATATCGGCAAAGCGCAGCTCCGCCGCTCCCATTTTTCCGTTGCTCATCATATTGCTCTGCTCCATTCTACATTTGTAGTCCACTTTTATTCTACACTTGTAGACCTGATTTGTCAAGAGCAGAAATAAAAAAGAGAAAAGCCGTAAGACTTTCCTCTTTATTCTTATTCACCTATCAGTTTTTTTACGGCGACCGACGCCGCGATAAGTCCCGCCGCTCCCGGCACCATTGCCATGCTTGCCGGAGGTATCCTGCCGGTCTGACGGTATTCGCCGCAGTCTGATGGCTTTACGGGTATTTCGTCGCTCCAAACAGCCAAGAGCTTTTTTACTCCGCGTTTTTTAAGCTCATACCGCATAACCCTTGCAAGCGGACAGACGCTCGTTTTATAAATATCCGTACATTTAAGCCTTGTAGGGTCGAGCTTATTGCCCGTTCCCATAACGCTGACTGCCGGTATTCCCCTTTTTTCAGCCTCAACCGCCAAAAAAAGTTTTGCGGTAACATTATCGACAGCGTCGATTAAAAAATCGAAATTTCCAAACGGAATATCGCTTTCCGGCGTTACAAAATCCCTGTCTTCTATTATTTCACATTGCGGATTTATATCACGATATCTCTCCGCCGCGACCTCGGTTTTATATCTGCCGACAGACGAGCCGAACGCTATAAGCTGACGGTTTATGTTGCTTTTTGAAACACGGTCGTTATCATAGATATACAGCCTGCCGACGCCTGAGCGAACAAGCGCCTCCGCGGCGTATGAGCCTACGCCGCCTATTCCGAAAACAGCAACAGTCGAATTATTAAGGCGTGTAAGACTTTCACTCCCTATCAGCGCGGCTGTTCTTAAATCCTCTTCTCTCATTTAAAGCTCCAGATATTTTATTAGATTCGGTATCTGACTTTCAAAGCTTACTCCGCAGCGCTCATCGGTGCCGTATTGCATAGTCTGTTTTATACAGCCGCCTGTAAAATTCGCCGCAATCTGCGCCGCCGCCTTAAGACTGCGATCGTTAAGCAGCGCCGCTATAAATGAGCTTGTGAAAACGTCTCCGGTTCCGTGATACAAAGCGTCCAGCTTTTCCGAAAAAACATACGCCTTATTCTCACCGTCAAAAACGGAGGCGCCAATTTTGCGGCTTTCAAAGCTCACTCCGGTAAGCACGATTTTTGAGTGTGTCTTTGTATAAAGCCCCTCAAGCAGAGTATTTATATATTCCTCGGTATACGGCGGCTCCTTATATCCTATACCGAGCATAAACGCCGCCTCGGTTATATTAGGTGTTATAATATGCGCCGCAGCGCATAGCTTCAGCATATACTCCGGAAAATCCTTGTCAAATCCCCTGTACAGCTTTCCGTTGTCCGCCATGGCGGGGTCTGTAATCAACAGTGTGTCCTTTCTGCTTATAAGCCTTGCCGCCTCAAGCGCCAGATAAATCTGTTCCTTTGAGCAGAGATAGCCTGTATACACGGCGTCAACCGTGATGTTTTCCTTTTTCCAGTGCCTTGCTATCGGCACAATATCTGAGGAAAGATCACGAAATGTATTTCCGGTAAAACCTCCGGTATGAGTGGACAGCACAGCCGTCGGAATAACGGCGGTCTCAATGCCGGCGGCAGACAGCAGCGGCAGCGCCACTGTAAGCGAGCATTTTCCGAAGCAGGAAATATCCTGTATAGCAGCAACTCTTTTCTGTGCCATTTATTTCTCCTTTACAGTTTTTTAGGACATATTTCATTCAGTACGCAGCCGCCGCAGTTCGCCTTGCGCGCCGTGCAGACGTCACGTCCGAAAAGCACCGTCCTGTGGCAGAAATCATTTGATTTATCCGGCGGGAGCAGCTTGCGCATTTCTTTTTCAACCTTTAAGGGGTCTGTGGTGTCAACAAGTCCCAAGCGGTTGCAAAGCCTTATAAAATGCGTATCGGTCACCACGGCGGGCTTGCCGTAGATATCTCCGCATACAAGGTTCGCCGTTTTCCTGCCGACGCCCGGCAGGCGTGTCAGCTCCTCAATAGTATCAGGCACTATGCCGCCGTATTCATCGGTTATCATTCTGCCTATCCCGATAAGGTCCTTTGCCTTTGTTTTGTAAAGTCCGCAGGTTTTAATAAGCTCCTCCACCCTTGAAATGTCTGCGGAAGCCATGCTCTTGGCGTCCGGAAACTCATCAAAAAGCGCCGGAGTAACCATATTTACGCGTTTATCGGTACACTGCGCCGAAAGCCGGGTAGCTATAAGCAGCTGAAACGCGTCGGTATATCTAAGCGAGCACACCGCGTCAGGATAAAGCTGCTCAAGCAGTTTTACCGCCGCTTCCGCCCTTTCCTTCTTACGCATTTGCAGACTCCAATTTAAGGTCGCCCGGCTTTATGAGCTTTAACTTTCTCATGCCCTCCGAAATACCCAGGCAGACAGCCGCCGGAAGAATGAACTGCATAACAATTATTTCTATAATTGTAACCGCGGGCGAAAATCCTGCCGCTACCATACTGTCATACGACATAAACTGACCGACAAGTCCGGCTGAGCCCATACCTGAGCCTACCGGATTGCTTACCATTTTAAGCAGCGCCGATGAAACCGGACCTAAAATCGCGCTTGATATTATGGACGGCAGCCATATAAGCGGATTGCGGACGATATTCGGTATCTGGAGCATTGAGGTTCCGAGTCCCTGCGCGATAAGACCGCCTATTTTGTTTTCACGGTAGCTTATAACCGCGAACCCGACCATATTGCAGCAGCAGCCTATTGTGGCAACACCCGCCGCAAGTCCGGTGAGTCCCATTGAAATACCTATCGCAGCCGAAGAAATCGGAAGCGTAAGTATTATTCCCATAAGCACCGAAACTATCATTCCTCCGATTATCGGGCTGTTCTCAACGTTGATATTGACAAGCGCGCCGAGCCATTTCATGGCGGTTGATATGTAAGGGCCTACAAAGTATCCCGCCGCAGCTCCTGTAAGTATGCAGCATACCGGAGTTACGATTATATCGACCTTTGTCTTGCCTGAAACGAGAGCGCCTATCTCAATAGCGACATACGCCGCGATAAAGGCGCCGAGAGGCTCCCCGGGGGCACTCACGGTATATTCCGCGAGCGATACGTTCGGAAACGCGCCTATCATTCCGGCGACAGCTGCCGCAACGGTTGTGAGCGGCGTGGATTTGAGCTTGCAGGCAACTCCGACGCCTATGCCTGCGCCGGTCAGCGTTTTTGCCACGTTGCCCATAGCGTTCAGATACTCGCCGACTATATTATCACCGGCGAGCTTTCCTACCTGACAGATTATCGTGCCGATTATAAGCGTGGAAAAAAGTCCGTACGCCATACCCGACAGTCCGTCAATAAAAAGCCTGTTCAGAAATTTTTTCATTTTTTCCTCCTTGAATCCGCCCTTAAACGGGCTTTAATTATACTTGTATGCTATTATACAAAAAAAATCTTATTTTAACAAGAGCGCATATAACCATTTTTTATGAAAATAATAATATCAATTTTAGTTAATTGGAGTGATTATACTGAAAACAGTAGCTTTTTTTGACGCTAAGGCATATGACAGGGAAAGTTTTTCCCGCTTTTCGGATGAAAATATAAGTATTCGTTTTTTTGAAAACAAGCTGAATGAAGATACAGTAAGCATGGCTGCCTGCTGTGACGCCGTATGCGCGTTTGTAAACGATACCATTAACAAAGAAGTTATAGAAAAACTTGCCTCCTACGGTGTCGGGGTAATAGCAATGCGCTGTGCCGGCTACAACAACGTGGACCTGAAAGCCGCCGCCGGCAGAATAAAGGTATTGAGAGTTCCCGCCTATTCGCCTTACGCGGTAGCTGAGCACGCCATGGGGCTTATCCTTACACTTAACCGCAAGCTGCACCGCGCGTATATCAGAACCCGTGACCATAATTTTTCGCTTGAGGGACTTACAGGCTTTGACTTGTACGGCAAAACCGTCGGAATAATAGGAACCGGAAAAATAGGACGCTGTTTCGCCGACGTCTGCAAAGGCTTCGGTATGGAGATTATAGGTTATGACCCGTACGAAAGCGGTGAGTTCTGCGGCAAATACGTTTCACTTGATGATTTGCTGCGCGAAAGCGATATAATATCTCTCCACTGCCCTCTTACAAAGGAAAATCATCACCTGATAAACAAAGACACTATTTCAAAAATGAAGGACGGAGCCTATATAATAAACACATCGCGCGGTCTGCTGATAGATACGTCCGCTTTAATAGACGGTCTGAAATCAGGCAAAATAGGGGCCGCAGGACTTGATGTGTACGAGGAGGAAACCGCACTGTTTTTTGAGGATTATTCGGACGAGATAATCCCCGACGATACCCTTTCCACATTAATATCAATGCCGAATGTGATAGTGACATCGCATCAGGCATTTCTGACCCGCGAGGCGCTTGACGGCATTGCCGGAACAACAATGGAAAACCTGCGTGCCTTTTTCGCCGGAGATGAGCTTAAAAATGAGATAACCCTTTGAGGTTGTTTTTTAAGCAGCCTTATGGTATAATCATCTGCGGTGATGTGAATGACAAAAGTATATATTGTAAGACACTGCGAGGCAATAGGAAATGTAAAACGAATATTTCAGGGTTCTACCAACCTCGATATAAGCGAAACGGGAGCTATGCAGCTTGAATATCTGAAAAAACGTTTTGCCGATATTCCGCTTGATAAAGTTTATACAAGTCCTCTTATAAGAGCATACAAGACCGCCGAAGCGATAATAGGCTACAAAGATTTAAAGCCGATACCGGAAAAAGGGCTTATCGAGCTTGACGGCGGAATCGTTGAAGGCAAGCCTTTTAAAGAAACATTCAACTCTATTCCCGGACTTGCCGACACATGGGACAACCACCCCGAGGATTTTGCTCCTGAAAACGGTGAAAAAATGCGTGACGCATATGAGAGAATCTGGAACACGGTAAAAAGAATAGCGGAGGAAAACTCCGGCAAAACCGTTGCGTGCGCTACTCACGGAGGAGTTACACGCTGTCTTCTCTGCCGCCTTTTAATAGGCGATATTACAAAACTGTCAACCATGCCGTGGAGTGAAAACACCGCCGTATCTCTCATTGAATTTGACGAAAGCCTTAATCCGCATGTAGTTTTCTTCAATGATGTTTCACATCTTCCTAAAGAACTGATACCGGTAAGAAGCCGCCTTTCCTCTTTTATGAGCGGTGAAGCAAAATGATAATAATGTCAGTTGATTTGGGAAAGGCGCGCACGGGAATAGCCGTTTCAGACAGTCTTGAGAGCTTCGCTTTTCCGAAAGCCGTAATAACCGAATACAATACCGAACGTCTTGTCGGGAAAATCTCCGCCTTAGCTAAAGAATACGGCGCGGAGCTTATAGTCGTAGGGTATCCGAAAAATATGGACGGCTCTTCGGGCAGCAGAGCCGAAGAATGCGCCGCGATAGCAGAACAGATAAAAGCGATGTCAGGCACCGACATAATACTGTGGGACGAACGCTGCACAACCGTTTCGGCTCATACCGCCCTTAATTTTACCGATACCAGAGGAAAAAAGCGCAAAAGCGTTATCGACGCGGTAGCCGCCGTAATAATCCTTGAAGATTACCTTAAATACCGTAAGAATACCAAAAATCCCTGAACACCGAGTTCAGGGATTTTTTATTGCCGTTTTACTTCTTGCAATACTTTTTAACAATATTTTTCATATCTTTAAGGTGGTCTTCCATATCCTTTACGAGCTTAAGCTGAGTACGGCAACGGACAAGATTATGGTCACTGTAAGCGATTTTAAAGTATGTATCTCCCTCAAGGTAATCTGTCAGAAAACGCATTCCGCATTCAACAGTCATCATCATGGCGCCCTCGGGCAGCAGCATTATCTCGCTGTCCTTAAGCGCTCCTCCGCAGCCTGCGAGATATCCGTCAGCATATGCCGCGAAAAGGTCAAGGTCAAGGCTCACCTTGCTTAAATCCTTTTCGTCCTCAGCGGCGGTTGAAGCGCCGAAGCGTATCGAATCGCCGAAATCGGTAACCGAAAATCCGGGCATTATAGTGTCAAGGTCGATTACGCAAAGAGCCTTGCGGGTTTTAGCGTCAAGCAGAACATTATTGGATTTCGTATCGTTATGGGTAACCCTGAGCGGCAATAATCCCTTTTTACAGCTTTCGGTCAAAACACAGTAAAAATCCGCTCTTGCCTTCAAAAATTCTATTTCTTCTGAAACTTCCTTTGCCCTGCCGCATTTATCGTCCTTTACGGCAGAAAGGAAATTTTCGTATCTTTTCGGAGTATTGTGAAAATCGGGTATAACCTCGTAAAGCGTATCCGCTTTGAATCCTCCGAGGTCACGCTGAAATTTTCCGAAAGCATAGGCGCACTCATAAAAATCATCAGCCGATTCAGGACGCTCAAGACAAATTGAATCTGTAATAAACGGGTAAACTCTGAAACACGTTCCGTTTTTATCAAAATAACACTTTTCACCGGATAAGGTTTTTATGAGAGTTAAAACCTTTCTCGGATCTGTTTCCCTCTTTCTCAGAAACTCGGTCACGGCGTAAATATTATCCATCAGCTTTTCAGGCTCTTTGAAGACATTAGTGTTCACAGCCTGCATTATATAGCTTACTGTCTCCCCGCTCTCATTCCTGCATTTCATCAGATATGTATCGTTTATATGTCCGTTGCCGTAAGGCTCACATTCATACATTTTACCGTCGGTGCGAAATTGCTCCGCTGCCGCCGCAAGCTCTTCAGCCGTTCTTTTTCCCATAACAATCACTCACTTTCGTAATTATTATAGATTTTTTTCTTGACGGTGTCTATAAAAAATAGTATTATTATTAGCATAATATCATTTTATATCATAAATTCAAGAAGGTGCGAAACTGTGAGAGACGCAGCGGAAATAATATCAATACTTAAAGAATTTTACAGCATTTCCGGATTCAGGGTATCAATTCATGACCTTGAATGCAACGAAATATACGCATATCCTCCTATGCTTTCTGATTTCTGCAGGAAAATGCAGCTTTCCGAGGGAATAAAAAGCAAATGCCTGCAAACCGACCGTAAGGCATTTGAGAAAGTCCGCAAGGGCGAGGGCGTATATATGTACAAATGCCACTGCGGACTGTATGAAGCAGTTGCGCCGATTTATCATTACGGTATTCTTTCCGGATTTCTGATGATGGGACAGATTAGGGACACCGAGCCCGGAACTCTTGAATACATAAACAAAAGACTTGAAGAGACCGTTTCGGACAGTGCGGCGGCACGGAAATGCGCGGAATCGGTCAAAGCCATTGAAAGCAGACTTATTCCCTCGTATGTCGATATAATGAAAATGGTTGCCGAGCATATCACGGCAACCGGTAAAATAAATTATTGCGGCGAGGATCTCGCCGAGCTTATTAAAAAGTATATAAACCGCAACTTTTCCTCAAAAATTTCACTTTCGGTGCTTTCGGAAAAATTCGGATGCAGCAGCTCCACCGCAATGAAGCATTTTAAAGCCGAATACGGTATTACAATAGCCGATTATATAAATGATGTTAGGCTCAAAAACGCCGAAAAAATGCTTTCAGACAGCCGTATTCCGGTAAAGCAGATAGCCGCTGACTGCGGGTTTTCCGACCAGAACTATTTTTCAAGACAGTTCTCACGAAAATACGGAGTATCTCCCACTGAATACCGGAATATGGTATCGGTACAATAGGAAATCCGCAATCAGTTATGATACAGCTTTTTGGTCTGATATTTCGGCTCGCAGGTAAGATTTACTCCGAGCTTTCTGAACACCTGCTCGTCCACTCGCGACAAAATAACGGTCGAATGCGCCTCAAGCCCGCGGAGGTTTTTAACCTGCTCAAGCGCCATTTTAGCGACATCGCTTGTGACAGCGCATATTGAAAGCGCTATCAGTATCTCGTCGGTATGAAGTCTCGGGTTATGGTTGCCCATAATACCTGTTTTAAGTTTTTGTATCGGCTCTATTACCGTTGGAGAAATGAGATTTATATCATCTGGGATCCCCGCAAGTACTTTAAGGCTGTTGAGCAGCATTGCCGAAGAAGCGCCGAGCAGGCTTGAGGTTTTTCCGGTTATAACAGTTCCGTCGTCAAGCTGGATGGCAGTTGCCGGCGCGCCTGTCTCCTCCGCTTTTTTAAGCGCGGCGGCGGCAACCGGACGGTCAGAAGTAGAAACTCCGACCTGATTCATAAGAAGCTCTATCTTATATGCGTCGTTCTGCTCTCCAAGTCCCTGACGGGCGCTTACAAGCGCGGCGTAATACCTGCGGATTATCTCCTGCTTTGCCGCCTCACATACAACGTCGTTATCGGATATCGCAAATCCTGCCATATTAACTCCCATATCGGTCGGGCTCTTGTAGGGCGACTCACCGGAAATCGCTTCAAACATAGCGTTTAACACGGGGAATATTTCAATATCCCTGTTGTAATTAACAGTGGTTTTCCCGTATGCCTCCAAATGGAACGGGTCTATCATATTTACGTCGTTAAGGTCGGCGGTCGCCGCCTCATAAGCGACATTTACGGGGTGCTTGAGCGGAATGTTCCATATCGGGAAGGTTTCAAATTTCGCGTATCCCGCCTTAATGCCGCGCTTGTTCTCGTGGTAAAGCTGTGAAAGACAGGTAGCCATTTTACCGCTGCCCGGTCCCGGGGCGGTTACTACCACCAGCTTGCGCTCGGTCTCGATATAATCGTTTTTGCCGAAGCCCTCATCGCTTATTATAAAAGAGATATTTGACGGATAATCGGCTATCGGATAATGTCGGTACACTTTTACTCCGAGCTGGGTGAGGCGTTTTTCAAACGCCAGTGCCGACGGCTGGCCGGTATACTGGGTTATAACAACGCTTCCTACATACAGTCCTATTCCGCGGAAAGCGTCAATAAGCCTTAAAGTATCAAGGTCATAAGTTATTCCGAGGTCGCCTCGGCGCTTGTTTTTCTCGATAGCGTCGGCATTTATGGCGATAACTATTTCCGCATCGTCTTTAAGCTCAAGCAGCATTTTTACTTTCGCGTCAGGCTCAAAACCGGGCAGCACGCGCGAAGCGTGATAATCGTCAAACAGCTTTCCCCCGAATTCAAGATAGAGCTTTCCCCCGAACATGGCTATCCTGTCGCGTATATTCTGCGACTGAAGCCTTATGTATTTTGCGTTATCAAACCCGATTTTTCTCATTCCTACATCTCCGCATTATATTATAATATTTTCTTATTATACAATATCCGACAGTTTTCCGCAAGCGTCCCGACCTATGATTTTTAAATTTTTTATTCGCCGTACATATCAAGAACCGCTTTTGCCCTGTCCTTCACCATCTGCACAAGCTCCGGCGGAGAAATCACCTTAATTTTACTGCCGTAATTCATCACCCATGTAACAAGCGCTTGAGAGACTGCCGCCTTTACCGAAAAGCCGAAGCCGCTTTCGTTTACTTTTTTTATAAATATGCTTTCGCCGAAACGGTCGAACACCTGCTCTGTCATATCCGATGAGCAGAACAGTTCTATTTCCTCAACCCTGCCGCCGTGCATACTGAAGAGCTTTTCGGTATAATCCGCCACATCGAAGGTATCCTTATACGCGCTGACTTCCGAAAAATGCCTTGATTTTTCTTTTGTTATTTCCACCGAGTGTATCCGGTCAAGCCGCAGATGAATTATATTGTCATACTTTTCATAATTTCCGAGCACATAATAATGGTCGTCCCTCCACACCAGCGCGTAGGGACTTATTTTCATATGCTTTACCGCTTTTTCTATCGCGCGGTCATTTGAAAGGCGGCGGCTGATATAATCAAATTCAATTTTTCTTGCCAGAGCGACTGCACTGCTTATTTTATCTATGCTGTAAAAAATTTCCTCGTTGGCACACTTTGTGTCCGCCGAAAAATAAACTCTCCCCTCACGCTGAGCACGCCGGTTTACCGAAAGAAACGAATCGAGCTTTCCGACAAGCTCGCGCGTTTTCGCAGGACTTATAAATTTCGCGGTCCGCACCGCGTCCGCCAGTATATATATTTCCGGCTCCTCAAACTCACGCGCCCCAAGAAAAAATCCGCGCGGGTAGCCGGACTTTATTATGTCAAAGCCGTACTCTCCGAGCGCGGAAATATCTCCGTAAACAGCTTTTCTCTCGGCTTCGATGCCCTGCTTTTCAAGCTCGGCGCAGATATCCTCCGCCGTAATGGGGTGATCCTCGTCGCTGAACCTTTTGAGTATATCAAGCACATAAAGAATTCTTATTTTCTGACCCGCTTTTTTTGCCACTCTTCCGCCTTCTCCTTAAATTCTTCAAACCCAAACATACAGTTAATAACATCAAGCATTGCCGACGGCGAAAGACTTTGAGGCAGACCCAGAAATTTAAGAAAATCCTTTCTCGCTCCGGCGCTGTTATCGCCGCCTGACAGGCCGTAAACAAACATATCGGTTTTTGTTATTTTCCGTGTAGTACTGACACTTTTTTCCGAAAAAACGCCCGAACGCTCAAGCGCGTTCACAATAACACCGGCGCTCATTCCCTCTACGCCTAAAGTTCCCTCCTTTGAGGGCTTTGCCTTTCTTTTTTCCTTTCCCTTAAGCTCGGGCACATATACATTTATTATGTCGGAATCTCCGGCTATTTTTTTTATATATGAACGTATTACCGCTCCCGCGGAGTCTGAATCGGTCAAAACGATAATGCCTTTTTCCCTCGCGAGAAGCCTTATCATGGCGCATTTTTCCCTGTCCTTGAAAATCGAAAAGCCGTTTGTGGGTATTATAAGGGCGTCGATAACATTTTCAAGTGTTATTTTATCGTATTTCCCCTCTACAATAACCGGTCTGTCAAGCCTTATCAACTGCTTCACCCTTCGCAATTATATACACGAGCTTTACTATAAGCTGTTCAAACACCGTGCGGGCGTCCGATCCGGAGGTTTTAAGCGCCCTGTCAGCCTCCAAAAGAGCTTTGAGGCTTAATGAGAGCTTTTTGAAATCAAAGTTCTGAAGATTCTTCGCCGCGCGGTCAACAAGGAAATCCTTATTGCCGTAATTAAACGTTTTTGCGACGTCTCCCCGTCCGAGTCCGCTTTTTTTAAAGGTATACAGCCTGTACATATCTACATAAGGCGAAGATATGGCGTTATAAATAAAGACCGGCTTAATATGCATAAAAAATAAATCGTCAAGCACCCGCATTGCCTCGCCGGTACGTCTGGAGAATATACAGGAGGAAAGCTCATATACAGACGCCTCGACTGTTTTCACGGCCACATTTTCTATATGCTTTTCGGTTATCTCGGAGCCCGGAGCGTAAAAGCAGAGCTTTTCAAGCTCTGACGCAAGAGTATTTATATCCTCACCTGACGTTTCTATCAAAAACCGCGCGGCGGACGGACTCATAACACAGCCGCGTTTTTTCGCACCGTCAGTAAGCATTTTCACAAGCTCCGAGGCGCTTCTATGGTCAAGCCGAACCGTGACGCCGCCGTTTTTTTCAGCCACAGACGTTATTTTTTTGAACCTCGCGCTTTTTTTTGCGTCGATTTCGACAATATCAAATCTAAGTACAAAAATACAGTCGGGGTCAACATTTTTTATAATTTCACAAAGCCTTTCAAAATCCGATTTTGAGCATTTCTCAAAATTATAGTCATTTAAAATAACATATTTTTTATCAGACAGGACAGGCATCTGAGTGACGGCGTCATACACCGCCTGGAGATTACAGCCGTTCTCAAAGCTCTGATAATTAAATACATCGTCCTTTTCGGCAGTCATTTTGCTCAATTTCTCGGTATACATATCTTTAAGGTAAGCATCTTCCCCGAACATTACGCAAACATTCGGTAAATTACCGGTTTTAATCCGGCTTTTAAACGCCGCCTCATTTATTATCGCCATTTGAGCTTTCCACCGCCCTCTTTTACAATTTTCCGGTCAACCGCATTCAATTTTAACATATCATTTCTCTTTTTACAAGCAAATAAAGCCGCAATAACCGAAAATAAAAGCACCAAAGAACCCACAAAAGCAAATTTACCTAATTTTATAACCGCAAACGGCAGTGAGCCGAATTCACTTATTACCATGTTAATATACGCGGCAGCAACGCCTGCGGCGTTAAGCAGACATTCACCTGCTATCGGAACAAAAGGATAAATTACAAGGCCGGCAGCCGCAAGACCGAGCGCCAGTGTCACTGCAAAGGATATCAGAATATTGGTGACAACAGAAACAGATGAAACGTAACCGAAGACATAGGAAGTAACCGGCAGTGTAAAAAGCAGCGCGAATGCCGTAACCAAGACAGCGCCGAACAAACCTGCAGTCCGGCCTTTTAAAATCCGGCGGTCTGTTATAAACTTAACCGTCGGAAGCGCCGCCGCCACAATTCCGAGGGTCGACAGCACGGAAAGCTGGAAAGAGATACTGAAAACCGTCATCGGTTCGGCTATAAGTATTACCGTCACAGCGCCTCCCAGCGTATTTACCGAATCGTTATCACGGCGGGTGAGAATACTAACGGCGTAAATAATATAGCATACACCTGCTCTTATAATTGATTTTGTGAATCCGCACAGGGCAGTCATAAACAAAACAGTAATAAATATCAGCGTTGCTTTCACTCCGGAGCTGTAAAACAGCTTTTCGCTTATTTTGGTGACAAGCGACACTATTATCGCAAGATGCATACCGGAAACCACCATAACGTGACTGACACCGGCTCGCTTTATAAGCTCATAAAATTCGTCGCTTATATAAGAACGGTCGCCGAACACGACGGCAGAAAGAGTAGCCGCCTCATCATATTTCATACATGAGAACAGGGTTTCAGTAATGTAGCCCCTTATATCCTCAAAGACTGAAAGCACAGGGTCCGCATCTTTTTCCACATCTGATATTTGTTGTATATTGCCGCTTAAATATATTTTTTCCGAATAGTTTGACAGCTTATATCTTTCGTCGGTACTGTATGTGTTTATCACTGCGTATATTGCGTCGCCGCACTCAAAACCGCTTTCTCGGGAAAATACGAAAATCCTTGTGCCGTCGTCAATACCGGCGCATCCGGCCGACTCCAATACAGATGTATAATATCCGCTCTTTTCCTCAGGGCTTTCGACAACTATAAATCTGCCTTTCAATTCCGTACCGCACGCTTTCTGCGCTGTTTCAGTCTTTTCATATGTCTGAAGAAGCCTTACTGAAAGCAACACAAGCAAAATCATTACAAACACATAAGGCGCCTGTACGGTATTATAGATAAGTATAAAACAGATTATTATTAAACAGATACCTGCGAAAAACACAGCTGTTTTTGAATAATAGCCTATAACACAAATACAAGCTCCGATAAGCGAACACAATAACAGCGGCCGCTTTTTCAAATAGTCGCGCAAACCCGTGTCCCTCCTGTAAAAAAATCATCGATATAATACAACCTTTTTCGACATTTTTCAACATTTTTCGCGCAATATTTTTTTATTTTCCTCTTGTTTAAAGCATTGATTTTATGTTATTATAAAAAAAATTTATTTTATTGCAATAAAATCGTTTTCTTTTGCATTATTCAAATGAAGAGGTAATTCAAATGTTTTTAACAGGATTGACGTCAACCTTTAAAACCTCCTTCAAGCCTGATAAAAAAAACATCCCGGACGAGAAGCTGATACTCAGTCTGGCGGACGGGGACAGTCAGGCGCTGGCGGAGCTGTACAGTCAGACCGACTCTGCGGTTTACGGCTTTGCGCTTTCTATACTGAAAGACCATCACGCCGCTGAAGACGTAATGCAGGAAACCTATCTTAAAATAATTGATGCCGCTCCGGGATATACTCCTCTCGGAAAGCCTATGGCATGGATACTTACGATAGTGAAAAATCTTGCGTTTATGAAGCTGAGAGCTTCAAAAGGCGAGCTTTCGGTTCCGCTTGACGAATCTTTTGACCTTACAGACTCGTCTGACTTTCCGGCGAAAACAGTCGACCGAATGGTTCTATCAGGTGTTTTATCACGGCTTAACGATGAGGAACGGCAGATAGTTACTCTTTTTGCCGTTTCGGGACTGAAACACAGAGAAATTTCGTCCGTTATGGGAATACCTTTGCCGACGGTGTTATCAAAATACCGCCGCGCGCTTACCAAACTAAAAAAATATATGGAGGAAGAGCGTAATGAAAAATAAAGAAATACTTTCACGCCTTTCCGTAGAAATTCGGAACGCCACGCCTGATATTTCAGAGCGCCTTTCCCTCAGATCTCACGAAAAGAAAACAGAGGTAATCAAAATGTCAAAAAGCAATAAAATAAAGAAATGGATAATAGGAGCTTCGGCGGCGGCTGTAATCGCGCTTGCCGCAGGCATCGGCTTCGCAGGAAATCAGTACTTTTCGGTTGCTACGGTTATCGGAATAGATGTAAACCCCAGCATTGAGCTAAGGATAAATAAAAATGACACGGTTGTAAAGGCGCTCGCGCTTAATTCCGACGCCCAAATCATACTTGACGAAATGAAGCTTAAAGGCGTAGACTGCGATGTGGCGGTAAACGCCCTCATCGGCTCAATGCTCAAGCACGGATATATTGATGAGCTTAAAAACTCCATTCTCATATCTGTAGACAATCCCGACGCCCGGAAAAGCGCGGAGCTCGAAGAACGTCTGATGAATGAAATAAACAGCATACTTTCGGGTTCATCGGTTGAGCCCGCTGTGATGGCGCAGTCGGTATCTGACGACGCGTCGCTCAAAAACCTTGCCGAGCAGTACGGTATTTCGGTGGGTAAAGCCACGCTGATACAGAAAATATGCAATGCCGACCCAACAAAAACCTTTGAATCCCTCGCCGGTCTTTCGGTAAACGACCTGTATCTGATTGCCGAGACAAAGAGTATTTCATCTGAAGGCTCGGTTACTCAGGGAAGTCCGAGCAGTGCTTCTTATATAACCGCCGATGAAGCGGAGCAGGCAGCCCTATCCCATGCCGGAATAAGCGCGTCAGACGTAAGTTTTATTACCTGCGAGCTTGATTTTGACGACGGAATAATGGTTTACGAGGTTGAGTTTATTTCCGGAAGCACCGAATACGATTACGATATAAACGCTCTCGACAAAAGCGTTCTGAAATTCAGCACCGAACGTGCGGACAATTATAATCCGTCAGGCTCCGGCAGCTCTTCGGGAAGCAGTTCTTCCGGAAACGGTTCTTCCGGAAATTCAGCTTCCGTAACCGAGGCCGAGGCTCAACAGGCGGCATTTTCTCACGCAGGCGTTTCGGGAGCGACTGTTGTAAAAGCCGAATACGACCGTGATGACAATAAATATGAAATTGAGTTCATAGCAGGCAGCTATAAATACGAATACGAAATAAGCGCCGCTGACGGAAGAGTGTTAAAATCGGAAAAAGAAGCGGTTAAATCCTCTGTATCTTCATCCGGAACAGCTTATTCGGTCTCTGCCGACGAAGCAAGGCAGAAAGCGCTTTCACACGCCGGTGTGACAGATCCGTACGAATTTGAAATAGACTACGACAGGGACGACAACAAGTATGAGATCGAGTTCAAGTCCGGCGGCTATGAATACAGCTATGATATAAACGCCGCGACCGGTGAAATCATAAAGAGCGAAAAAGAACGGGACGACTGATTTAAAACTAATACGGTTCAAAGCCTGCCAGAAAACGGCAGGCTTTATTATTTTTTAAGCATAAAGCTGTTCTTATGATACTCAAGTATTCCTTCCTTACGCATTTTTGAAAGCTGGGCGCACATAGCGCTTCTTTCGACATTAAGATAATCGGCAAGCTGCTGGCGGTCAAAGGGAACAGTAATTTTTCTGCTCCCCTGCTCTCTTGCCTCATCTGAAAGAAAGCTCATCAGCCTTCCGCGTATGGTTTTAGACGATGTATAAAGTATGCGTCTTGACAGGCGGACGTTTTTGAGCGCCGATATCCTAAGCAGGTTATCGGTTAATTTTTTATGGCAGGGACATACCTCGCCGCACGGTGAATTTATCTTTTTGCCGTTTATGAAAAGCACCTCGGTTTTTGCGGCAGCGACCGCGTCCACAAGAAGCGGCTGATTTTTCATAAGCGCATAGCTTTCTGCAAATACCTGCCCCGACGCTATATGCGCCAGAACGCTCTGATTGCCCCAGAAGTCATCATTCTGAACTATAACCGCTCCGGAGAGTACAAGCCCTATATTTTCAGCCGTATCGCCGCAGCAGTAGATATATTCTCCCTTTTCAAATTTTTTTGTAAACGCGTTGAGGCATTTTAAAAGTCCGTTAATTTCTTCCTTTCTGATACCATTGAACAATGGCGTGCCGCATAAAAAGTCTAAATTCATATTTCTCTCCGCTTTGTTGTTTTAACAACATATTTTTTATTTTAATTATATTATAATCAGGTTGTCAGGTCAAGATACAATAAAAAAGGAGTATTAATATGATAAGAAAAATAATTCAGATAGATGAAGAAAAATGCAACGGCTGCGGAGCATGCGCCGCAGCCTGCCATGAAGGCGCGATTGGAATGGTAAACGGCAAGGCAAAGCTGCTGCGCGACGATTACTGCGACGGTCTCGGCGACTGTCTTCCCGCCTGTCCAACAGGCGCTATAACCTTTACAGAGCGCGAGGCCGCAGCTTACGACCGCGCGGCGGTTGAAGAAAATATGAAAAGCCGTAAAACGGAAGCCCCCCTGCCCTGCGGCTGCCCCGGCAGCAATTCACGTGAGATAAAAAGAGAAACTGAAAATCACCCCTCTCCGTCGGCAAAGCCTGAAAGCCGGCTTTCACAATGGCCGGTGCAGATAAAGCTGGCTCCTGTAAACGCTCCGTATTTTTCCGGAGCAAAGTTGCTTATCGCCGCCGACTGCACCGCCTACGCTTATGCCGCTTTTCACGAGGATTTTATAAAAGGCCATATAACACTTGTAGGCTGTCCTAAGCTCGACAGTACCGATTATTCCGAAAAGCTGACCGAGATAATAAGAAACAACGATATTAAAAGCGTTACGGTCGTGCGAATGGAGGTTCCCTGCTGCGGCGGAATTGAGATAGCCGCAAAAAAGGCTCTTCAAAACAGCGGAAAGTTTATACCGTGGCAGGTAAAGACAATATCAACAGACGGAATGATACTCGACTGATTTAACCTTATAGTATCCTGAGCATCAGTATTTCCGATTACTGTGTTTTCGTTTTTTCAGGTTTTGGAAAATCGGATTTAAAATAAACGGACACGGAATGTCTGCTTTTAAAACGCGTACAGCTTATGCGTTTAAGTAAAGTCAGACAACCGTGTCCCTATTTTTATTTAAAATATAATTACGCAGTTTTGAGCGTTCCCGCTTCACACTGCTTTTTTGCTCATATCAAGCTGAGCCGTAACCAGTCCGTAATAAATTCCTTTTTTGCGCAGAAGCTCGCTGTGAGTGCCGGCTTCCGCGATTTTATGACCGTCTATCACGATTATCCTGTCGGCGTTCTTGAGTGTTGAAAGCCTGTGAGCAATGGCAAATGTAGTTCTTCCCTTTACCAGCCTTTTGAGCGCCTCCTGTATCTGATATTCGGTTTCGGTGTCAAGGCTCGAGGTCGCCTCGTCAAGTATAAGTATACGCGGGTCGTTGAGAATGGCCCTCGCTATCGCCACGCGCTGACGCTCGCCGCCCGAAAGATTGTTTCCGTTTTCGGCAAGCTGAGTATCGTAGCCGCCCGGCATTCTGCATATGAAGTCATGGGCGTTCGCGATTTTCGCGGCGCGTATAACCTCTTCCCTTGTGGCTGACGGTTTTCCGAATTTAATATTTTCGTAAACCGTACCGCCGAACAGGAAGGTTTCCTGTAAAACAACACCTATCTGCCTGTGAAAATCCTGCTGATTGTACTCCCTTATATCCCTGCCGTCTACAAGTATGCTTCCGTCGTCGCAGTCATAAAGCCGCATTACAAGGTTTACCATAGTTGATTTTCCGCTTCCCGACGCTCCCACTATACCTATCATCTCGCCCGGCTTTACCTTGAAATCAATGCCGTCCAGCACCGGCTCGTAAGACCTGTAACCGAAAACCGTGTTTTTAAACTCGATTTCGCCCTCAATATCCTTTTTAATTCCGGTGTCTATATTTGAAAGCTCGGTCTGCCTGTCAAGTATATCGTATATTCTATCCATACTTATATTGAGATTGGCGACCTGCTTCGGAAACAGCATAATCCAGCCGAGCGGCTGAATTATCATCGAAGTGTACATTGTCACCTGTGTAAGCTCACCTATGCTTATTCTGCCTGTCAGCACGTCAAGACCGCCGACATAAAGTATAAGATATGTACCCACGCTGAAGAAAAAGCCTATCAGCGGATTAAATGTGCTCCAGAACTTTTCGTTTTTGCTCTGCATACTGGCAAGGTCGTCGGTAAGCCGGCAGAAATATTCCGACTCACTTTTTTCCCTGCCGTAGCTTTTTACTACAAGTATACCCGCCAAAACGTCCTGAAGCCGGCTGTTTACCTTATCCGACAGCCGCCACTGCTTCCTGTACATACGCCTGAACTTTTTTCTCAATGTAAATGTCACAAAACCGACCACCGGTGCCGCCGCAAAGCATATAAGCGCCAGCTTCCAGTTTATGGCGAATACCGCGATACAGGCGAAAACCATTGTAAGAAATACGTTTAGCATACGGGAAAGAGTGCCTTCGATAAAGCTCCGTACCGTTTCTGTGTCCCACAGGATTTTATTCATAAGCTCGCCGGGCTGGCGGCTGCCGACAAAGGAAAGCGAAAGTCTCTGGATTTTTACATACATTTTTTCCCTCAAATCCATACTCACCGCGGAGCCAAGCCGGATACTCAGCCAAGACCTTAATGCCTCGCCCGCCACGCAGAGCGCATAGCAGAGAATCATAAGCAGAGCATATTTAACTATTCCGAAAGCGCCGTCATTATTGGTTATAAGGGTATTGTCGATAAAATCCCTCTCGACAAACCGCGCGTAAATATTAGCGAATGAGACCACAAGCATCACGGCGGAAATCAGCAGAAGATTTTTCAAATGCGGTTTAGACAGCTGTGCAATCCTTGTCATTCTGCCGCCGCCCGAACATTTCGGGCATTTGCCGGTGCCGGGTATCGCCCTGCCGCATACCGGGCAGACCTTTTCCTCCTCCGTGCTTTCGACCACGGCGGTTCCGCCGTCAATAAAAATCTGCACACCGCGCGCCAGATAGGCAAATTTTGAAACATATTTCATCGAGTACCGCGCGAGCACGGTATCCTCTCCGCCGACAGTTACCGCAAGCTGCGCGCTGCCGACAAGATTTACCGTAAAGATTTTCGAGCATTCATTAAGCTCGGTGCATTTTGTAACTTCTCCGTTTTCGTAAACCGCTATTCGCTCCCTGCCGGCGGCGACAAAACAGTTATCCACTATATTTCCGCTGCGGTCTATATCAAACGGCAGGGCGTAAACTATATCTTCCGGTTTTATGTAAACCGATATTTTATCCTCCGCTTCTTTCGGAAGCTCAAATTTTAATATCATAATATCACAAACCTTCCGGTTTATTTACAGAAATACGTCTATCATTTTAAGCTCTTTAGGCTTCAGTCTCCTTATATCCTCAATTTCAAACTTATTTCCGTCAATGTCGCTCACGAAGATACGGTTTTCGCCTATCCTCGTAACCGAATCCGCTCCCGCGGCTACCGTAAACCTGCATTTCCCCCTGTCGGTAACGGTTTCCCAATATGAATAGCCGTATTCCTCCTTAACGCTTTCTATCCGCTTTATAACGGGCATAAAATATCTTCTCGATATCTGCTCCTTTACAGCCTCCCTGTTCTCCCCGCTCAGCTTTTCGGCGTTTTCTATCATTCCTATTTCCTTGCCGTCACTGTCCCTTACCGAAATAAGCTCATACGGCGCGGTATGCGGAAAAGCGCAGTAGCAGTCTATTCTTCCGTAAAAGGTGCCGTTTGTCTCGAGCGACACAAAGCCTCCGTCCGTCCTCCTGAATACCGCGTTTTCATCGGTCAGGTAATTTATTCCGAACATTGCCTCAACCGTTTCTTCCTGTTCCTTAAGTATATCTTTAATTTCAGTTTGCTCCGTCATATTCTATCCCCCTTAACGCCAACGCCTTGCTCTGTATCTGCAGGAGCTTCTGATAAATTCCGTCTTTCTTCGCTGCAAGCTCCGAATGAGTGCCTTCCTCGCTCACCTTGCCGTCTTCTATCACTATCAGCTTATCCGCTCCCTTAAGCGTTGAAAGCCGGTGGGCTATTGAGATTACCGTCTTCCCCTTTGAGAGCTTTTCTATCGCCGCGTTTATAGCAAGCTCGGTTTTTGTGTCCACGCTCGCGGTCGCCTCGTCAAGTATAAGTACGGTCGGGTCGGCGAGCGTAGCCCTTGCTATTGAAATTCTCTGCCGTTCTCCGCCCGAAAGCGCGTGTCCGCCGAGGCCTATTACCGTATCGTAGCCGTCAGGAAGCCGGCATATGAAATCATGCGCGTTGGCGCACACCGCCGCCCTTACTATTTCCGCCTTGGTGCAGCCGGGCTTGGCGTAGGCGATATTCTCAGCGACAGTGCCCTTGAAAATGTAAATTTCCTGACTTACAATACCTATGCTTTTTCTTATATCGGCTATCGCTATATTCTTTAAATTCACTCCGTCAATCAGCACCTCGCCCGAAAGCGGGTCGTACATTCTCGTAAGCAAATTAGCTATCGTGGATTTTCCCGCGCCGCTTTTACCCACTATTCCGAGCATCTGACCCGCGTCAACCGAAAAGCTCACGCCCTTGAGCACCGGCTTTCCGGTTTCGTACTCAAATACAACGCTTCTCATTTCCACCCTGCCCTTCACCGAGTCAAGGTGAACACAGTCCTTCTTTTCGGTGATTTCAGGCCGTGCGTCCAATATCTCAAATATACGCTGGCCGCTGTTAAGGCTGTTGGACCCCCACCGGAAGATATAGGATATAAAATCCATAGGACCCGCAAGCATATTGACATAACCCACAAAGGTTATTATCATTCCGTAGGTCACGGTGCTTTCCGGCTGTATTATGAGCCAGCCGCCCACTATCCAGACCACGTAGCCGCTCAGCATAATCACGATATCGAAAAGCATATTGAACTTTATATCGAAATTTACCAGCTTGATTTCGCTTTCTCTTAAGTTCCTGTTGACCTTATCAAACCGCCCGATTTCGTTTTCCTGTCTCCCGAACGCCTTTACGACCCTTGCTCCCGTGATATTGTCGTTAAGGTGACTGTTCATCGCCCTTATGCTCCTGTGTCTTTTTCCGTAGAAATGCCAGAGCTTAGGCAGCATAAAATAAGTAACCATAAACACAAGCGGCATAAATACGACCGCGAATACCGAAAGCTGCCAGTTAAGCCAGAACATAACCGCGAGGCTTGATACTATTTTAAGTACGTTTACCAGAAGATAAGGCACGCCGTCCACGAAAAAGTTGAAAACCTGATTGGCGTCATCATTAACCCGTGTCATCAGTCCGCCGGTTCTTCTGCTTTTAAAAAACGAAACCGAAAGATTCTGCATCGCACGGAACACGTCGTTTTTTATATCTGCCACCGCTCTCGGCACAAAATGCGCCACCAGTCTGCCCTGTATCACGGAAAAGAGAAGCTGAAGTATATTTGTCAGAAGTATCAGCGCTACCGTAACGAGCAGAAAAAACGCGAAGCTGTCTGTTTTAAAGCCTAAAAGCTCGAGCGCGTCTTTGTCTCCGCCGAGCGCCTGATTGAAAAAGACTATTCCGCTTAAATACGGTGCTATAAGCGATATGCCGGCATTCACCAGAATAAAAAGCGTTACAACCACGAAATACAGCCTGTACGGCTTAAAATACGCAAAAATCCTGAAAAATACCGAGCGCTTATCCATACATCTCGGGCAGACGTTTCTGCCCTTTTCCGGATAAGGCGCGCCGCATTTAGGACAAAATTCCTCTTCCTCCTGCGCGCTTTCGGTATCGTCGGGCTCCTCGCCTGCTTTCAGCTTTGAAAACGCCGAAATAAATGCTCCGAGTTTTTTCATACAGGTGTTTGAGCAAATACAAAGCGCTTTTTCGCCCTCTTTTGTTTTAAGCGTCACCGCTCCGCCCACTATATAGCTTACGGTAAAAATTTCTTCTGTTTCATTAAGATCAAAATAATATATCTCCTCTATTTGAATGTCCTTATTCTCAAAACGCGCATGTTTTCCCGCCGAAAAGCCGGAATATGTACGCTCGGGGCTTTTAGGGCAAACCGCGAATATAATATTCTTCCGTGTTAAAAACAGATAAGTTTTCCTGTAATCAAAATCAAGGTCGAAATCGCATTCGGCATACGCCTCTATTTCACCGGCAGGAAGTTTGTGCCTTTCAAGCTCCTTAAACAGTGCCGCAGGAAGCTCTTTGTTTTTCATCGTTTTCTCCCCCTCTGCTTATACCAAACAAAAATTTTACTTTCCGATAAACTCATCACCGAGCTTTTTTAAAGCCTCAAAATATTTTTCATTTATCCTGTAATATATGCGTCTGCCCTGAACGCGGCACAATACCGCTCCTGCGTCCATCAGAAGCTCCATATGATAATGAAGCGTGTTATTAGGCACGCCGAGAGCGCCCGCAAGCTCAGCAAGATAACATTCCTTCTCTTTCAGACGGCTTACTGCGTCACACCTTGTTTTATCAGAAAAAAGCCTGCCGACATCTTCAAGCGTCAGCGTAATATTCCGCGCCAGATATTCGGTAAAATCATTATAAAAGACGAATCCCATAATAAAATACTGCCGGCTGTCATAATCAAAGCATTTTACGATTGTTGAATTTATAAACGTGGGCGCAATCACTAAATCAGAGCCTTTTTCGGTTATCTCCGCTTTTTCAAGACAGGCTCTTATTTTTTCCTCGTCTTTGAATATTTTAAAACCGGAATTTATATAATCGGCGTTGCTTTTATAGATATCAAGCATTACTTCCTTTGCCTTATACGCTATCTCAAGCGCTTTTTTCTTATACCCTTCGCTATCGATAAGCACGGAAAGCAGAGCGTTTTTGGATGCGTCTCTGATACTCATTGAATTTATATATTTGGTCGCCTTTACAATGTCCGCCGTCAGTGTACGGTAAAAATCAAACTCGTTTTTACGGTCAAAACAGAAAACAAATTTCGCCGCAAGCTCTTCTGCCGGAACACAGAAGATTTTTTCTATCATATCGTCAATGCTGCCGAGAGTCGCTTTTTCTTCTTCAGTAAAAAACACATCATACACGGCAGTCATAAACGAAACCCGCATATCCTCATTTACAAGAAGGTCATACGCTTCGTTCATGTTGTAAAGTTCACGCTTAAGCCGTTTGTGCACTGCCGTTATTTTAGCCGGATAGCGTATATCCGGAAAGAGCTTAAACGGTACAGGTGAGCTGTATATCACCGAATTTATATAATCATAACACATTCCGAGTGTATAGTTTATTTCATATGACATTGCAATCACTCCGCACAGCGTTTTTTATATTCTAACATATTAGAATATTTAAGTCAATCATATTCAAAATATTTAGCCTTAATATTTTAAAAAACATACTTGAAAAAAATATTACTGTATGGTACAATATCGCAGATAAATAACACGCTGCCACCGGGTAGTAGTATGCGAAAAGCATTCTTATTTACGGCGTTAGGTCTTTGAAGCCGTAAACAGGAATGCTTTTTTTGAGGAGAATCATATGACTGATAAGAAACTGAGCAGATATATTATGCCTAATATACTTGCCATGGTCGGGACTTCTTTCTATATACTTGCCGATACATTTTTTGTCGCCGCTGCCGCCGGCTCAAACGGAATAACGGCGCTTAATCTCGTACTGCCGCTTTACGGACTGATTTTCGCAACAGGTTCAATGATAGGGATAGGCTCTGCTACGAGATACTCGCTCAACAAATCGATTGGTGAAACGGATTACAGCGACTACTTTTTCAATTCTGTTTTCTGGACGATAGCTGTCAGTCTGTTGTTCGTTTCGGCAGGCTGCTTTTTTCCAGAGCTTATACTCAAGACTTTAGGCGCTGACAGCGCTGTTTTAAATCTTGCCCTCCCCTATACCCGTATAGTCCTGTGCTTTGCGCCTTTTTTTATGCTTAACTATACATTTACAGCATTTACAAGAAATGACGGTTCGCCTGATATCGCCATGGCGGCGACGCTTTTAAGCGGCATATTCAATATAGCATTCGATTATATATTTATGTTTCCAATGAAAATGGGAATGACCGGAGCGGCTCTCGCGACAGGCATTTCACCTGTTGTAAGTATGCTTATATGTATGTTTCATTACCTTTCGGATAAAAGCAGTATAAAATTCACCGTAAAAATCCCGTCGATTAAAAAGCTGCTGCTTTCATGCGGTCTCGGAGCCGCGGCATTTGTGGGAGAAATGTCAAGCGGTATAACTACAATGGTTTTTAATTTTATTTTACTTGACAAGGCCGGAAATACCGCTGTCGCGGCATACGGCGTTATAGCTAACGCCGCTCTTGTAGGAACGGCAATGTTAAACGGAGTCGCGCAAGGTTTGCAGCCTTTAGCCAGCGAGAGCCACGGAAAAGCAGACCGCGTCGCCGAAAAAAGAATACTGCGAAATTCTGTTATTTCGGCAGAAATTCTAGCCGTTCTTCTCGTGCTTTCGGTAGTTTTCTTTGCAGAAGAATTTGTTTCCGTTTTCAACAGCGATAATTCCGCAGAATTAAAATCATATGCGGTTTTCGGAATACGGTTGTATTTCCCCGGATTTTTGTTTGCCGCATTCAATATTGTATACGCCGGATTTCTGAGTGCCACGGGAAAGGGCCGCGAATCCTCTGTTACAGCGCTCTCAAGAGGAATTGCCGCAATCGTGCTTTTTGCGTTCCTGCTCTCTGAAGCAATCGGAATTACCGGAGTATGGCTTGCTTTTCCCGCAGCAGAAATATTCACTCTGATTATCGGCATGTTATTATCCGGAAAAAGATGTTCGGTTCACAAAAACAATATTCAAGTCTGATATAAACGAAAAGTCCGGTTGCCCGGACTTCAAAGCTTTACTGTATACTGTTTTAATTTCAGCATTAAATCAAATGGAAAGCAAAATTTGCTTTATATGATTTTTTCTAATTTTTTTTGCAGTTCAGATACTGTTTTCTGCGTTGTCTCATCAACATCAGCAAGCGGAAAAGCTATTCCCAGCTTCTGATATTTTGAAGCGCACAGCTTTCTGAACGCCAGAAGCTCTGTTTTCACTATACAATGGTGTGCCTTTATTATTTCCGCAAGCGCCTTTAAATTGTCATCGTCGTCGTTAAGACCAGGAATAATGACCTGACGTATTCTTGTTGCGATTCCGTTTGTGTTCAGATAATCCAGAAATCTAAGCGGCTTCGATATTGAGCAGCCGGCATATTTACGGTATTTTTCTTCAGTCGTATACTTTATATCAAGCATACAGTAATCCGTAAACTCAAGAATTTTTTTAATCTTTTCATCAAGAAAACAGCCGCTTGTGTCAAGGCAGGTTCCTATTCCCTTTTCACGGCAGAGCTTCAAAATCTCAGCGGCAAATTCCGGCTGCATCTGCGGCTCACCGCCGGACAGCGTTATTCCGCCGTCATTGCCGAAATATTCCCTGTAACGCTCGGCTTTCGCAGCAACCTCCGCCGCCGTGTATTCCTTTCCTCCGGACAAATCCCATGTTTCGGGATTGTGGCAGCAGGCGCATCGCAGCGGGCAGCCCTGCATGAATACTACAAAACGGACGCCCGGCCCGTCAAGCGTTCCGAGCGTCTGAAAAGAGCTTATTCTTCCCTTTATGGCGCCGTCCATCACATTGCCTCGTGGAATGTACGGCTTATAACCTCACGCTGCTGCTCGCGCGAGAGCTTATGGAAATTGACCGCGTAGCCTGAAACGCGTATGGTAAGGTTAGGATAGGCGGACGGGTCTTTATACGCCTCAATAAGGGTCTCACGGTTGAGCACGTTGACATTTATATGGTGCGCCATTTTAGCAAAATACCCGTCAAGTATGGCAACGAGATTGCCGACCCTCTCCCCGTTGGTTTTGCCGAGAGTATCCGGAGTTATTGAGAAGGTATTTGAAATACCGTCACGGCAGTCGTCGTACGACAGCTTCGCGACAGAGTTAAGCGACGCCAGAGCGCCGTTTTCCTCGCGGTTATGCATCGGGTTGGCTCCCGGAGCGAATGGCTCTCCCGCCTTTCTGCCGTCAGGCGTGGCGCCGGTATGCTTGCCGTACATAACATTTGAGGTTATCGTAAGCACCGAAAGGGTATGCTCCGCGTTTCTGTACGCCGGAGTTTTTCTCAGCTCGGTTATCATTCTGTGTGTAAGCTCTTTGGCTATAAGGTCAACACGGTCGTCGTCATTTCCGAACTTCGGGAACTCGCCCTCGGTTCTAAAATCAACTATTATGCCGTTTTCGTCCTTCACCGGGTGAACCTTGGCGTATTTAATTGCGCTTAAGGAGTCGGCTATAACCGAAAGACCCGCTACGCCGAAAGCCATAAAGCGGTGAACATCGGTATCGTGCAGCGCCATCTGCGATTTTTCGTATGCGTAGCGGTCGTGCATATAGTGAATGACATTCATCGTATTTACATAAAGGCGGGCAAGCCATTCCATATACTTGTCCAGTCTTTCCTTTACCGTATCGTAATCAAGCGTATCGCCATCAATTACCGGCATCTGCGGACCTATATGTGTTCCGCTGGTATTGTCGATACCGCCGTTTAACGCCAGCAGCAACAGCTTGGCGAGGTTGCAGCGTGCCCCGAAGAACTGCATCTGCTTGCCTATCTTCATTGCCGAAACACAGCAGGCGATAGCGTAATCGTCGCCGTATATCGGACGCATAAGGTCGTCGTTCTCATACTGTATCGAATCTGTATCCTTTGAAACCTTGGCGCAGTAGCGCTTAAAGCTCTCGGGAAGCTGCTTTGACCATAGTATGGTAAGGTTAGGCTCCGGTGATGAGCCCAATGTATAAAGAGTGTTGAGAATACGATAGCTGCTCTTTGTGACAAGCGTTCTGCCGTCCTCCCCCATACCGCCTACGCTTTCGGTAATCCACATCGGGTCGCCGCCGAAAAGCTCGTTGTAATCCGGAGTTCTCAAGTGTCTTGCTATCCTGAGCTTCATTACAAAATCATCTATAAGCTCCTGCGCCGCCGCCTCTGTAAGGGTTCCGTCCTTAAGGTCGCGCTCAATGTAAATATCAAAGAAGGTGCTTACCCTTCCGAGCGACATCGCCGCTCCGTTCTGCTCCTTTATCGCGGCAAGATACGCGAAATATGTCCACTGTATAGCCTCTCTCGCGTTGGCGGCCGGACCGCTTATATCATATCCGTACATTGCCGCCATTTCCTTCATATAACCGAGAAACGCTATCTGCTGATAAAGCTCCTCGTCAAGCCGTATCTGCTCATAAAGGAAATTCTGCTGCGCTAAAGCCGCTTTGTCTTTTTTCTTCTCCTCTACAAGACGGTCGATTCCGTAAAGCGCCACTCTTCTGTAATCACCGATTATTCTGCCTCTGCCGTAAGCGTCAGGCAGACCGGTAATGATATGGCAGTGGCGGGCAAGACGCATCTCATCCGTATACGCCCTGAAAACACCGTCATTATGGGTTGTCCTGTATTTGAACTCGCTTTCTATCTTATCGCTGAGCTTATATCCGTAAGCCTCGCACGCCTGACGTGCCATTCTTATTCCGCCGAACGGATTTACGCCCCTTTTGAGCGGACGGTTGGTCTGCATTCCGACAATAAGCTCCTTATCCTTATCGATATACCCGGGGGCATAGCTTGTAAGCGAGGAGACAGTCTCTGTATCTATATCAAGTACCCCGCCGTAGAGTCGCTCCAGCTCAAAAAGAGAATTTATCCTCGACATAAGTTCCTTTGTGCGCTTTGACGCACCGCTTAAAAAGCTGTCGTCCCCTTTATACTCACGGTAGTTCTTCTGTATAAAATCGCGGACATTTATAGTGTCCTGCCATTCTCCTCCGTTAAATCCTTTCCAGTTTTCGTGCGTCATCTGTGCTCGCTCTCCCCTGTATTTCTGAATGAAGTGTAATGTTATTCTACACCATAATCTTCCGCTTGTCAACTAAATATTTGAATATTTTTGATTTGTCTACACAATATATTGTGTTTTTTATTGTAAATGGATAAATTGCACAAGCATAAATAACTTTAACGTGAAATATTGTCTATTAGCTATATTACAAAATAATCGGGCGGTAAAAAACCGCCCGCACTGTATATCAAAAATATCAGTCTTCTCTGCGCTGCTCAAAAATCCATGTCCAAAGCTCCTCGCTCTCAAACGCGGGAACCCAAGAGCCGTGGTCGCTTGCGCCCGATATGTAAACACGGCTTTGGTCTATATTTTCGCCGCAGCGCATATTATCTATAAATTCCAGCAGAACATCAAAAAGCTCGAACCATGTATCCGCGTGGCACTGAGGAGCAACGCAGACGGCATTTACCTCACGTCCCGCGGCGATAACGCTCATAGGCGCAACAGTTTTAATAACCGAGAGGTCGTCTCCTCTTCCTCCGGCTCCGTGTACATAAATAAAAAGCGGCAGCTTATCTTCCGTCTTATTTTCCGGCTCATATTTTACATATTTGAGATATTCGCCGCTGCGGTTTGCGGAGTCAAACCTGTTTTCGCTGTATATCACAAGCATCATTCCTTTCGGAAATATAATATCATCATAAAAAAACTATGTCAAGCCGCTGTTAAGACAAAAAATTAAAGTTTATAATTGATATTGCCTTTAAACTGTGTTAAAATTAAAACAAATTTTCTGAGGGTGGTAAAATAATGAAAACAGTAATATCGGTTATCGGCAAGGATGCCGTAGGAATAATAGCCAAGGTAAGCGCCGTCTGCGCCGAGTCCAACGCGAACATAGTCGATATAACCCAATCGGTTCTTCAGGATATGTTCGTTATGGTAATGCTTACGGAAATAAGCGGACTTAATTGCTCATTTGCCGAGTTTTCGGATAAAATGAAGGCGATAGACCCTGATAAGGGGCTTGATATCCGTGTCATGCACGAGGACATATTCAATTCAATGCACCGCATATAAAGGGGATACATATGATAAATTTGAACGACATAATGGAGACCATAAATATGATCTCCGAGGAAAACCTTGATATCCGAACCATAACAATGGGTATTTCCCTGCTTGACTGCGCCGATCCGGATATAAAGCGTTCCTGCGAAAAGGTTTATGACAAAATTACGCGCAAAGCCGAAAATCTGGTAAAAACCGGCGAGGACATAGAGCGCGAATACGGTATTCCGATAATCAACAAGCGCATTTCGGTCACCCCGATAGCGCTGCTTGCCGCTTCCGGCGGAGACCCCGTGCTTTACGCCAAGGCGCTCCAGAAAGCGGCAGACACCACCGGAGTAAACTTTATAGGCGGGTATTCCGCGCTTGTTCATAAGGGCTTTTCAGCCGGTGACGAAGCGCTGATACGCTCTATTCCGGAGGCTCTGTCCGTAACCGAAAATATCTGCTCTTCAGTAAATATCGGCTCGACCAAGTCGGGCATAAATATGGACGCGGTAAAGCTGATGGGCAAAATCGTAAGGCAGACCGCCGAAATAACCGCCGACCGCGACTGCATAGGCTGCGCAAAGCTTGTTGTATTCTGCAACGCGGTGGAAGACAATCCGTTTATGGCGGGAGCCTTTCACGGCATAGGTGAGCCTGACTGTGTGATACACGTCGGCGTATCAGGTCCCGGTGTTGTTCAGGCAGCTCTTAAAAAATGTCCTGACGGCGACCTCGGAAAAGTTGCCGAAACTATAAAACGCACTGCCTTTAAGATTACCCGTATGGGTCAGCTTGTCGGTACCGAAGCGTCCGCAAGGCTCGGAGTTCCGTTCGGAATTGTTGACCTTTCCCTCGCGCCGACACCTGCCGTAGGCGACTCGGTAGCTCATATCCTTGAGGAAATGGGTCTTGAGACCTGCGGAATACACGGCACCACAGCGGCATTGGCGCTGCTTAACGACGCGGTGAAAAAAGGCGGCGTAATGGCTTCTTCCTCTGTCGGCGGTCTTTCAGGCGCATTTATACCGGTGACTGAGGACGCGGGAATGATAGACGCGGCGCGTTCCGGCGACCTGCTGCTTGAAAAGTTAGAGGCTATGACGGCGGTATGCTCTGTCGGTCTTGATATGATAGCAATTCCGGGTGAAACACCAGCCGAAGTAATTTCTGCAATAATTGCCGATGAAGCCGCGATAGGCATGGTTAATTCAAAAACAACCGCCGTCCGTGTTATACCGGCAATAGGCAAAAAGGCGGGCGAAGAGCTTCAGTTCGGCGGGCTTTTAGGCTCTGGCCCGATTATGAAGGTCAACCTTACCAAAAGCCCCAAGAGATTTATCGACCGTGCGGGCAGAATACCGGCTCCGCTCCAGAGTCTTAAAAACTGATTTATGAAAAAAAGCAATATTGTACTTATCGGTATGCCGGGCGCAGGAAAAAGCACTGTCGGGGTCATTCTCGCGAAAGCCGCCGGGCTTCAGTTCTGCGATACCGACCTTATTATTCAACAGAAAACCGGCAGAAAATTACAGGATATAATAAATAATGACGGTATTGAGAAATTTCTCGAAACCGAGAGTGATGTGCTCTCTTTGCTCTCGGTTGAAAACAGCGTTATAGCCACCGGAGGCAGCGCCGTATATTCGCAAGCCGCGATGCAGAACCTTAAACGCACGGGCGTTGCCGTTTGGCTTGATGTGCCGCTTTGTGAAGTGAAACGCAGGATAGACAATATAACCACCCGCGGCATTGTAATGCACCCCGGTGAATCGCTTGATAGCATTTATGCCGAGCGTCTTCCCCTTTACAGGAAGTATGCAGATATAACCGTCTCCTGCTCCTCAACGGAAGAAACGGTTGAAAATATCCTTGAAAAAATTCAGTCTGCCTTTTAAAACTTTTCTTAAGGTACAAAAAAGCTGTCTTACGGATTTTGTTTCGTAAGACAGCTTTTTTAATATCAGTATTCGGTTCTGCCCTCAAAGACAAGCACTGCGTCACCTGTAAGTATTATCCGTTCATCGGTATAGTTTACAGTGAGGTCGCCGCCCTTTACCTTGACGGTTATATCCTCGCCCTTATTGCATTTTCCGTTCACGCACGCCGCGACAACGGCGGCGCAGGCACCGGTTCCGCAGGCGGAAGTTTCTCCGTTTCCGCGCTCGTAAACCCTCATCTTAATAGTGTTGGGATTTACCACCCTTATAAACTCGGTGTTTATCCTTTCGGGGAAAATCGGCGCGTTTTCAAACTGCGGACCGATTTTTTCGATATCCACCGCGTCCACATTGTCACAGAAAACCACGCAATGAGGATTACCTACATTAACGCAGGTGATATTGTACTGTTTACCGCCTATTTCGGCAGGATAATCTACAAGCTGTTTTTCATCTATCGTAGTAGGCAGGGTTTTAGCGTCAAGCGACGCCTTTCCCATATCGACCGACGCAAGCGTTACTTTGCTGTCAGACGTGTAGATTTTAAGTTCCTTTACGCCGCTCGCCGTCTCTATCGTTACTGTATCTCCGGCGACAAAGCCGTTATCGTAAAGATATTTAGCTGTACAGCGTATGCAGTTGCCCGCCATTTTGCCCTCGGAACCGTCACGGTTGTATATCCGCATTTTAGCGTTGGCAACCGATGAATTTTCAATAAGTACTATTCCGAAACCGCCTATTCCCTTGTGACGGTCGCAAAGGCTTATACATAGTGATTCAGGGCAGGTTATGCTGTTTGAGAAATTCTCAATGAAAATATAGTCATCTCCGGTAGCCTGCATTTTTGAGAACTCAAGCGTTCTGCGCTCTTTGCGCATATTGTTGATATTGACAAGCTCGGTGTTCTGCTGATTGTAGCGGCTGGCTATTATATCGGCAAGGGCGTTCGCCGTGTCAAGTGAAGTAAGACACGGAATTGAAAGCTGGAGCGCGCGTCTGTGCAAAGCGATATAATCGTCAACCGTTGAGTCCATAAGTGCGCCGGTATAGATTATATAGCTTATATCGCCGTTTTCAAGCAGCTTAAACGCGTTGTCGCTTTCTTTTATTCCGGCTATCTCGGTAACGCTGATACCGAGTCCTGCTATCGACTGCGCCGTTTCCTTTGTGGCAAACAGCTTAAAGCCTAAATCGTCGAGCTTTTTGGCAAGCGATACCACCTCAAGCTGGTCGTGTGTATCAACGCTTACAAGCACGCCTACATTTTTCTGGGCAAACGATGATTTCAGCATCATTCCCGCCGAGGTAAGACCCTTAAAAAGCGCTTCCTCAAGCGTTTTGCCAATTCCGAGCACCTCGCCGGTTGATTTCATTTCGGGTCCCAGATAGGAATTGACATCGGTCAGCTTCTCAAACGAGAAGACAGGAACCTTTACCGCGTAATACGGTGGAACTTTATGAAGTCCCGTACCGCAGCCAAGCTCCTTTAATGTGCTGCCGGTCATTACCTTTGCGGCTATATCCACCATCGGGACATCGGTGACCTTGCTTATATAGGGCACTGTTCTTGACGCGCGTGGGTTTACCTCTATAACATAAAGCTCATTATTATAGATAAGGTACTGGATATTTACAAGACCCTTTGTACCGAGCGCCAGCGCCAGCTTTTCGGAGCAGTCGGTAATCCTCTGCATCATTTTATCGTTAATGCTGTACGGAGGATAGACCGCTATCGAGTCGCCCGAGTGTACTCCCGCCCGCTCAATATGCTGCATAACCCCTGGAATAAGCACATCGGTTCCGTCGGAAATAACGTCCACCTCAAGCTCCTTGCCAGCCATATACTTATCCACAAGCACGGGATTGTCTATTCCCTGCGCTAATATGCGCTCCATATAGACACGCACTTCGTCCTCGTTGTGGACAATCTTCATATTCTGTCCGCCTATTACATAGGACGGACGCAGCAGCACCGGAAATCCAAGTTTCTGCGACGCTTCAAGCGCCTCTTCAAGCGTGTTCACGCCGAATCCCTTCGGGCGCTTTATACCGAATTTCTCAAGCAGCTCATCAAATCTCTCGCGGTCCTCGGCTATATCGATTCCCTCAGCTGATGTGCCGAGTATTTTTATGCCGTTATCGTCAAGGAATTTTGTGAGCTTAATGGCGGTCTGGCCGCCGAACGCCACAACAACACCTACCGGCTTTTCGACCTTTATTATATTCATTACGTCTTCAGGCGTCAGCGGCTCGAAATACAGCCTGTCGGCGGTATCGTAATCGGTAGATACCGTTTCAGGGTTGTTGTTTATAATAACAACATCATATCCGCTTTCCTTGAGCGTCCAGACGCAGTGAACCGAGGAATAGTCAAACTCTATTCCCTGCCCTATTCTTATAGGTCCTGAGCCTAAAACTATAATAACCGGCTTGCCTGAGCGCTTAAAGGAACGCGCCTCGCACTCGCCGCCGTAGGTAGAATAAAAGTAGGGCGTTACCGCGTCAAACTCGGCGCCGCAGGTATCGACCATTTTATATGACGCGTCCAGTCGGGGCAGGCTTTCCGCACCGGAAAGTCTTTTAAGCGCCGTATCGGTATACCCTAACTTTTTGCCCTTTAAATACAATTCGTCGGTTATTCCGTTCTCAATTTCCTTTTCGTAATTCACAAGATTCAAGAGCTTATAAAGGAAAAACCGGTCAATACGGGTTATTTTAAAAATCTCATCGACCGAAACGCCTTTTTTAAGCGCCTCGAAAACCGTGAAAAGGCGGCGGTCATCGGTATTCCCCAACCGCTTTATTATATCCTCGTCTGAAATCGGGGCGGCGTTAAGAGTATCAAGCGATATTTCCGCTCCCCTTATCGCTTTCATTATAGCATCTTCAAAGCTGACGCCTATCGCCATAACCTCTCCGGTGGCTTTCATCTGTGTGCCGAGCTTTCTTGAGGCTCCCGCGAATTTATCAAACGGCCATTTCGGCAGCTTTACCACCACATAGTCAAGCGCCGGTTCAAAGCAGGCGCAGGTCTTGCCGGTGATATCGTTTGTAATCTCGTCAAGCCTGTAACCGAGAGCGATTTTAGTGGTTATCTTGGCAATAGGATAGCCGGTCGCCTTTGATGCGAGCGCCGACGAACGAGAGACCCTCGGATTGACCTCTATTACGGCATACTCAAAGCTGTCGGGATTAAGGGCAAACTGGCAGTTGCAGCCGCCGACTATACCGAGCGCCGAGATAATATTGAGCGCGGCGCTCCTCAACATCTGGTATTCCTTATCGGAGAGAGTGAGCGCCGGAGCGACAACTATACTGTCCCCCGTATGCACGCCGACCGGGTCAAAGTTTTCCATACTGCACACGGCTATTACATTGCCGGCGTAGTCGCGCATGGTTTCAAACTCTATTTCTTTCCAGCCGAAAATATATTTCTCGACAAGTATCTGTGTTATCGGAGACGCGTCAAGTCCCGTTTTGGCGATTATTTTAAGCTCTTCCTCGCTGTATGCGACGCCGCCGCCGGCACCGCCTAAGGTAAACGCCGGACGGACTATTACCGGGTACCCGATTTTTGCCGCCACTCTTAGCGCGGTATCAATGTCATTCGCTATGTCGGACGGTATTGTCGGCTCGCCTATTTCCGCCATTGTGTCTTTAAAAAGCTGCCTGTCCTCCGCTTTGTCTATCGCCTCGGCGTTGGTGCCTATAAGCCTCACGCCGTTTTCACGCAGAAAACCGTCCTTATCAAGCTGCATGGCTATTGTAAGCCCGGTCTGACCGCCAAGGCCGGCAAGCAGACTATCCGGCTTTTCCTTTAAAATTATGCGTTTTACCGTTTCCTCGGTAAGCGGCTCAAGATATATCTCGTCGGCAAGCGCCTTGTCGGTCATAATTGTGGCTGGGTTTGAGTTTACAAGAACCACATTGACCCCTGCCGCTTTAAGCACGCGGCACGCCTGCGCGCCGGCATAGTCAAACTCCGCCGCCTGACCTATAACGATAGGTCCAGAGCCTATCACCATTACCTTTCTTATCGATTTATCAAACGGCATTTATTTTTCCTCCATAAGTCTTATAAAGCGGTCAAACAAAAAGGCTGTGTCGTGCGGGCCTGAGCAGGCCTCCGGGTGAAACTGCACCGAAAAAGCCTTTAAATCCGGATAGTCTATGCCCTCGCAGGTACCGTCGTTCGCGTTTACATAGCTTACAGTTCCCCTGCTAACACTGTCCGACACTACCGCGTAGCCGTGGTTCTGGCTTGTTATATACGTCCTGTCGCCGCCGGTCTCTCTCGCCGGCTGATTGGCTCCCCTGTGGCCGTATTTGAGCTTCTCGGTTTTAGCTCCCAGCGCCAGCGCAAGCAGCTGATGACCGAGGCATATGCCGAACATCGGCAGCCGTCCTGCGAGCTTTTTAAGCTCGTTTATTTCTTCGATGTTTTCAGCCGGGTCGCCCGGTCCGTTTGAAAGCATTACACCGTCCGGCGAGACGGCAAGAATCTCCTCCGCCGTGGTGCACGCCGGATAAACCGTGACCGTGCAGCCCCGCTTTACAAGCTCCCTTATTATGTTTCTTTTTGCGCCGTAATCCAGAAGCGCAACATTGAATTTACCGTTTTCGGCGGGGTAAACCTGCTTTTTATCGGTTGTAACGCTTCTTACGGCGTTTTCTATTCTGTAATTTTTAACGTCCGAAAGGTCTTCCGGAACTTTATAGCAGATAACAGCGTTCATAACGCCGTGCTCACGGATTATTTTGGTTACCGCCCTTGTATCTATTCCGTAAATTCCAGGAACGTCCTTTTCTTTCAGAAACTCGTCAAGCGTTTCCTCGCAGCGAAAGTTTGAGGGATTGTCGCACTTTTCCCTGACTACATATCCCTTTACAGAGCATTCGCCCTCAAAATCCTGCGGAATTATACCGTAATTTCCTATCATCGGAAAGGTTTGCAGCACAATCTGACCGAAATAGCTTTCATCAGTCAGAGTTTCTATATATCCGCACATTCCGGTGGTGAAAACAAGCTCCCCCACCGATTCCTTTACGGCACCGAAGGCGCAGCCTTCAAAAACCGTTCCGTCCTCTAATACCAAATACGCTTTTTTGTCCATATCTTTAACCCAGTGTCGCGGCCATTACAGCCTTTATCGTGTGCATACGGTTTTCCGCCTCGTCAAAGACTATCGACTGCGGCGACTCAAACACCTCGTCGGTTACCTCAAAGCTGTCCCTGCCGAATTTTTCGCCCATTTCTTTACCTATCGCTGTTTTATGGTCGTGGAAGGCGGGCAGGCAGTGCATGAATACCGCCTTTTCTCCGGCGTTCTTCATTATTTCGCTGTTTACCTGATAGGGGGAAAGGTCTTTAATTCTTTCTTCCCATACCTCCGCCGGTTCGCCCATCGATACCCATACATCGGTATATATAACGTCGGCGTTTTTGGTTGCCTCCATAGGATCCTCGCACAGTTTTACAGTCGCGCCCGTGACCTTCGCGATTTCCTCACAAGTCTCCACAAGCGCCTTATCGGGGAAGTATTTTGCGGGAGCGCAGGCGGTGAAATTAAGTCCCATTTTGGCGCAGCCGACCATAAGGGAATTGCCCATATTGTAGCGGGCGTCCCCCATATAGACAAAGTTTATTCCTTTAAGATAGCCGAAATGCTCCTTGATTGTAAGGAAATCAGCTAATATCTGAGTCGGGTGAAACTCATTAGTAAGTCCGTTCCATACAGGAACTCCGGCGTACTTCGCAAGCTCCTCGACTATCTCCTGACCGTAGCCGCGGTACTCGATACCGTCGAACATTCTGCCTAATACTCTCGCGGTATCGGCTATGCTCTCCTTTTTGCCTATCTGTGAGCCTGTCGGGTCAAGGTAGGTGACCCCCATACCGAGATCATGCGCCGCCACTTCAAAGCTGCAGCGTGTCCTTGTGCTTGTCTTTTCAAAAATCAAAGCAATATTTTTGCCCTGACAGATATTATGCGGTATACCGTTTTTCTTTTTATATTTAAGCTCCGCCGCAAGGTCCAAAAGACAGGCTATCTCCTCGCCCGAAAAATCAAGCAGCTTTAAAAAGCTCTTTCCTCTGAAATCCATTTTCATTCTCCTCCGCAGGCTTTTTTGAATACGGCGATCGCCTTTGCGAGCTGCTCCATAGGTATATTTAGCGCCGGAAGCAGGCGGATTTTATTTTTAGCCTTTATTACAAGCACGCCGTTATTCATACATTCGTTTATTATTTCCGAAGCGTTCTTTTCGGTTTCAACGCCTAACATAAGTCCCATACCGGTAACCGATTTTACTCCGGGCGCATTTTCAAGCTCAGATTTTATAAAGCGTGACCTTTCCTTTACACCCTCTAAAACCTCATCGGTTATACGGCTCAAAATATTTACAGCTCCCGCGCAGCAGACCGGATTTCCGCCGAATGTGGAGCCGTGGGTGCCTGGGGTGAATACGTCCTTTACCTTTTCTCCGAGCATGGTAGCCCCAATCGGCAGTCCGCCGCCGAGACCTTTCGCGGTCGTGACAATATCGGGTGTTATTCCGTAATTCATATAAGCGTAAAGCTCACCCGTCCTGCCGTTGCCGGTCTGAACCTCGTCGGCTATCATCAGTATATCCTCACGCTCCGCGATTTCGGCAATAGCCTTTACAAAATCCGGCTCAAGCGGAAGTACGCCACCCTCGCCTTGAACGCATTCAAACATTATAGCGGCGGTTTTATTAGCTGCGACCTTTTCTTTAAGGTCTTCTGTATTGTTTGCCTCGGCATAGTCAAACCCTGCCGTCAGCGGCAGAAAGTCATTATGAAACTCATCCTGACCTGTTGCCGCAAGGGTGGTTATAGTTCTGCCGTGAAAGCTGTTTTTAAGGGTGATTATTGTATTATATTCGGCGCCTTTTTTCTCCGCGGCGTATTTTCTCGCCGCCTTGATGGCGCACTCATTCGCCTCAGCTCCGGAATTTGAAAAGAAAACCTTTTTCATTCCGGTTCTCTCGCAGAGCATTTCGGCAAGCAGCGTGTCCGGCTCGATATAATAAAGATTAGAGCTGTGCTGGAGCTTTCCGAGCTGGGCGGTTACGGCGTTTATCCACTCGCTGTCCGCCGCGCCGAAAGTGTTTACGGCAATACCGGTTCCAAGGTCGATATATTCCTTGCCGTCCTCACCGTAAAGCAGTGAACCCTTGCCGCTTTTTATTACCACCGGAAACCTTGCGTATGTATCTGCTATATATTTCGCGTCTTTCTCTTTAACGTTCATCGTTCTTATCCCCTGTTACCATAGTACCGGCGCCCTCGTCAGTCAGTGTTTCTATAAGCAGTGAGTGAGGCACCCTGCCGTCCATTATTATTACCTTTTTAACGCCCCTGTGAATAGCGTCGATACAGCACTCAACCTTAGGTATCATACCGCCTGAAATTGTGCCGTCCCTGAAAAGCTCAACCGCTTCCTTAATATCTATGCAGGGAATAAGCGAATCGGGGTCGTTCCTGTCCCTTAAAATTCCCGAAATATCGGTCATGGAAATAAGTCTTTCGGCCTTCATCGCGCCGGCTATGTAAGCTGCGGCGGTATCTGCGTTAATGTTGTAGATATTTCCCTCCATATCGCAGCCTACGGTTGACACAACCGGTATATAATCGTGGTCAAGCAGGTCGAATATAGGCTCAACATTTACCTTTGTAATCTTGCCGACAAAGCCTAATCTTTCGTCTTTTGGCGCCGCCTCTATCATATGCCCGTCCATTCCGGATATGCCCATCGCCTTGCCGCCCTTTATCTCAAGCAGATTCACAAGGCTCTTGTTTATCTTTCCGGCAAGCACCATCTGCACCACCTCGGCGGTCTCCCTGTCAGTGACCCGAAGTCCGTCCACAAAAACCGACTCCTTGCCTATCCTGCCGAGCATTTCGGTAATCTCGGGACCTCCGCCGTGCACCAGCACGACCTTTACGCCTATAAGCGACAAAAGGACTATATCCTCCATTACCTGCTGCTTTAATTCCTCGTTTATCATGGCGTTTCCGCCGTATTTTATTACCACTATTTTTTTATAATATTTCTGAATATACGGAAGCGCCTGAGTGAGCACCTCGGCACGCTGGGCGTTTGTGATATTGAGCGCCATTCCTGTCCCCTCTTTTAAGTTCTGTAATCTCCGTTTATTTTTACATAATCATAGGTAAGGTCGCAGCCCCATGCGGTGGCGGCGCCGTCGCCTGAAGCAAAATCGACAAGTATCTCTATCTCGTCCTCAAGCAGTATTTCCTTTGCCTTTTCCTCGCTGAAAGGTATACCGGCTCCGTTTTCGCACACGGCAATTTCACCCTTCGCGGATTTAAAGGAAACCGCGGTTTTGTTTACATCGACATCAGCGCCCGAATAGCCGATAGCACAGAGCACCCTGCCCCAGTTGGCATCGGCTCCGAACATGGCGGCTTTTGTGAGCGATGAGCATATGACCGCCTTAGCTACCGTTTTTGCGGTCTGCTCGTCCTTAGCCCCGGTAACCTTGCATTCAATCAGCTTTGTAGCGCCCTCGCCGTCGCCCGCTATCATGCGGCAAAGATGTACCGTAACGGTATTAAGCGCCTGCATAAAGGTCCTGAAATCCTCGCCGTCAGCCGTTATTTCCGGATTTTCAGCCATACCGTTGGCAAGCACTGTCACCATATCGTTTGTGGAGGTATCTCCGTCAACGCTTACCATATTAAAGGTATTCTTTATATCGCTCGAAAGTGCCTTAGACAGCATTTCGCGGCTGATAGCGCAGTCGGTGGTGATAAAGACGAGCATTGTCGCCATATTCGGGTGTATCATACCCGAACCCTTGGCAATTCCGCCTATTTTACATTTCTTACCGCCTATATCAAAGCTGACAGCTATTTCCTTTATTTTGGTATCGGTGGTCATTATGCCCTCCGCCGCCTGCTGGCTGCCGTTTGCGCTTAAAGACTTCACAAGCTCAGGTATGCCGTTTTTTATAGGTTCAATATCAAGCGGCTGACCTATAACACCGGTCGACGCCACAACCACGTCATCTGCCGGTATTCCGAGCGCACTGCCGAGACAGTCTGACATTTTTTCAGCAATTTCAATACCGTCCGCGTTGCAGGTGTTAGCGTTTCCGCTGTTGCATATGACCGCCTGAGCGAAGCCGTCCTTTAAATGCTGCTTTGTAACGGTAAGCGGCGCGCCCTTTACAAGGTTTGTCGTATACACCGCCGCCGCCGTCGCCCTTTTCTCGCTGAAAATAAGCGCCAGATCACGTTTTGCGCGGTTTTTCCTTATACCGCAGTGAACTCCGCTTGCGGTAAAGCCCTTTGCGGCGCATACGCCGCCTGAAATTATTTCCATATTATCACCCGTTTTTATAACTCAAGACCGGCGGTCTTATCCGCCCCTATTACGATATTCATACACTCGACCGCCGCTCCCGAAGCGCCCTTGCCGAGATTATCATACCGTGAGACAAGCAGTATTCTGTCGCCGTTGCCGAAAACGCTTATTTCCATTGAGTCCTTGCCCGAAAGCCTGTTAGATGAAATAAATCCGTTCTCATCGGCGGCTTCGGCATACCTTACGACCGGTCCTGCGTATTTTTCTTTGTAAATCTTTTTTATATCTTCCGCCGTACCCTTTATCTGTTCCGCAAAAAGCGGCACAGTCACCGTCATACCGCTGTAAAAATCCGCTACTATCGGAGAAAACAACGGAGGAGTTTCAAGTCCGCACACTGCGGTCATTTCCGGCAGATGCTTATGGCTTTGTGAAATTCCGTACTGTCTCGGAGCGGAAAGCAGGACATCTCTGTCCTCCGCCTCGTACTCGGCTATCATTTTCTTGCCGCCGCCGCTGTAACCCGTTACCGAAAAGCAGGAAAGCATCGCCTCTTTGCTTAAAATTCCGGATTCTATAAGCGGATACACAAGCGATATAAAGCCGCTCGCGTGACAGCCGGGATTAGCTATCCTTTTTGACGCCGCTATGCGCTTTTCCCTTTCCTCCGACAGCTCGGGAAATCCGTATTCCCAGTCTTTATTTGTTCTGTGAGCCGTGGACGCGTCAATTATAACCGTATTGCCGTTTTCACAAAGCGCTACCGCCTCTATTGCCGCCGAGTCGGGCAGGCAGAGAAAAACCACATCGGCGCTGTTTATCGCCTCTTTGCGGGCTGATATGTCCTTGCGTTTTTCCTCATCAAGACGGATAAGGGTAATATCCTTTCTGTCTTTAAGCCTTTCATCAATTCTCAGCCCCGTAGTACCGGCGCTGCCGTCAATAAATACCTTAGTCATTTAAAAGCTCCGTAATATATCTAATCTGCGCCTCAACCGAGTCGGGTCCTGTTCCGCCGGCTGAAATACGCTTTGAAACGCAGGTGTCAAGCGATATTTCATTATATAAATCTGCGTCAAACGCGCTGTCAAACTCTTTGTACTTCTCAAGCGGCATATTTTCAAGTATAAGTCCGTTTTCAATGCAATAAGCCACTATTTCCCCCACCTTTTTATATGCGGTGCGGAACGGCATACCCTTTTTCACAAGATAATCGGCAAGGTCGGTCGCGTTTATAAAGCCCTTTCCGGCGGCAAGCCGCATATTATCGGGCAGCACCTTCATGGTGGCTATCATCGGTATAAATACCTCAAGGCATTTCTTTACAGTATCGACCGCGTCAAAGACCGCCTCCTTGTCCTCCTGCATATCCTTGTTGTAGGCGAGCGGCAAACCCTTTAAGGTTGTAAGCAGCGCCATCAGGTCGCCGTATACCCTGCCGGTCTTCCCTCTTACAAGCTCCGCCATATCGGGGTTCTTTTTCTGCGGCATAATGCTTGAGCCTGTGGTATAACTGTCGTCAAGCTCTATAAACTTGAACTCCCACGACGACCATAGCACTATTTCCTCCGAAAATCTCGAAAGGTGCATCATTATAAGCGCGAAAGCATCAAGAAGCTCCACACAGAAATCTCGGTCGGAAACGCCGTCAATACTGTTGAGCGAAATTCCCGTAAAGCCGAGGCGTTCAGCCTCAAAAGCGCGGTCGGTATTATATGTGGTTCCGGCAAGGGCGCAGGATCCAATCGGACAGGAAGCAAGCATTCTTTTTACCGCGTCCTTTATCCTGTCAAGATCACGGCTGAACATCATTCCGTAAGCCAGAACGTGGTGAGCAAAGGTTATCGGCTGCGCTCTCTGCAAATGGGTATACCCCGGCATTATATCGTTCTTATGTTCCGACGCAATATCTCTTATCGCGCCGAGCAGCTTTTTAATGAGACCGCCGATTTCTTCGCACTCAGACAAAAGGTACATTCTTATATCAAGCGCCACTTGGTCGTTGCGGCTTCTTGCTGTATGCAGCTTCTTTCCGGCGTCGCCTATACGCTTTGTGAGCTCGGACTCTACAAACATATGTATATCCTCAGCCGCCATGTCTATTCCGAGCTTGCCCGATTCTATATCCTCAAGTATTGAAGTAAGTCCGCTTACGATTTTGTCCTTTTCGTCCTCTGTTATAATTCCCTGACGCGCCAGCATCATAGCGTGAACCACAGATCCGGATATATCCTCCTTATACATTCTTGAGTCAAAATGAATCGATGAATTGAAATCGTCCGCTGTGCTGTCAAGGGCTTTATGAAACCTGCCCGCCCACATTTTATCCATTTGCGCTTCTCCGTTTCCTCTATTGCTTTATACTTTTTAATTTCCCGAAAACCCGCCTTTCTGAGGGCGGGTTTCCGTTTTTTTCATATATTATTTAATACCGTTTTTAGCCTTCATCTTGGCGTAAACCTTGGTCGGAAGTCCGTAAAGGTTGATAAATCCGGTAGCGTCCGCCTGATTGTAAACATCGTCCTCGTCAAAGGTCGCGATTTCAGGGTCATACAGTGAATAGGGCGAAGTAACTCCGGCGTTGATCATATTACCCTTATAGAGCTTCAAGGTGACATCTCCGGTCACGGTCTTCTGCGTAGTCTTTACAAAAGAAAGGATAGCCTCGGTAAGAGGTGTGAACCACTGTGCGTTGTATACAAGCTCCGCCAGCTTCTGGGCGACAAGGGACTTGTAATGTGCGGTTTCCTTATCAAGGCAGATCGACTCAAGCACGCTGTGCGCCTTGTAAAGGATAGCTCCTCCCGGAGTCTCGTATACGCCGCGGCATTTCATACCGACAAGGCGGTTCTCCACTATATCAAGCAAGCCTATTCCGTTAGCGCCGCCGAGCTTGTTAAGAGTATCCACAAGCTCTACCGCTCCCATTTCCTTGCCGTCAACAGCGGTTGGAACACCCTTTTCAAAGTGAACAGTCACATAGGTCGGCTTATCCGGAGCCATTTCGGGCGAAACTCCCATTTCAAGGAAGCCCGGCTTGTTATACTGCGGCTCATTTTTAGGATCCTCAAGGTCCAGACCCTCGTGCGACAGATGCCAGATGTTCTTATCCTTTGAGTAATTGGTCTCGCGGTTTATCTTAAGCGGTACATTATGCGCCTCGGCGTAATCTATCTCCTCCTCGCGGGACTTGATATCCCACTCACGCCACGGGGCGATTATCGGCATATCGGGAGCGAAAGCCTTAATAGCAAGCTCAAAACGAACCTGGTCGTTGCCCTTTCCGGTGCAGCCGTGGCAGATAGCGTCGGCTCCCTCGGCAATAGCTATTTCGGCTATGCGCTTTGCTATCGGAGGACGCGCAAACGCGGTACCCAGCATATAGTCCTCATATAAAGCGCCCGCCTGAACACAGGGGAAAACATAATCCTCAAGAAATTCCTTTGTGAGGTCTTCTATGTAGAGTTTTGAGGCACCGGTCTTTATAGCCTTTTCCTCAAGTCCATCAAGCTCACCTGCCTGACCGACGTTGCCGGAAACCGCAATAATCTCTGGGTTATTGTAGTTTTCTTTGAGCCACGGGATTATAATAGATGTGTCAAGACCGCCCGAATATGCGAGAACGACCTTCTTTATGTCCTTTTTATTCATCGTTATTCCTCCGTTTTTGCATATTTATTAATTTGTATGCATAAATTATACCACACATTGAATAAATATGCAATATTTTTTTAAATTTTTTTCAGATTTTACCCTACGCACTAATACTTTGGCGGCATTACGGATTTTTTGTGCATTTTTAATACCGCCTCGGAAAAACTAAATTCGGATATAGCCTATTATATAATATTTTGCAAAATAATAAAAGTCTAAATCCTACAAATTATTGCGTTTTTTTAGTCTATTTTTATTAAAAAAACGGAAAATGAATGTAAATGCCTCTCAAATCTTGACAAGTTTTTACGGCTGTGATAAAATTAGTGCGACATTTAAGGAAGTGTTAACAATGTGTAAAGTTTCATCTAAAACTTCATACTCTTGTTTTTCGGGTGCGTCACGCGCAGCCGCTTTTTCGTTTGCGCATATAATCTGCCTTATTGCGGACACTGTACTTATTGCAGTGTCCTTTTTTCTGATTGATACCGTTTTTTTTCTAAACAGTTCGGAAAATCAAAAAATGAAGTTTAAGCAGATACGCGTATAAGCGCGGAACTAAATTGAAATGTAACTTTCGCAATTTTTAACGGCTCTGCTTAAAAATATAAGGCAGAGCCTTTTTTATTAAGTTTTTCCTGCGGTCTTAAAAGACTGCCGAAAATATATAACTCTATATGAAAGAAGTTGTTTTGTATGAAGAAATCAGTAAGAATAGCAAGCCTCATAGTTTCGGCTTTTATGGTTCTTACAGCGCTTGCCGGCTGCGGCAAGTCAGATGGCGGAGATTCCACCGCTATTAAAATAGGAAGCATAGGCCCCACTACCGGAGGCAACGCGATTTACGGTCAGGCGGTAAAGAACGCCGCTGAAATCGCCGTTGAGGAAATCAACGCGCTTGACAGCGACATCAAGTTTGAATTTAATTTCCAGGATGACGAAAGCGACGCCGAGAAATCAGTAAACGCCTACAACAACCTGAAGGACTGGGGCATGCAGATACTGATGGGCACGGTTACCACCACCCCCTGCGTTGCCGTATCAACCGAATCAAACGCGGATAACATCTTCACCCTTACTCCCTCCGCTTCCTCTACCGATGTTATAGGCGGACAGCCGGATGCGGACGGCAATATTGCGATTCCGCGCAAATCAAACGTTTTCCAGATGTGCTTTACCGACCCGAACCAGGGAACCGCTTCCGCGGATTATATTAAGAATCAGAACCTCGGAACGAAAATCGCCGTCATCTACAACAACGGCGACGCATATTCCACCGGAATTTATCAGAAGTTTGACGCCGAAGCCAAAACTCTCGGCCTTGATATAGTAAGCGTCACCACATTCCCGAGCGAAGACACCAAGGACTTTACAGCACAGCTCAACGCCGCTAAAAACGCGGGCGCCGACCTTCTGTTCCTCCCCATTTACTACACGCCGGCTTCACTTATACTCGCTCAGGCAAACAGCATGAAATACGAGCCCAAGATATTCGGTGTTGACGGTATGGACGGAATACTCACGGTTGATAACTTCGATACCTCACTTGCCGAGGGCGTAATGCTCCTCACCCCCTTCTCGGCTGACGCCGAAGATGAGAAAACACAGGCTTTCGTTACCAAATATAAGGAAAAATACGGCGATACCCCCAATCAGTTTGCCGCCGACGCATATGACTGCATATATGCGCTTTACGAAGCCTGCAAGGCCAAGGGCATAACCTCTGATATGTCTGCCGAAGACATCTGCACCGCCCTTACGGAGCAGTTCACCGATCCATCATTTGTATTCAACGGTCTTACCGGAACCGACATCACCTGGAAGGATACCGGAGAGGTTTCAAAAGAGCCTAAAGGTATGGTAATCAAAAACGGCGTATACGTCGGAATGTAAAAACAAAACAAACAACAGGAAAGCGGGGTTTTTACCCCACTTTCCCATATTCTGAAGAGGTGTAAGCATGACTCTGATTTCTAACTTGATAAACGGAATAAGCCTGGGCAGCGTTTACGCCATAATCGCACTCGGATATACAATGGTGTACGGCATTGCGAAAATGCTGAATTTCGCGCACGGTGATGTTATAATGGTAGGAGCTTATATTTCCTATCTTTCAACCACCGCCCTTAATGTTCCGCCACTGCTTTCTGTACTTATCGCGATGGTCGTATGCACGGTTTTAGGCGTAGTTATTGAGGGGCTTGCTTACCGTCCTTTAAGAAAAGCGTCTTCGCTGGCGGTACTTATTACAGCTATCGGCGTAAGCTACTTTTTACAAAATGCCGCCCTGCTTATCTGGGGCAGCGCTCCTAAGAGCTTCTCGTCGATCGTACCGTTTGACTCGATTTCCCTTTTCGGCGGAGACCTCATCATTACATCCGAAGCGATTGTTACGGTTATTACCTGCATTGTAATAATGATACTTCTAAATCTTTTTACAAAAAAAGGAAAAATGGGAAAGGCTATGCGCGCGGTTTCAGAAGATAAAGACGCGGCTCAGCTTATGGGCATAAACACAAACTTTACTATTTCCATGACATTCGCGATAGGCAGCGCTCTTGCCGCGGTCGCAGGCGTGCTGCTATGCTCCGCCTATCCGACGCTGACCCCCACAACCGGCTCAATGCCAGGAATAAAAGCCTTTACGGCGGCGGTTTTCGGCGGAATAGGTTCGATTCCCGGAGCAATGCTCGGAGGTATTCTGCTCGGCGTTATCGAAATTTTTGCGACATCTTATATTTCCTCCCAGCTTTCCGATGCGATTCTTTTCGCGATTCTGATAATCGTTCTGCTTGTCAAGCCTACCGGACTGCTCGGCAAAGCAGTAAAAGAAAAGGTGTGAGGTGCGTAAAATGAAAAAATTCAGAGATTTGAGCAAATACGCCCGCACGAATTTAAAAACCTATGGTCTTGTAATTATAGCCTTCGCGATACTTTTCCCGCTTCAGTCGGCAGGTATGCTGTCAAACTCGCTGAACGGTCAGCTTATACCGATATGCGTTTATATTGTTCTGGCAATTTCACTTAACCTGACAGTCGGAATCTCGGGTGAATTAAGTCTCGGGCACGCCGGTTTTATGAGTGTAGGAGCATTCAGCGGCGTCATTGCCGCCGCCTCGCTTCAGGATTCCGTTGGTTCTGAGCCGTTGAGACTTGTTTTCGTAATTATTATTGGCGGAATTTTTGCCGGAATTGCCGGTCTGCTTATCGGAATACCGGTGCTGCGGCTTCGCGGAGACTATCTCGCGATAGTCACCCTCGCTTTCGGCGAAATAATCAAGAATATAATCAACTGCCTGTATGTCGGTATTGACGGAAGCGGTCTTCATTTCAGCGTAACTGACACTGCATCGCTCGGAATGTCGGGCGGACGGATAATCCTCAACGGACCTCAGGGCGCTGTCGGTATTACAAAAATCGCGTCATTTACCGCCGGCTTTGTTCTAATCCTTTTCACGCTTTTTGTCGTTATAAATCTTATATACAGCCGTTCCGGACGCGCGATAACCGCCATACGCGACAACCGCATTGCCGCAGAATCGGTCGGTATCAGTATAACAAAATACAAGCTGACCGCGTTTATAACATCGGCAGCTCTTGCCGGAATGGCGGGCGCGCTGTATGCCATGAATTTTTCCACGATAGCGGCAAAGAAGTTTGATTTCAATACTTCTATCCTTATTCTTGTATTTGTAGTGCTCGGCGGAATGGGCAACATCATGGGCTCTATTATTGCCACAACGGTACTCTATATACTGCCTGAAATGCTGCGCGAGATAGGCGATTACCGTATGCTGATATACGCAATAGTGCTTATACTCGTAATGCTTCTTACAAACAGCAGCAGGGCGAAGCAGATGGCTGTCAGCCTTGAAACAAAAATCAAAAATATTTTCCGTAAGCTCAAAAATATTTTACGTAAAAACAAAAACGGCAGCGGGGAGGTCACTGACAATGGATAAAATGGTACCATATCCGAGCGGCGCTATCGTGCCCGAGCGTGACCTTAACAAAAAACCGATACTTGAAACTCACCATTTAGGTATAGACTTCGGTGGTCTTACAGCGGTAGATGAGTTCTCCCTCACCGTCGGACGTACTGAAATCTGCGGTCTAATAGGTCCTAACGGAGCCGGGAAAACCACTGTTTTCAATATGCTTACAAATGTTTACCAGCCGACAAGAGGAACCATACTTCTCGACGGCAAGCCGACCGCCGGAAAAACCACGGCACAGGTCAACCGCATGGGAATAGCCCGTACATTTCAGAATATAAGGCTTTTTTCCAATATGTCGGTGCTTGACAATGTAAAGGTCGGTCTTCACAACTCTATAAAAGAAGGTTTCATATCTTCTGTAACCCATCTTTTCGGTTACCGTAAAGCGGAGAAAACATCAACCGAACGTGCCTTGGAGCTGCTTGATTTCTTCTCAATGGCAGACTTAGCAAAGGTGCAGGCAGGCTCTCTCCCCTACGGCGCGCAGAGACGGCTTGAGATTGTAAGAGCGCTTGCCACCAACCCGGGAATTATACTGCTCGACGAGCCGGCGGCGGGTATGAATCCGTCGGAAACCTCAGAGCTTATGGAAAACATCCGCAGAATAAGGGACACGTTTCAGATATCCGTAATGCTTATCGAACACGATATGAACCTTGTAATGAACATCTGCGAGGGTATCTGTGTGCTCGACCACGGCAAGATAATCGCCAAAGGCACGCCGGACGAAATCAAATCCAATCCGGCGGTTATAGAAGCGTATCTCGGAAAGAAAAAGGAGGCGGAAGATAATGCTGAAAGTTAACGATATAAATGTTTATTACGGCAATATCCACGCCCTGAAAGATATTTCACTTGAAGTTCACACTGATGAGATTGTCGCGTTGATAGGCGCTAACGGCGCCGGAAAATCCACAACACTTAAAACCATATCCGGTCTTATGCGTACAAAAACCGGCAGCATAACACTTATGGGCGAGGATATTACTCATACCGACGCCCACAAGCTGGTATCAAAGGGACTGGCACACGTTCCGGAGGGAAGACGCATTTTTCTTCAGATGACAGTGCTTGAAAATCTTGAAATGGGAGCCTACACTCAGCCGGGATATGTAAAAGAAGGCATTAAAGACATTTTTGAGCGCTTTCCGCGCCTTAAGCACCGCAAAAACCAGATAGCCGGAACACTGTCCGGCGGTGAGCAGCAGATGCTCGCCATGGGCAGAGCGCTTATGAGCAAACCAAAGCTCTTAATGCTTGACGAGCCGTCTATGGGACTGGCTCCGATTCTTGTTCAGCAGATATTTGATATAATAAAAGAGCTGCACGCAGCCGGAACCACTATACTTTTAGTTGAACAGAACGCCGAAATGGCGCTTCGCATAGCCGACCGCGCCTATGTGCTTGAATCGGGACGCATAACCATTTCCGGAACCGGAAAAGAGCTCGCGCAGAGCGATTCAATTAAAAAAGCATATCTCGGAGGCTGATTTCCGACTCAGGAAAAATAAAAAAGCGGCTTTTCGCCGCAGAAAATTTGAATTATAGGTTTGTCTATAGTCTGAAGCAACCGCCGATGCGGTTGCTTTTTTATGCTTTTGATTTATGCTGATTTTATGCGGTTTGCTATACTAAAACGCTTTATATTATTCTGTCAGGCGTTTCAGAAAGCACCTCCTGCAATACTTCGAGAAATTTTGCCGCAGGCTTGCTGAACACCTGATATTTTTTCCAAATAACACTAACTCCCGCTTCGGTACGAGGCGTGAACGGACGGAAAGTAAGAGGACTTTCCTCATATTCCGGTACCAGCCTTTCAAGGCACAAAGCGCACCCCATACCGCTTTTTACAAGCAGCGACGCGTTGAATATAAGATTATATGTCGCCACTATAACAGGACCTCCCCGTTTCACTCCGAATCTGCCCTCAAGACCGTCACGTATAAGCGACTGGCGGGATACCAGAAGCTCAATCCCGTTAAGGTCATCAGGATTTACCGCTTTTTTTGAGGCAAGCGGGTGATCCTTTCTCATAAGGAGACCCCAAATATCTTTATATGGCATACGTATATAGTCATACTTCGACAAATCGGCAGGATCTATTACAAGGGCGAAATCAAGTATACCGTTTTCGAGCTTTTCAAAGAGGTCATAAGCGTTTCCGCTATGGAGATGTACGCGTACACCGGGATAACGTCTGTAAAGCCTGCACAGCGTTTCGGCTATAAATTCCATTCCGTAGGTTTCTCCCCCGCCTATATGCAGGTCACCTGAAATCTGATCATTTGAAGCGGCTACCTCGGATTTTGTTTTTTCCATAAGCATGACAAGCTCTTCCGCGCGTCTTCTTAATATCATTCCCTCCTCTGTGAGCGTAACCTTTCGGCTTCCCCTTATAAAAAGCTGTTTTCCGAGCTCCTCCTCAAGCGCCTTTATCTCCCTTGACAGCGGAGGCTGGGTCATATTAAGCGCCTTTGCGGCGCGGGTTATGCTTTCCTCACGTGCCACTGCTAAAAAATATTCAAGTGTGCGTATATCCACATGTATCACTTCCCCGCTCTGATTATATACAAGTTTCCAATACTTTTCAAGTATGTAAATGAATATAATATATGTATTTGATATTTTATATGCCAACTGTTATTATATAATTAAAAGAAAGGAGACGGGCAAACTTTGAAAACGGTTAAAAGTACGGTAAGTCAGACTCTTTCAGACGCCGGATGCAGCAGAACAGCCGTCTGTGAAATAGAAAGCCTGCTAAACGACGGTAAAAAACGCGAGGCAATTATTTTACTCACTGCTCACAGAAAAAAGCTGCTTGAAAAACTTCATATAAAACAAAAAAACCTTGCCTGTCTCGATTATCTTATATATACCTTAAAACAGGAGGACAAAAAATGAGAACCGTTTTTATGCTGCTGATTTCTTCCCTGTTACCGTTTTGCCTTGTCTCGTGTGCAGGTAATACATCATCACCTGACAGCCCCGGAAGCGAGGCGGACAGCATTATAAACGAAAGCAATGACAGTTCTGCCGCTTCAGGTAACACAAAAATAGAGCTTGTGATAAATTCACAGGTGCTTACCGCCGTTCTTGAGAATAACTCTTCAGCAGACGCGTTTGCCTCTCTTCTTGAAAACGGTCCTCTGACGTTATCAATGAATGACTACGGCAATTTTGAAAAAACCGGAGAGCTTCCCGAACCGCTCGTAAGAAACGATAGCTCCATAACGGCAGAACCCGGAGATATTATTCTTTATCAGGGGAGAACGATAACCGTATACTATGATTACAACACTTATAATTTTACACGTCTCGGTAAAATAACCGATATTACGGCCGAAGAGCTGAAGGAGCTTCTCGGAAAGAATGATGTAACCGTCACATTCAGACTTAAAGATAATTAAAAAAGGAGAAACCGAATATGTCAGATAAATTGAATCTTACAGAAGAATGGGATAAAGTTTTCCCTAAAAGTGACAAAACTGAACATTCAAAAGTCACCTTCACAAACCGGTACGGAATAACCCTTGCCGCTGATCTTTACGCTCCGTCAGGAGTTTCGGGCAAGCTGCCGGCGGTGGCAGTTTGCGGACCCTTCGGAGCAGTAAAAGAACAAAGTTCCGGACTTTATGCTCAAGAGCTGGCGGAAAGAGGCTTTCTCACTCTTGCCTTTGACCCGTCATTCACCGGCGAAAGCGGCGGCGAACCGCGATATGTGGCGTCGCCCGATATAAACACGGAAGATTTCTGTGCAGCAGTGGATTTTCTTTCGGTCTATGAAAAAGCAGATCCGGACAAAATAGGAATCCTCGGCATCTGCGGCTGGGGCGGAATGGCTTTGAACGCGGCGGCAGCTGACACACGCATAAAAGCAACCGTGACATCCACAATGTACGATATGACAAGAGTTACCGCCAAAGGATATTTTGACGCGGAAGACAGCGAGGAAGCCCGCTTCGCCAAAAGGGACGCCATATCCCGCCAGCGTACGCAGGATTTCAAAAACGGCAGCTGCGCCCTTGCCGGCGGTCTGCCCGAAAGTGTTCCGGACGACGCCCCGCAGTATCTTAAGGATTATTTTGCTTACTACAAAACTCCGCGCGGTTATCATCCGCGTTCGCTCAATTCAAACGGCGGCTGGAATATCACTTCCTCAATTTCACTTCTTAATATGCCTATTCTGGCATACAGCAGCGAAATACGTTCAGCCGTGCTTATGATACACGGTGACGCAGCTCATTCCTGTTATTTCAGCAAAGACGCGTTTGCCTCGCTCAAAGGCAGCAATAAGGAACTGCTGCTGATTCCGGGAGCGTGTCATACAGATTTATACGACCGAAAAGATATAATACCGTTTGACAAAATTGTATCGTTTTACAAAAAATATTTATAATTCAAACAATAAAACCGCAGAAGTTATCAGGATAAAAATTACTCTGATAACTCCTGCGGCCGCTTTTTATAAAAAATTATTTTCCTTCTCTCAGTTTGTTTATTTTATCCCTCAAATACGCCGCGTGCTCAAACTCAAGTATCTTTGCCGCCTGCTTCATTTCTGCGGTCAGGCGCTTGATTTCAGCCTCCCGTTCAATCCTTGACATCTTTGATACAGGCTTCTCATTTTTCACCTTTGTGCCTATCTCAATGATATCCCTTACGTCTTTAATTACGGTTTTGGGAACTATTCCGTGCTCTTTATTGTATTTTTCCTGAATGGAACGTCTTCGTTCGGTTTCGGTTATCGCCCTTTCCATTGACGGGGTAACGCTGTCGGCATACATTATGACCTCGCCGCCCGCATTTCTCGCCGCACGTCCCACCGTCTGCACAAGCGACGTTTCACTGCGAAGGAAGCCTTCCTTGTCGGCGTCAAGTATTACAACGAGCGAAACCTCAGGAATATCAAGACCCTCACGCAGCAAGTTTATTCCCACAAGTACGTCAAATTCACCCAGACGCAAATCACGTATCATCTCCATACGCTCCATGGTATCAATATCATAATGCATATACCTTACCTTAACAGACAACCCTCCGAGATACTCAGTAAGATCCTCCGCCATTTTTTTGGTGAGTGTAGTGACCAGCACACGCTCTCCCCTGGCGGTACGGATATTTATTTCGGAAACAAGGTCGTCTATCTGTCCCTCGCTCGGTCTTACGGAAATCTTCGGATCAAGCAGTCCGGTCGGTCGAATGACCTGTTCCACAATCTGCGCCGCGTGCTGCTTCTCAAAATCTCCCGGTGTTGCCGAAACGAAGACCGCCTGATTTATATGACTGTAAAACTCCTCAAAATTAAGCGGTCTGTTATCAAAAGCCGACGGCAATCTGAATCCGTATTTCACAAGGTTTTCCTTGCGAGCCCGGTCTCCGCCGTACATTCCCCTAACCTGCGGAAGCGTAACGTGCGACTCATCAACAAAAAGCAGGTAATCATCCGGAAAGTAATCAAGCAATGTTGAAGGAACGCTTCCGGGTTTTCTGCGCGACAGCACTCTCGAATAGTTTTCAACACCCTTACAGGTGCCTATTTCACGCAGCATCTCAATATCGTATTCTGTTCTCTGGCGTATGCGCTGCGCCTCAATAAGCTGTCCGTTTTCGGTAAAATACGCGACTCGTTCCTCAAGCTCATCTTTTATTTCTTTTATAGCTTCCTCCAGCTTATCATGCGATACGATATAATGTGACGCCGGATATATAGCCGTATGCGATAAAATTGCCTTGATTTCTCCCGTAACCGTGTTTATCTCGCTTATTCTGTCTATCTCGTCACCGAAAAATTCTACACGAACAGCGTTTTCATACGCGTTTGCCGGAAAAATCTCTACCGTGTCTCCCCTGACCCTGAATTTGTTTCTCACAAAATTTATATCGTTTCTCTCGTACTGAAGGTCAACGAGTTTCGCAAGCAGCTCGTCACGACTTTTTTCCATTCCGGTACGCAGCGATATTACCATATTTTTATAATCAATAGGGTCGCCGAGCGAGTAAATGCAGGAGACGCTCGCTACTATTATAACATCCCTCCGCTCTGAAAGAGCGCATGTGGCAGAATGGCGCAGTTTGTCAATCTCGTCGTTTATCGCTGAGTCCTTTTCTATATATGTGTCGGTACCGGGTATATAGGCTTCAGGCTGATAATAATCATAATAGGACACAAAATACTCCACCGCGTTCTCAGGGAAGAATTCTCTGAACTCACTGCAAAGTTGTGCGGCGAGTGTTTTGTTGTGCGCTAAAACAAGCGTCGGGCGATTGACATTTGCGATAATATTCGCCATTGTAAAGGTCTTTCCCGAACCCGTGACACCTAAGAGAACCTGCTCTTTAAAGCCTTTTTCGACACCTTCAGTCAGTTTTTCTATCGCCTCCGGCTGGTCGCCGGTGGGCTTGTATTCGGAAACCAGTTTAAAATGATCCATACAGGTCTACTCCCTCCTCTTAAAAAACTGTAATTCATCGTATAATTTTGCCTTATGATGAATTTTCCGACATTTTATATATTATTCAAAATAATCCTTATATGCTGTACTTTTCTTTCTTCTTGTTTAATTATATCCCAAACTTTGCTTACGTTTTAAAAAATCCAAAGATTTAACGGCAGGAATTTCTTGCCTGCCGTTAAATTTGTTAAACTGTGTTAAAATCAAGTTTTTCCATGCAGACGTAAAATATGCTTACCGAAATTCAGAATTGCGCTTTCTCCGTTATTCAAGCGGCATACGAATAAGTTGCGGTATATCGTACTTTTCCGAAACAATCATGTAGGTATTGAAATCCTCGCTGAATTTTAGCTCCATAATAAAACTGCCGACGGCGTCCATACCTCCCGATGAAAATGTGCGTATGGTACCTTTGGTTTTTACATTGACCCCGTATATTTCAACACTTTCAACATCTACATAATAGTTTTGCGTATTATTGCTGTAAGTATATATCCGCCGGTTTTTGTACACGAAAAAGAAAGGCTCTCTGTTCGAATCCAAAACAGTTGTGGTTTTTGTAGGATATTTAAGCCTTGAAATTATTTCTTCCCCAGTAAATCTTATAACTGTTTTTTCTTTAATGTACCGATTACCGACTGAAACCTTGAATAATTCTGATTTTACGCATCCGTCAATAGTTTCGGCGTGAAGCTCGGTTTCGCCTTCCCCTTTGATTTCATATTTAAGTGATACATGCGGTGATACGGTCGGCAAAAAAGGTATTGCGTTTTCAATGTAGATTTGCCTGACAGACCAAAATAATCAACAGCGGCGGCAACCGCGGAACGTAACAACCGCCATTCTGCCCGTTCATACGCCGAAAATATATTTAAAATCACTTATTATAATTATCAGTTACAATTTATGATATCATACCGTATATATATTGTCAACGAAATCAGAACGCAAAAATCTACTGCATTCGGAAAAACGGCAACTCTTGCGAGCTGCCGTGAGAGTGTCGAAAGAGTCGACACTCTCCCCCGTGGGAATGCCGTTCGCTCGATAATCAAAGATTTTCGGACTGCACTCCCTACTCTTGCGGTACCCGAAAAAAATTTACGCTTGGAGCGCGTATTTTTTTCGACCGCGGCGCCATAACAAGCTCTTTTATCCCGCCACAGGCGGCAATCGCTTGTTAAGCTCCGCCAATACCACCCCTGCGCCCTTGAAAACCCGCTTAATAAGCGGGTTTTCGCTTACAAGGAGTTTTTTCGACGCACTTGTCGCCGAAAAAACAAAATGCGGCTGAACGCCGCAAAAAAATGAAATTCGAGGTTTGGGGTTATGAATTTTAATTTATGGAAATTCAAGCAAAAACAGGCAAATGAGCCGTATATGTGAGACCTT